>DATEKK010000271.1:0-31103 GCA_035277485.1 Gemmatimonadaceae bacterium
TCCGAGTTGACCGCCGGAATTCTGGCCCGCGCAGTGGAGGGCGCCCCCGAAGTCGAGACCACAGCTGTACAGCATGCCGATGCTGATCGCGGCGAGAGGAGGGCCGTTTGCACGCGTCGGCAGGGCACCCGATCTCGGATCGAACACGGGGCGATCCCACTCACCCCAGCAGATCGCATTGCCCTGCGACGTAAGGCCACACGAACCCGACATGCCGGTCGTGATTTTGATGAAGTGATAGGGGGCGACGGTCACTTGATGAGAGAGCACGCCCTGCTCCGTGCGGGCGACCACCGTCGCTGTGCCTAACGAAATGGCGTGAAGCAGTCCCGCCGAGTCGATCGTGGCAACGTTCGTGTTGAACACCGACCAGCGAACGTGATTGTCGGCCGATGGGCGTGCAGATCCGCTCGGGTTACTCACCATGACGCGGGCGGTGTCGCCGAGCATTAATGAGTCCCAGCGAGCCGGGGCCGCGAGCGCGAGGCGGTCAGTGTCTCGGGACGCAATAACGCCGCGCGGATCCGGCCGCACGGGCAAGGTTAGGAGCGGTCTTGCGTTCAGGCTGGAGCCGAGCCATATCAACCATACGGCCGGCCACATCGTAATCATCATCGGCGCCTCCTCACGGTGGCGGTCTGCAGCCCATCACCCAGGAGTTAGCGCCTCCGCCAGTTAGGCGCCAGGGGTGCGGCGCGCTCGGCTGTCGTTAGCCGCGTCACCGGAACCGCGCACGTGCGCGATCAGCCGCGTATGTCTTGCTCGTCTAGGGCAGTGACTGCTCAAACCATCTGTTCGTCGTGAGCGATTCCCACGAGCATGCTGGCGAATTTACGCTCAAGATGGTGTTCGATAGCTCGTTTAGAATGCTCCTTCGTGCCTTCTCAGGTTGATGTGCCTTAATGTTAGGAACGCGCTGTTAGGCACGGCGGACAGGTCAGGATGCAGATTCTTGTGCTGCCGGGTTGGCCACGGCGGGGAGTACGTATGAGGAGCACAATGCGACGCCTCGTGTGGACGATGCTCGCTTTGCTGCCTGCGGCTGCGCCTGGTCTCGTCGCGCAGCATGCATCCGCGGCGCCCAACCGCCGATGCGCACCAGTCACTCGCGATCGGCGATGGAATGAGGAAGAGTTCGACCGGCCAGATTCGGGCCGCTCGCGCGCTGGTGATCCGAACCAAGCTCCTCAACTCGATCCGGCCTTCACGATCGAGAGCTTGGTGGGCGATTACGATGTACTTGTCATTGCCACCGCCGGCGTGCGCGTCTCAGACACGCTGAGCCACGGCCGCTTGTCCCTGCGATTTACCGATAGCTTGTTCCACGCGAGCGGGTGCTTCGGTCGCTGCGACCACAAGCACTTCCCAATGTTTGGCTGGACAGATTCCCTGTTTCACTTTCCGGGGGGCGAGAGTGCTATCACACCGCTCTCATCACGCTCCGAAGACGATCCCGGCGTCACCATACGTTACTACCGCTCCGATCGGCGCCTGTCGTTTCTTTTCGGGAATTCGTATTCCCGTTCCACCGACGCCGGTGTGATCCTCGATGTCTTTCGCTCGGACTCGATGAGCTTCACCGGTCGATGGATCGATGGAGGCTTGGGCGTGTCGACCGATCAACCGAAACCATATGCCCATGCGCAAGGCTATTTCTGTGCGTGGCGCACGGGCGAGATCCCTGGTTCGGGATCCTAACGGAGGGATCTCGTGCGGCGGGCGGTTGGCGCATCTGTCGCTCTGTGGTTCGGTCCGATATCACCGCGTAGGTCGATGAGCCCAGGGCGGCCCCGCGAACATGCGATCCGGTTGCACGCGGCGTCGCCGTGGCCGATATTCTGGCCATGAAAATCGTTAGGCATTGGCGAGCCGCACTCAAGCGCAACACGGTGTCGGCCGTGTCCATAGGCGCCGTGCTATCCAGCCTCGCGTGCGGGGCAACGAACACGGTCGCGCCGACCCCAGGCGCACTCGTCGTACAAATCGAAATGTCCGGCACCGACGTGCCGGCCGCCGGAGTGACCGTAACAGTGGATGCGTTGACGCCGGTCAAGATCGAGGCCGGCAGCTATTCAGTTTTTCCTCTTCTCACCCCTGGCGAACACCAGGTCGCGGTGAGCGGAGTCGCGGCCAACTGCACGTCCTCTCAGCCGCTCACGCAGCAGACCCGTATTCGGTCGAACACCGTAGACTCGCTTGCATTCGTTTTCGCGTGCAGCACGGCGCCACTCGATGCGCACGGCATCATCGCGTTCGCCCGCGGTGATACGACCGGGTTCGACGACATCTGGGTGATGAATTCGGACGGCACGGGCGAGATCGATCTGACGAACTCTCCTGACGTTGCCGATGAGTTTCCCTCGTGGCCGAGCGATGGCGCGCACATCATTTTTCTCACGCACGGTGAAAGCACACCGCAGATCGCAATCATGAATCGCGACGGATCCGGCCTAACGACGATTACGAACGACCCGCGCCAGAAGACCAGTCCGGCGGTGTCGCCCGATGGATCGCGCGTCGCGTTTTCGATGGCTGATTCGGCGAACTTCTTGCACATCTGGGTCGTGCACGTTGACGGATCCGATCTCGTGCAGCTCACGATGGACACGGTGGTGGATGACCATCCGGCATGGTCGCCGGATGGCACGAAGATCGTGTTTGGCAGGCGCGTGACTCCCGAGATCAGCTATCTCGTGGTCATGAATGCGGACGGCAGCAACGCCCAAAGATTGAGCCCGGACACCGTCTACGACGCCAACCCATCGTGGTCGCCGGACGGCGCTCACATCGCGTTCGCCCGCGGCCTTGGCGGGCAGGAGCACGTCGGCGTGATGAACACCGATGGCTCCAACTTCATGTTCCTAACGAGCAACGGGGGGCCGGACGACGGGCCCAGCTGGTCGGGCGACGGGAGCAAGATCGCATTCACAAGCGCTCGCGGCGGATCGTTCGGTATCTGGACGATGCAGGCAGACGGCGTTGGCCTCCAGCAAATCACGCCGCCAAGCACCATCAACGATTTCCCGGCCTGGAGCAAATAGGAATCAAACGCGCGCAATAGCGGGAGCGTGGCGGTGCCGCTCGTCCTGCTCGCCGTGACGCGGTGGCGTGTTTCGTTCCAGCCCGGCGCGCGATGTCGGTGGACCCACTGGAGACGCTGCGCGCCGAGTAGTTAGGCGCGCCTTACGGGGCGGTCGTCGCCTTGACAGAACGGGCGGTTGCATCGCATGGTTGGCTACCTCTCCAGGACACCATCATGTCACTCGTCCGTCTGTTTGGGCCGGTGCTGGTTATCGCCGCGGTCGCGTGCTCGTCGTCGGTTGCGCCGCGGGCCGAAGTCACGCTCTTAGTCACGAACGAGACGTGTGCCTCGGGTACGTGCGATTCGCTGGACGTGCTCCTGTTTCCGAGACCGCAGCCCAACACGCCGGGCGGGCTGTGGCATTTGGATCTTGGAACAATTGCGACCGCGCAGACCTGCTTCACGCTTCCGGCCAGCGCAAAGTTCCTGGTCATCGGCGAGAACGCGGATGGTTCGAGCGACACGAGCACGACTGCCTGGAGCAACGTGCAAGCGATCCGCCTCGGGACTTGGCCGTCTCACACACCATCGTTCCAGGCGCGACCCTCGACCGAGTTGTTCGTGCCGGCGGCCTCCGCCGGGTGGCAGATCAGCCTGCCGTCGAGCAACGTCGCGACCACTGCGAAGCCCTGCCGGCCGTCGCGACTGCCTAACTGAGCGACGTTCAGGCGGGCGCGCGGCGCGTGTTGTCGCGCGATGCGGTTGGTTCAGCGCAGAATGTTGATCGCGATGACCGGCGTGATCGAGCGCGTCGTGTGGTGACCCTGCGGGATCACGCGCATGGCGAGCAGAACGCCCAAGTTGGGCGTCCAACTGTACTCGACGGCCGGCGCGATCGCAAAGGCATCTGAGGCCGGTGCAGCGAATCGCGCGGGCGCCGCCGAGCCGCTGGAGTCGGCACGTTCGATCCCGCGCACGCGCGTCGCCGCCTGATACCGGTTGTTGAACTCGAGCGCGAGCACCCAGCTGCGCGTGAGGCTGTACTCCCATGCGACATCCGCCGCGAACGCCGCGCCGGGCGTCGCGATTCCCCGGAATGCGTCGTCGGTGCCGTAGACGCTCACACCGCTCACGCCGGCGGTGCTCGAGAAGGCCTGCGAGACGTTGACGCGCATCCGCAGGATTCGCCCGTTAGGCATCCAGAAGTAGCTCTGCGTATAGAGCGACAGCGTCGTGGTGTAGACGCCGCTGCCGAATCCGTCGCTCGGGCGCGCGCCGAGCCGGTCGTAGCGTCCGGTAGGGAACGTTTCGGTCACGTTGAAGGCCGTCGCGGGCAGCCAGCTGTCGGGATGGCGGCGCAGGAGGCGGACCTGCGCGATCGCGCTCATGTCGCCGAACCCAATGCCCGAGCTGCTCGGCGCCCCGCCCACGGTGTTGAAGCCGGCGGTCGGCGACGTGCCGATCGTCAGGCCATCGACGAGCCCGTACAGGATGTACGTGAGATTGCCGTAGCTGTGTGCGCGCCCGGCGTTCACGTCGTAAAAGTACGGCTCGATGAGAAAGTGGCCGGGTGTGAGCGTGCCGGCGCCCGGTGCGATCATCGGACCGGTCCACCACGCATCGTCCACGGACTGCCGCTGCACGGGGCAGGACTGCGCGCAGGGCGGCGCGCTGTCTACCTGAGCGCGGACGGGCGAGCCGCTTGCCGCGAACGCGCATCCGGCGATGCACCACCCGATTGTGACGACCTTCGCCATCCTTCGCCCCCCGCGGCTGTCGTTAGGCATGCGCCGGGGCGGCGCACGCCGGTTCATGCTTGAGGGTAGGGGGCCGAGTGGCTTGCCTCAATAGCCGCTTCCATGCAAAATGATATGGCCACTTGGGAGTGCACTCATGCCACGTTTGGCGCCGGGCTTCGTCCCGCCGGTCGCGATCGACGCGCGGCGGCGGACACCCATCTATCGACAGCTGTACGAGTGGTTTCGGACGGCGATTCTGACCGGCCAGCTGCGGCCGGGTCAGCGTGTTCCGTCCACGCGCCAGCTCGCCACCGAGCTTGGCCTGTCGCGCATTCCGGTGCTGGGCGCGTACGAGCAGCTGCACGCCGAGGGGTACCTCGAGTCGTTCGTGGGGGCAGGGACGTGCGTGGCGCGATCGATTCCGGAGCGGGTGCCGCTCATCGGCCGGCCGGCCGCGCGCCACGCCGCCGCGCGTTCGCCTAACGGAGGCGGTCCGCGGCGCACGTCGCGCCTGGCGGGGACGATTTTCCAGACCGACCAGTCCTGGTTAGGCAATCCGGGTGCCTTCCGCATCAGCCTTCCCGCGCTGGATCAGTTTCCATCGGCGGTGTGGGCGAGGCTGGTGAACCGGCATGCCCGCCGGGTGACGCGCGGCATGATGGCGTACGGCGATCCGATGGGCGATCAGTCGCTGCGCGAAGCGATCGCCGAGTACGTGGGCGCTGCGCGCGCGGTGCGGTGCGACGCGTCGCAGGTGATGGTGACCACCGGGTCGCAGCAAGGCTTGTTGGTCACGGCGCGTGTACTGCTCGACGCGCGGGATCCCGTGTGGGTGGAGGATCCGGCATATCCCGGCGCGCGGCAGGCGCTTCTCGCCGCGGGGGCCCGTATGGTGCCTGTGCCGGTGGACGAAGAGGGCCTCGACGTCGCTCGCGGCACGCGCGCGTCGCCGTCGGCGCGGGCCGTGTACATCACGCCGTCGCACCAGCATCCGTTAGGCGTGACGATGAGCGCCACCCGGCGGATGACGCTGCTCGATTGGGCGTCGCACGTCGGGTCGTGGATCATCGAGGATGACTACGACAGCGAGTACCGGTACGACAGCCGTCCGATCGCGTCGCTGCACAGCATGGATGCCGACGCGCGCGTGATCTATGTCGGCACATTCAGCAAGGTATTGTTTCCCGCGCTGCGGTTAGGCTACGTGGTGGTGCCGAAAGACCTGGTTCCGGCGTTCGCGGCGATGCGCGACGCGTCGGACGTGTTTTCATCGACGCTGTTTCAGGCTGTCGTCAACGACTTCATCCGCGACGGACATTTCGCGCGGCACATCCGGCGGATGCGGATGGTGTACATGGAGCGGCGCCAGGCGCTGGTCGATGCGATTCGAGCAGAGGCGGGTGAGCGGCTCGAGGTGGTCGGCGCGGCGGCGGGGCTGCACCTGGCGGTGCTGCTGCCGCCGGGCGTGAGCGATGAAGCGGTCGCCCAGCGGGCGGCGGCGAAGGGAATCCTGGTCACACCGCTTTCCAGCTGCTACTTCGGGCCGCCCGAACGCGGCGGGCTCATCCTTGGGTATGGCGGCGTGACGCCGCACGAGATCCGGGAGGGCGTGCGAGCGCTATCGGGCTGTTTGCCTGGTCGTTAGTCTACCGGACGGGCAACCGGGTCGCACACTCTTCCTAACGCCGGCCGGTCGGCGCATATTTGCCGCGCCCGCTCGCTCGTGCCGCCCAACTCGCGAACCATTCCCACGTCATGGGTACACTGAACGTCGTCGGCGTCGCCGGCGACAACCTCGGACTCCCGCTATGGCTGCGGCTCATCGGGGCAACGCCGCTGCTCATGCTCGCCGCGGCTTGGTTCTTCATGGCCGCCACACTCGTGTTTCGTGGAGACAACGTGGAAAAGCCTAACCGAATGGCCCAATTCTACGGCTACAGTGTGTGCCTGCTGGCGATCATCGTCGGCTTGGTGACAATCTCGTCGCTCCTCGGGACGACGTTCGATCGGGCCCACCCGCTCGAATCGGGCAGCATGTTCGGCGAATCGCTGTCTTCCTTCGACGCGTTCAAGGCCGAGCGCGCCCAACGGAACGAGATGGAGATGCGGGCCGGCATGGCGCGCCCGGACACCGTGCCCGACGCCGCGTTGCACTCGGAGTACGATGGTCTGGTCAAGCAGCGACTCGCGAGCGTGCGGTACGAGAGCGAGAAGAGCCTGGTCACGAGCGGGCTGATGCTCATCGTGTCCATCGTGCTCTTTGGCGTCCACTGGCGGTGGCTGCGCCGGTTCAACGGCGCAGCCGCTGCCTGACATAGCCTAACGCTGGTCCAGTACGCGGCCCGCGTTCAGCGCGTCCCAGTTCAGGATCGCGTTGAACACCAGCGTGTAGCTGGCGATCGTCTCGCCCCGGTACACCGGATTGGTGGCGAACAGCACCACGTGTCCCTTGCCCGAGGGCGCGTCGATCACGACGGCGCGGTCGGCGATGTCGCGCCCGCCATCGAGCAACCCCGACACCAGCAGACTGCTCTCGTCCGCGTAGCGCAGAATCACGCGCGGACGCTGGTCGGGCGGAATCACGTTGAGCGCGTTGCGCATCTGCTCGTCGGTGATGGGCGCCGCCTGCCACGGTTCTACGTGGGGCTCAATGGGAGCCTGCTCGTCTGGCGTGAGTGGCGGACGGCCCTGCACGGTCTCGGACTCGTCCGCGGTGCCGCGGCCCGTCTCGCGCGTCACGCTCTCGCCGCCTAACCGGCGCCGCCGGCCGCGGCCGCCGTACATGTTGCTCACGCCGTAGCTCTCGCCATCGTCGCTGTACACGGCCAGGCTGTCCTTGATGCCGTAGGCGATCGGGCTCGCGGCATCCACGAGGCGCGTCCGCAAGAGACTGCCCACCACTTCCTGCGAGCGCGGGCTCTCACTGCTCACGCCGTTCGTCAGACCCACCTGCATGGCGAGATCCGAAATGTCGCCGGCCGTGATGAGCAGGCCCCCGTTCTTCACGAAGGCCTGCAGGTGCGCGACACCGGTCAAGCCCAACCCGGGCCGGATGTCGTCGGTCGACGCGAGCCGGCCAATGTTGGGCGTCTCCGGCGTCGTTTTCCATGGCATGGGATTTCGCCACATCGGCATGCCGGCGATGATCGCGTTGATGCTATAGCCCGCGGGCGGGAACACGAGCACGTCGTACTTGGCGCTCAAGTCCGCGGTGGCGGCGACGTCCTGTGTGCTGATGTACTCGTACGGCACGTGCTGCGTATCGAACGCGAGGCGCCACCAGCCTTCGGTCTGCGTGCCTTCCCACGGGTGCACGATGGCGATGCGCGGCGCGCGGGCCGGATGCATCTTTACGTCAGGCGCCGCGGCGAGGCCGATGACCTGGATGCCTAACGCAGCGGCCGCCTGATCCAGGTCGCCGCGGCTCACGCCGCTCACGAGCATCGACCCCCGCGCAAAATGCCGCCCCGCTGCGTCGAACGATTGCTCGGCCACGCGGATGTCGGCCGACTTGAGCTGGTAGCGGAGCGTGATGAGCGCGTTGTCGCCGGTGTTGTCGATCGCGAACGTCGAGCCCGAGCCGCGCACGCCGCCCGGCGTCGCCACCTCACCCGTGACGCGGGTCATCGGGGCGTGCAGCACCGTCGTGTCGACCACGCGCACGCACGCGACGCCGAATCCCTCCGGGAAGGTCCAGCCGGTGTCGTCGTACGGATGCTTCTGCGGATCGTCCGGCGACCAGTACTGGTAATCGAGAATCGCATCCGCGATGCGCGAGTACGGCTGATCCATGCGGATGATGTAGCTGCCGGCGGGGAACGTGCGCCCTTCGGTCTTGGGCCCCGCGGTTGCGGTGTCGGCGCCGCGGGCGCGCGCACCGCGTTGGGCGTGGCCGGCGGCCGGCGCGCCGTGCGACGCGGGCACCTGCACCGTGAACGGCGCCGTCGCACGGGAAATTTCCACGTGCTGCCGCTGCATCACCCGAAGCAACTCCGCTTGTGCGCCTAACCGGTGGTCGTCGGCCGGCAAGACGTACGCCGCGGGACCCTCGGTCGTCGCTTTGAGGATGGACCGCTTGGCCTTGGTGTAGAAGTTTTCGAGGAAGAGCTGGCGGTTGTTGGCGAAATACTCGAGCGACACGAGCAAGCCCGTCTGCTCGTAGTTGTTGTTGTCGCGGAGCGACCATTTGACGTGCGGCAACGGAGGGTCTTGCCGGTACCACGTCTTTGCGGTCTCGTCCGACGAAAGCGTGCGCTCGAGCGTCTCCGCGGTGCCGCCGTTGCCGAACGTCTCATAGAGCCGGCTGATGCCGTTGTGCAGCGCGGCGATGAACATCAAGTAACCCGGCGACCACGTGTCGAAATCGCCGTGCGCGAACACGCCCGGCATCCCGAAGCGCGTCATCTCCTGCACGTTGTTCCACCCGATCATCTGCCATTCGTTGGCGAGTAGTGGATCGATCCACGCGTTGTAGGGCTCGTCGCCGATGGTGTTGTCGTAGAGGAAGGGCACCGACTCGTGCAGATCGTGCAGCACCTGCGCGTTCCAGGCGACGTAGGTGTTCATCACGTTCTGCGTGAGCTTGAGCGTCACACCCATCGCATCGCGATTGTTGTCGTGTGCGACGTAGTGGCCCCAATAGATGAGCGGCAGCGGCGTGTCGTTCGGGTGCGCCATGTGCCAGCGCACGATGTCGACTAACCGATCGCGTCCATCCACTTCGACGATCGGCGTGATGAGCGTGATGAGATGGTCGCGGATGTTCGCGATGTAGGGGCTCTCGTCCACCGCGAGGCGATACGCGAGCTCCATGAGCGCCGTAGGCGCGCCCGACTCCGTCGAGTGAATCGTGCCGGTGATGTAGTAGACCGGCACCGTCTCGGGGATGAGCTTCGCCGCGGCGGAGTCGTTCATGCCGATCGTGCGCGGGTCCGCGAGCTTGGCGAGGTTCGCCTTGTTGCGATCGAGATTCTTCCAGATCTCCTCGGACGCGATGCCGACGGCGATCATCTCGCGGCCTTCCTCCGTGGTGCCGATGGACCACACGCGCACGCGCGGGCTCGCTTTCGCGAGCATGCGCATGTACTCGTACACCTGCGACGAGTACGGCAGGTTGTTGCGCGCGCCCGCGATGTCGCCCAACACAGCCTTGGGTGTGGGCACGGTGCTCGATGCGGGCAGGTAATCGACGAGCGGCGACGTAAAGAACGGCTCCGTGGTGTACTCTTTGATCTTCGCCGTGTACGCGGAGTCGATGGGTTGGCGTGGATCGCGGCCCGGCGTTAGGCCGTGCAGGTCGCCCTGGGCACGAACCGGAATCATCCCGGCCGCGAGGGCGATGGTGAACGCGACGAGACTGGCGCAGGTGGAACAGCGCGTCATGACGAGCCTCTGCAAAGGTCGGGAAGGAATCGCGGTGTCGAACGCTCGGCGCAGGAAACTGCACACGGGCGCAGGCGGCCGCCAGCGTGTTCTCGGAGAGCGAGCTTGAGTTTCTGGTCGAAGACTCAGAGGGAAGAGGGAAGCGCTCGCTGTCGCTCGCTGGGGGAAGCGCTGCGCTGAGGGAAGCGGCGGCGACGCCGCCTGAGGGAGAGGAAGGACATCAGTGGTCTCTCGACGAAGGTGGCCTCGCGCATGGCACTCACGTGGCGCAGACCATTGATGTTGTTCCTGTCCCTCAGGCGGCGTCGCCGCCGCTTCCCTCAGCGCAGCGCTTCCCCCAGCGAGCGACAGCGAGCGCTTCCCCCTTCCCGCTGTTGCCGGAAACAGCAACTCCAACGCTCACTAAAAAGCCGTGCCGAGCGCGAGGTGAATCTGGAATCGTCGCCACCACTCCGTGGGGACGGCCGTGATCGGCGTTCCGGCAATGATGGCGTCGAGCACTTTCTGCGGATCGCGCACGTCGTCGAGCGACGGATTGAGCTTGTAGCCGATCGACACGCGAACGGCGCCGATCACGGTGTTGTAGTCGACTCCTGTTCCCACCGACGTGAAGAAGCGGTCGTCGCCCGGCAGGGTGAAGCTCGTCTTGAAGCGCTCGTCGGGCGTCCATACGCGGCCGCCGTCGACGAACACGTGCGTGCCCCAGTTGTCGCCTAACCCGGGAAACGGCATGCGGAGCTCGAACGTGCCCGCGATGCGAGCGAGGCCGCCGATGGGCACGTAGCCGCTCGCGACGGCGGTCGTGTCGGTGCCGCGGATGTCGAAGCGCAGGTCAGGAAATTTGGGGCCCAAGAGTCCGCTGCTCCAGCCGCGCACGTCGGCGGAGCCTCCGGCGGTGAAGGCGACGTCGCGCAGCTCGAGGAACTTGAGCGTCGAATCGCTGCCGCCTAACAGAAGGCTCTTGCCCCGAGGGTACAACCGGCCGGCGCTGAACCGGATCGCGATGCCGACGCGCCGGTTGATCGGATGGTACGCGGCGCCGGTGACATCGAGCCGCGTGTACTCCACCGTGTTGAGTGCGCTGCCGGCCGTGAGCTCGATGCTTGGTCGCAGCACGATGCCGTTCCGCGGCGCGTTGACGTTGTCGAGGGTACCGAGGGTCGCGTCGAACGTGAGCGTGCTCCGCTGGACCGTGGTGTGCAGCGAACCGAGCAGGGCGTTCTGCGCCAACAGCGTGAGAAAGTCGATGCGGCCGGATGAGAAGTCGCCGTTGCGATACTGGAGCACGTGCCGCGACGAGTAGCTGTACTTGCCCGACAGCAGGAGGATCGGGCCTAACCGATAGAGCAGGGTGGCGTCCGATCCGATGGCCCACGAGCGGTCGCGAAAGTCGTCGCGGTACTCGGCGAACGGGCTGAGCAGCGCCGAGAGCTCGGGGATGAACACGTACGGCTGCTTGAGCGTCGCCACGCCGCGGACGAACCGTTCGGGGTTCTGGTCCACGGCCAGCCATGCCGTCGACGTGCCTAACGACGTGGTCAGCGTGCGCGCATCGTTGGTGAAGTTGCGGTGCGTCCACACGACTTGCCCGGTGGCACCGTCCTCCGAGGAGTAGCCGGCTTCACCGGTGATCACGTGCACGGGCTGTTCGGTGACGGCGACGTCGATGCCGACTGCGGTGTCCGGTTTCTGTCCGGGCGCGAGCTCGACTCGCGCTTCGCGAATGAGATCCAGGCCTTGAATGGCGCGGCGTCCCTTCGACAGCTCGGAAGCGGTGTAATAGTCGCCGATGCGGAACGGGAGCTCGCGCTCGATGATGTGGTCGCTCAGCAGATCGTTTCCGGTGACGTCGATGCGCGCGATGTGCGCACGCGGTCCGGGTCTCAGGCGCAGGTCGAACGTGGCCGTGTCGGCAGTGGTGTCGATGAGCGTCCGCGACCACACCCGGCTGAATGCGTAGCCCAGGTTGCGCATCGCGGTGCGCGTCCGTCGTTCGGCGGTGCCGGCTTCGATCGAGCCGAAGCGGTGGTTCTGCGAGGGAGCGAGGGCGTGATGCGCGGCGCGGATGATCTCGGGGGGCAGAGGCGTGGTCGAGTCGACGCCCGCGCTGTCGCCGTTCGCTATCTGCACGCTTCGTAAGAGCGTGGGCTTGCCCTCATCGATCACGAAGGTGACCTTGGCGCGGCGCGTGCTCGTGTCGGGTTTCACCTCGAATCCGACGTTGGTGTGCAGAATGCCGCGCTGCTCGTAGTAGTCGCGGATGCGCACCGCGTCGCGCTCGAGCTCGAGCGGATCGAAGTCAGGCATCGGCGGCCGTTCGCGCCGGAAGAGGAAGTCCAGCACCTTGCCGAAAATGCCCTCGGGCTCGGGCGCGTTGGTCGCGATCTGTTGCCGGAGGTCGTCGGCGGTGAGCGTGTGATCATGGAGCCAGCGGAAATCGATCGACTGCACGCGCGTCCCGGCGGGGAGGACCATCGGCGCATGCTGCGCGGCGGCGGGACGCGGCGCGGCGACCGAGCACAGCGGCGCGGCCGCGAGCGCGAGCAGGAGTCGCCGGTGCCGCACCGTTAGTACGAGTACCGCGAGCGCAGCAGGAAGCGCATGTCGGCCACGCCTCCCTCGAGACGCATGAGGAGCCACTTGAACGCGTTGTACTCGACCTGCGCCTCGGGATACAGGTTGCGGTTCAACTGGTTCGTGGCCGCCTGGCCGAAGCCGAGCGGTTGGGCGAAGCCGAGGTAGACGCGCGGCGATACGTAGCGGCCGGCGACCAGCGTTGCGCCGCGCACTGCGTCCTGCCGAATCTCGACCACATCGAGCTGCAGCTGATCCTGACCCACGCCTTCGATCACGCCCTGCAATTGACTGACGGCAACCGACGTTCCCGCCTGTAAGGCGAGATTCGACGAGCCGGTGGTGTTGCCGCCGATGCCTAACCCGGCCGCTTCCGGGTGGCCGGTGGCGATGTACGAAATGATGTCCGAGTTGCTCATCTGCGGATCGGAGCTGAGTACGAGCTGGATGTGCTCGGGCGTGCCGCTCACGCCGAGATTGATCGTCACCTCCGCGGCATTCGGATCGCCGGTGGACGGCACGATGTACTGCGTTTGGATGTTCATGCGCAGGCGCTGCGGCGGTCCATTGAACGTGAGCTCCCCTTCGCTGACGGTGAAGCGGCGGCCGAATTGCGCGACGTAGCTGCGTCCTTCTACCGGCTCGAGCGTGCCGTACAAACGCAGCGGTCCGCCGGGATCCTTGCGCGCGGTGACCGTGCCGCTCAGCTCGACCTGTAATTGCGGATTCGCGCGGCGGCGCACCCAGGCGTCGCGATCGGTGGTGACCTTGAGATTGAGCGCCAACTTGTCGAAGAACGGTCGCTCCTGCGTGCCGCCTGGTGCCACCGCCAGCATGCCGAAGCGCGCCGCGATGGAGCGGAGCTCCGCGTCCGTTAGCCTCACCGGTTTCGCGTTGCCGCCCGAGCCGGTCGCCGAAAGATCGAGTGTCCCCTGGTCGACGGTCAGGGCGCCGGACACCGCCGGCGCCTTCGTCGTGCCCTGGAATGCCACAGCGCCCGATGCGACGACCTGATACGCGGTCGACCACACTGCGCGGAACTTGTGCATCGACGCGTGCAGATCGAACTGGCCCAGCGTCAGGTTGCGGAGAATGACGCTGCCCGTTAGGCGCACGCTGCCATCACCCGAGCGCATCACCGCAGTGTCGATGGTGAGGCGGTCGTTCGCGAGATGCGCGTCGATCGTGCCTTTCTCGTAGGTCACGCCCATGGCGGGCAGGCCTAACGTGAGGTCGTGCAGGGCGAGCTGGCCGCCCAGCTGCGGGGCGTCGGCCACGCCGCCGACGCGGGCATCGATCGCGAGCGACCCTTGCGCTTTATCGATCGTTCGCTTGTCGAGGAACGGTTCCATGGTTTTGAGGTCGAAGCCGGCGGCCGCGATGCGGAGGTTTACCGCGCCGTGCTCGACGACGGAGATCGGCGCGCCCTGGGCGAACGACAACTGGATCGGGAGATTGCCCTTCACCGTGAGCGGATGGCCCTCGCGTGGTGTGATCGCCGCGTCGATGTCCAGCTGCTTCGCCGTCCAATCGACGACCGCGTGCACGGTGCCCGAGTCGGTGCTCGCTTTGGGCAGCACGACCACCGCATCGGCGTGCAGGTGCGGCGCGGTCGCTGTGCCGGTGAGCGAAACCTGGCCGGCGAGCTGGGCGCCGGTCAGCGCGGGGTTGCCTAACGCACGCGCCAGCGGCGACAGCGAGACCGAGTCGGCGAGCACGGTCAAGCGCTCGGCTCCGGAGCGGCCCACCGAGCCGTCGATGGCGATGCGCCGGCCCGTGTTGGACGCGAGGACGAAATCTTTCACGGCGTAGCGGCTCCCGTACGTGATCGGCACGGAGTGCGCGAGGCGCCAGTGATACTTCGTGTGATTGATCTCGAGCGAATCGAGACGGAGCGCGCTCTTTATGGAGTCGGGCGCCGCCGCGGCGACCAGTAATGCAGTGGTGCCGTCCTCGAGCGTCGTCGCGACCGACACCCGGGCCAGGCTGTCCGCGAGTCCGAGCTTCACGTTCAGCTCGCGCGCGGCCATTCCGGCGAACGCGGCGCCGGTCGCATGGACGCGTGCCGTCGTTCCGGAAAGCCGGCGCAAACCTGGAATGGCAGCCGTGATGTCGGCGTCGACTGCCTGGACGCGATTGGTGTTGTACGCGATGCCGCGGGCGCGCGCGATGACGTGCACCTGCGGCGTATCGGCGCTGCCGGTCACGGCGAGCGCGATGCGCGCGCTGTCCACGCCGAGCACGTTGATGCCGAGGACCTGCGCGACGGGTGTGAGATCGCGCGTGTCGAGCACGAGCTTCAGGTCGGACGGCGGGCCTAAGGCGCGATGTGCCGCGGCAATTGCGGCCTCGCCCGAGCCGGTGAGCGTGCCGAGGATGCTCCGCACGCGCAGGGAGTCGATCGCAACCCGGCCTTGCGTTAGGCGTAGCGCCACGACGCCGGAGTCGCGCGGCAGAGTAATGGTGTCGACGCTCGCGAGCATGATCGCGGTATCGGGCGGGGCCTCGGCGAGCCGCCAGTCGGCGCGCGCATGGAGGCGGAGATCGGCCTCGGCGAGGAGTCGTGCGACCGTGAGCTTCTGCTTGGCGCCCGGGGCCACGAGCCGGCCGTCGATCGTGCCGTTGCCGCGGCCGTCGGGCGCGGCGACGCCGGCGGCGAGGTGCAGTGTTCCCGTGTCGAGGGCTACGCCTAACTTGACGCTGTCGATGGCGATCCCGCGCACCACGGACGGCTGAACGGCGAGCGCGAGCCGCCAGTGCGCGGAATCGGGATCGAGTCCATCGACACGCGCGGTGAGCGTGGCATCGAGCGACGTATGCAGGTCGGACCGGCCGGTGAAGCCGGCGAGATCCAGGCCGCGCACGAGCCCCGAGTCGATCGTGAAGGCCGGCCGCGCCTGGAACGGACGCGCGGTGCCGCCTAACGCAAGAGCCGCGTGCGGTCCGGCGGCCGACACGTGCCAGCCGGCGGCGCCGTTCCGGATCGCCACCGTCGCCGTGGCGGAGTCGATGCGCTGCGAGCCGGCGCGCGAGCGATCGAGCGTGAGGTGCGCGGCGCCCTGGAGTGTCTTCGTGGGCGCGGTACCGCCGCGCCACGCCGCGCGAGCCGTGAGCGCACCCGTCAGATCCGTGGCCAGTGCGGTGTCACCCGTGAGGCGTCCCGCGTCCAGGTGCGCGAACGCGAGTCTGCGCACGATCACCGAGCGACGCGTGCCGCCCGGCGTGACGGTTGCGTTGAGCGCGACGGTGCCCGTGTCGAGCGCGGCGCTCGCGCTCACCGTCGCGGCGCCGCCGCGCATCGCGAGCGATACATCGGCGTGCCGCAGCCGAGTCCCGCCGTAGGTGGAGGCGTCGAGGTGGATGCGCGCCTGGCCGAGCGCGTTGGCCAGCGAGGTGCCGCGTCCTACGGCCGTGAAACGCCCCGTGAGTGCGCCGGCGCTGGTGTCGCCCATCACGCGCGCGAGGTTGACGCGGCTGAGCATTCCGTTAGTCACCCGCCATGCGAGCGGCGTGCCGAGCGTCACGTCGCCCGCCGCGCTCGCTTGGCCGCCCGCGATGGCCGCGCGCAGCGTGTACGCGATGCGCTTCGCGTGCAGGGTCGCGTGCAGGTCGGCGGAGTCGAGCGCGGCCGGATGCGTGCCTAACGTGACGACGTGCGCGCGGATGTCGTGCGCGCGCGTGGTGTCGAACGGCGCCACCGTGGCGGCGGCGGCGAGCCGCCACGGACGCAGGGTGCCGCGCAGGGTGGCGTGCACCACTCCGTTATTCATTATCGCCCGCGCCGAGAGGTTGCGGAGCGTGTACGGGCCGTATCGCACCGTGGGCGCGAGGTCGAGCGCCGCGGTACCGTTGGCGGTTCGAAGGAGCGCGCCGCGCACGCGCAGGTGAAGTGTGCCGCTCACCGTTCCGGTGTCCGTGGCGGATGCGAGGAGCGCGCGCGGCTCCACATCCTTGAGCCGCACGTCGAGCGAGTCGAGCACGTTGGCCGCGGCCGTCGTGATGACACCGCCGATCGTCGCGTGTCCGCCGCGTGCCAGCTCGGCGGTAGCGGCCACGTGCACGGTGTCGGTGGAACCGCGGGCCTCGACGTGCAGCGTGGCCGACTCGTGCGGCGCGAGTCCGGCGACCAGAATCGAGAGGTCGGCGAAGCGCACGGGTTGGGCATCGAATACGACGTTCACGTTGCGCAGGTGCGGGTGCGCGCTGTCGGGCAAGGTGAACGATCCGTGCGCGGCGAGCACCGTGCCGCCGCCGCGCAGCGTGAAGCGCGCGAATTGCAGCCGGCCGTCCGCGAGCGAGCCGGTCGCGTTCAGGGCGAACGGCGGGAGGCCGGGTGTCGCGGGGTCGACCCGCGCATGCAGTGTGTCGAGGTGGACGGCGGTGGATGTGCCTAACCGAACGTCGCGGGCCTCCACCAGCAGGTCGTCCAACCGGAACGGCTTGTGTCGGCGGCCGGTTGCCGTGTCCGCCCGCGGCACCGCGGTGAGCGCCGCACGCCGGATCGACACGCGCCCAACGGCGAAGACGGTCCGCGCTGCTGCGTTAGGCGGCGCCGCCGGGGGCGGACGCGACGCAAAGGGTGCCAAGAGATCCCACGTCCCGGTCCGCGACTGGGTCGCCGTCGCGGACAGCCCGCTCACCTCGAGCGATGCGAGCTGCCGGCGCCGCACCACCTGGATGAGCGATGCGTAGCGCGCCCGAACGGTGTCGATCGAGATCGCCGGCGACCGGCCGTCCGGCTCGAGCCGCACATCCGTGAGCGTGAGGCCGCTCCACCAGTCGCCGCTCACATGGCGCACCGTGATCACGCGCCCGGGGTATGGATTGACGAGCGCGAGCAAGCGCGTCGCCGTCCAGCCCGCGATCGCGCGGTTCTGAAGAGCGAGGAGCGCGGCGACCGGCACGATGGCCACGAGAATCACGATCGTGACCAGGAGGCCGAGTGCAACGCGACGCAGAAGCTGACCCCGGCGCATGTCGGGTCGTTCCGGTTGTGCGGGCGTCTGGGATGGGCGTTCCACCTCGCCCAATCAAGCACGGCGCGTGCCAACACCGGCGGTCGCTACTGCGAATCGCAGCTCTCAAGGCGTTTTTCGAAAAAGCGGCGCTCGGTGGCGTTGCGCGCGAGGTGGATCGCTGCCTCGAAGTGGGAACGCGCGTCATCGCGCCGTCCACGGCGCAACTCGAGCTCGCCGAATGCCGCGCGATAGAACGGATATTCGGCCAGCCGCTCGGCGGCGGGAATTCGATGGAGCGCGTCGATGCCGCGCTCCGGGCCATCGCGTTGGGCAAGCGCGATCGCGCGATTGAGCGCAACGACCGGTGACGGCGCGATGTCCATCAAGCGATCGTACAACTCGACGATGGTGTTCCAGTCCGTGCGTTCGACGCTCGGCGCCTGCACGTGCGCGGCGGCGATCGCGGCTTCCAGGTGATACACGCTGATCTCGCTGCCGCGCGCGGACTGCTCGAGCAAGGCGATGCCGTGCGCGATGAGCGCCGTGTCCCATGTTGTTCGATCCTGGTCGACGAGCGGGCTCAGATCGCCGGCGCCGGTGAGGCGTCCTGGCAGGCGCGACGCGTGCAGACTCATGAGCGCCGCGAGCGCGTGCGTGGATGGCGTGCCCGTGCGCGGATCGCCGGCCAGGAGTTCCGTTAGGCGGATGGCCTCGCGGCACAGGTCTGTGCGCACGACCGAGTCGGCCGTGACACTGTGGTAGCCCTCGTTGAACAGGAGATACAGGGCGCGCTGCACCACCGGGAGGCGTGACGCGACGTCGTCGTCGGTGAGATCGAACAAGCGCCGCGACGTGGCCAGCGACTGCTTGCCGCGCGCGATGCGCTTCTCCACGGCCGCGCGTCCGGCCAGAAAGGCGCCGGCGATTTCCTGCGCGCCGAATCCGCAGAGAATGTTGAGCACGAGCGCGATCTGTACTTCTTCCTTGAGACGCGGGTCGCAGCACGAGAACATCATGCGCAATTGTTCATCGCGGATGATCTCGGATGCGAATGCTTCGTCGACCACCGGGGCGAGTGTCCACTCGCTCTCGAACATGCGCGAGAGCTCGGGCGCGAAGGTCGTGGCCGTGCGCTCGCGGCGAATGACATCGAGCGCGCGATTTTTCGCGGTGGCCATGAGCCACGCGGACGGATTGTCCGGCACGCCGCGCACCTTCCACACCTCGAGCGCGCGGCAGAACGCATCTTGCACCACGTCTTCGGCCAGCGACAAGTTATGCACGCCAAAGATGCGGGTGAGCGCGGCGACCATGCGCGCCGATTCGCGGCGGAAGAGATGCTCGTCGAGCTGCACGTGGCTTGAGGGTACGCCGCGCCGTTGCGTTGGGCATCGGCGCGGCGCAACGGTGTCGTTAGAAGTTCATCGCCATGACGGGTCGTACTTCGACCGCGCCATCGCCTTCGAGAATCGGGCAGCCTTTGGCGAGCTCTGCCGCCTGCGCGATGTCGCGCGCTTCGACGATCATGAAGCCGGCCACGAGATCTTTGACTTCGGCGAAGGGGCCGTCGGTGATCACCTTGCTCTTGCCGCGCACCAGTTTCCCCTCGTTCTCGAGCGGCTGGCCTCTATTCTTGAGGTGACCGTTGGTTTCGAGGTCGCGCAGCCAGGCGAGCCAGCGCTGCATGCTCTGTTGGGCGAGCTCCGGGGTTCCCATCGCGGCGCGCCGAGCTTCCGCCGTGGTGCGAAACAGGTAAATGTAGTCGCTCATGGTTCGTGCCTCTCGTGTGAGTGAAGTCGGCGGCATCCGGCGTGGCGCCGCGTCGTGCGACACTTGATCGACGTTCGCATGCGCCGCTGCCGGACATTTTTCTTCGACCTGCAATATCGCTCGTGTGGCGGCCGGCGATGCATTGTGCGTCAGCGGAGCCCGGTGTTCATTCGTAGTCATGGTGGTGTCGTGGCTCGACGCCGCGCCGGCGACCGGCGCCAACCCTTCGACCCGAGTTCCCTCGTCATGCGTCATGCGCTCCACCATCTCGTTCTCGTTGCCGGCGCCGTGCTGGCGTCGGCCGGCGCTACCGCTCCGGCCGCGCAGGCGGCGCGCGGTGTTCCGCGCGACACGGCGAATCCGCAGATCACGGAGCTGGTTTCTCGCCTAACGCTGGACCGCTACAAGGCCACGGTGAAGGGCCTCACGCAGTTCGGCGACCGGCGTCAGGGCACGGATCGGAATCGGGAGGCCGTGGATTGGATCGAGGCGCAGCTCAAGAGCTACGGGTGCACGAACACGGAACGGATCACGTACGATTATCAGCCGCCCCCGCCGCGCGAGCGCCCAACGCCGGAACAGATCGCGGCCTTTCAGCGCGCGCGGGCGCGCGGCGAAGGGCAGGGCGGCTCGCGCATTCGCGGCCACGTCGGCCCGACGGGCGTCAACACCGATTCGCTCAAGCAGCCGGACCCGAAGATTCGCGCGCTCGACTCGCAGCCGAGCACACCGGGCCAGCGGCAGGAGGTGTATTGCACGAAGATCGGGAGCGTGCATCCCGATGAGATGTACATCGTGGGCGGGCACATGGATGGCATCGGCTGGGGCCAGGCGGCCAACGACGATGGCTCGGGCACCGCGTTAGTCATGGAGCTGGCGCGCGTGTTCAGCATGCCCGATGTGCACACCGACGTGTCCATCCGGTTCATCCTCTGGAACAACGAAGAAACGGGCCTCAACGGCTCGCGCGCGTACGTCGCGCAGCGCGCGGCGCTGCAGGGCAAGGAAGATCCGGCCGGATCCGGACAGTATCCCGAGCCCAAGTGGTTGGGCATGATCCAGCACGACATGATGATGTTCGATCACGGAATGCCTAACGCTGACGGTATCGTGAGCAAAACGCAGCGGCCCGAAGCGGACGTCAACATCGAGTTCCAGTCGGCGTCCAAGTTCGCCGCGGAGGCCGAGACAATGGCGTGGGAGTTCCGCGCCGCGAACGAGAAATACGCCACGGACTATCCGGCCGCCGTGGGTCCGCACATGACCAACACCGACTCGGCGCCCTTCCAGGATCTGGTGCCGGCAATCAGCGTGCGCGAGAACGAGCGCGGGATGCAGATCGGCGCGGGGTGGGATCCGAACTGGCATCAGCCGACGGACGTGTTCACGACGTACACCGACGATGATTTCCGGTTGGGCTTGAACGCCGCGCAGACCACGTTGGGCGCGGTGGCCACGCTGGCGGGAGCGCATCTCTCGCACTGATGCGACGCGGGCTCGTGGCAAGCGCAGAGACTTTCGCCGCTGAGATCGCCGGCCTATCATTGCGGGCCGGCGGTCCTGCACGGATGCAATCGACTCCACGAGCTGACCTGGCATGCGCAGTTTGAGCCATCTCTTCGCCAACAACCGGGCCTGGGCCGCGGACATGACGCGGCAGGACCCGGCGTTCTTCACGCGTCTCGCCGGCCAACAGGCGCCGCAATACCTGTGGATCGGCTGCTCCGACAGCCGCGTGCCGGCGAACCAGATCGTCGGATTGCCGCCGGGCGAGATGTTCGTCCACCGCAACATCGCGAACGTGGTGGTGCACTCGGATCTCAACTGCTTGTCGGTGATGCAGTTCGCGGTGGAGTATCTGCGCGTGCGGCACATCATCGTGTGCGGGCACTACGGCTGCGGCGGCGTGACGGCCGCGCTGCGCGGCGACAAGTTAGGCGTGGTGGACAACTGGCTGCGCCACGTGCAGGACGTGCGCTGGAAGCACCACCAGGAGCTGGACGCGCTGCCTAACGACGATGCGCGCCTGCGCCGGCTGTGCGAGCTCAACGTGGTGGAGCAGGTGGTGAACGCCGCGCAGACCACGGTGGTGCGCGACGCGTGGGCGCGGGGACAATCGCTGTCCGTGCACGGGTGGGTGTACGGGCTCGAGGATGGGTTGCTGCGCGACCTCGGCCTCTGCATCGCCGCGGAGTCGGAGCTGCCCGGACGGCAATGACTGCGTCACCGCCGGTCGTCGACGTCACGACGAATTTCACTGTGCCAGATCGGCGCCGTCGTCCATGGATTGCGGCGCTCCTCACCCTCGTTTTGAGTGGGTTAGGCCAGCTTTACGCCGGACGCGCGCGGCGCGCCGCGTGCGTCTGGGTGTTCGCGTTCGCGGTGTCCGCCGGGATCACCACCCGATGGATGAGTCGTCCGACGCCAGGTCGCATCGCCGCCGCGGTCCTCCTTGGGTTAGGCGTCAGAATCGGCCTGATGGTCGATGCTGCGCTGGTCGCGCGCCGCGCTCCGGTTCCATTTGCGCTCAGGAGGTACAACCGCTGGTACGTGTACGTTTCTGCGCTGCTCATCCAGGCGGTTCTATTGTACGCGGGGTTCACGCAAGCCCGGAAAGATCCGGGATTGCAGGCGTTTCGCCTGCCGACCGGCTCCATGGAGCCGTCATGGATGGCCGGTGACTACATCGTGACGGTGCCGATCAAGCATCTGCCGCTGCGGGGAGAGGTGGTCGTATACCGACTCGCCGGCGTGCCGTACCTCAAGCGAGTCGTTGCGATTCCGGGTGACACGGTCGCGATGTCCAACGGGCAGTTGTCGATCGACGGCGACACCGTCTCCGAGCCATATGCGCGACGCGGCGATCCGTACGCATCGGATCCGCCGGCGATGGACTCGACGGACTATTACTGGCAGAACCGGTATCTCGTCGCCGATGTCAACCAGACGGTGTATCGGCCGACGCTCAAGAGCTGGGGACCCCTCGTGGTGCCGGACAGCGATTACTTTGTGTTAGGCGACAACCGCGACGAGAGCGTGGACAGCCGCATGAGGGGCTTCGTGCCTGCCGGCGCAATATTCGCCCGACCTCTCTTTGTCTACTGGTCCTGGGACGCCGACGACCGGTCGATCCGGTGGAACCGGTTTGGCATGACACCACCGTAACCCAAGGCTACTCCCGCAATGCGGTGACCGGATCGACCCGCACCGCACGCCACGCCGGCACCGCGCACGCGACCGCCGCGATCACGAACAACCCCGCCGCGGCGCCGCCCAACATCCACGGGTCCGTTGGGCCAACGCCGAACAGCATCGCGCGCAGCAGCCGCGTCGATGCCAGCGCCCCCGCGAGGCCAATGACCACGCCGATGGCCGCGAGGCGCAGCCCGTGCCTCACTACGAGCAGCAGGAGATCCCGCGGCGTTGCGCCTAACGCACCGCGCAGCCCGATCTCCCGCGTGCGCTCGGCCACGCTGCCGGCGAGCACACCGTAAATGCCCGCCGCCGCGAGCGCCATCGCGAGCAGCGCGAACGCTCCGAAGAGCGCGAGCGCGAGCTGCCGCTGCGCGGTGGACCGCGACACCACCGCATCCATGGTGCGCACCTCGGTGACGGGCTGCGACGGGTCGATCGAGGCGACGGCCGCGCGAACCGCGCGCACCAGCTTGGGCGAAGTCCCGCGCGTGCGGACCACCAGCGCCGCTTCGTCGTTCGCCCAACCCCACGCCGCTTCCGGGAGATACACGGCGCGCCCATCGTCGCCGTCGAGCGACGCGTGCCGCACGTCGCCCACGACGCCTACGACCTGGGACCATTTCGCCCGTGCGTTAGGCACCTGGATCTGCTTCCCGAGCGGCGATTCGCCGCCCCAGATCGATCGGGCCAGCGCGTCGCTCACCAGCGCCACCGGCGCGGCAGCGTCCCGCGCATCCTGCACCGTGAGATCGCGCCCCGCGATCACGTGTATGCGCATCGTGCGCACGAAGTCGCCGTTCACCCGATAGCCGGTGGCGTACGGCGCGAGCGCCGGATTCGCGAGCGGCTTGTCCTGCGCCGTGATGCCGTAGCGGTCGAGATCGCCGGACAGCGGGAGCGCCGTACTCGTCGCCGCATCGAGCACACCGGGAATCTCGCGCATCGCGGCGATGGCGCGCCGCCGGTAGTCGAGTGTCGCGGCGTCGGTGCGATACGCCGGACCGGAGGACACGATGCGCATCGTGATGAGATTGGCCGGATCGAACCCGGGGTCCACGGCGAGCAGGTTCGTGAGACTCCGCGCGAGGAGGCCGGCGCTCACGAGCAGCAGCAAAGCGAGCGCGACCTCGCCGATCACGAGCATCGAACGCGTCGCGGCGCCGGCTCTTGCCGTCAGGCGCGATCCGCCGCGCAGCGCCGCCGCATCGACGGCACGACGGCGCGCACTGCGCGCGGGCACCAGTCCGGTCACGATCGCGACCCCGATGACGATGAGCGCGACGAACGCCAGCACCGGCAGGTCGAGGTGCACGGCGTCCAACCGGGGAATCGTCCGCGGCAGGCGCGCGACGAGCACCGGCAGCGCCGCGGCGCCCAGCGCTACGCCTAACGCACCGCCGGCGGCGGCGATGACGAGGCCTTCGGCCAGGAGCTGCTGCGTGAGGCGGCCCGGCCGCGCGCCGAGCGCGATACGAACGGCGAATTCGTCGTCGCGCCGCATGCCACGCGCCAGCTGCAGATTCGCCACGTTGGCCAGCGCAATGAGCAGCACGAGCATGGCCGCGCCGAGGATCGCGAGCAGCGCGGGGCGCGACGCCTTGGTCGCGTCCTGCTGCATCGGCGTGAGAAACATGCCGACGGCCGGATAATCCGTCGGGTGGGCCCGCACCAGTTGGGCAGAGAGCTGGTTGAGCTGCGCCTGCGCGCGCGCAAACGGGATGTCGTCGCGCACGCGGGCGACGGCCGTGAGGTGCCGGCACGTCCTGCACGCCCACGCCTGCGTCACCACGTACCCGAGCGGGCTGAAAATTTCGGCGTCGTGCGCGATCATGTCGTCGAACGATGCGGGTAGCACCCCGATCACCGTGTACGGCGTCCCGTCGAGCGTGATCGTGCGGCCGATCACGCCAGGTCTCGAGCCATACCGGCTGGCCCAGACGCCGTGGGTCAACACGACGACGTGCGTGTGGCCGGGCCGGTCGTCGTCCGTCGTAAAATCTCTGCCTAACGCGGGAGCGACGCCGAGCGTGCGAAAGTAGTTCCACGAGACGCGGGAACCGGTGAGGCGCGCGGGATTGGCGGGATCAGACAGGATGGTTTGCCACGAGCCCACCGCGGCAACGGACGCGAGCATCGTCGCGTTCGCGCGGATGTCCTCGATCGTGCTGTACCCCGTGGTCACGGGGTGCCCGGTCTCGTCGCGCTCCCAGATGAACGCGAGCCGCGACGGGTCGGTGTACGGCAGCGGGCGAAAGAGCACAGGATCGACCACGCTCACGATTGCGGTGGTCGGCCCGATGGCGAGCGCCAACGTCACGATGCACAACGCCGCGAATGCCGGCGCGCGGCGGAGCACGCGCACGGCGTACCGGAGATCATCGGCGATGCCGAAGGCGGGCGTTAGGCGTCGCCCGTCGCGGAACACCGTCCGCCACCTGCCGCAGTGCCACGCGGCACCGAGCGCTTCCGCCCAGAAGCGCCGCCGAGCCGCGCGCAGCGCGCGGGCGTCAGCGGTTCGTGCGAACGTCTCGAGGAGATCGCCGATGAGCGCGTCGCGCACGTCGGCGGGGAGGGCGCGCTCCAGGAGACGGAGCGCGCGCGCAGGGGGAGCACTTGGCGGCTGTTTCATGGCGCTTGCAGTCCCACGTCGAGTCCGGCCGCCATCCGGCGCAGGGCGGCAAGGCTGCCGCGCACCGCCTGGCGTCCCGCCGGCGTGAGTGTGTAGTAGCGTTTGGCGCGTCCGCCGCGCTCCGCGGTCGGTTCGCCGAGTCGCGACGCCACGAACCCTTTGGTTTCGAGACGCGCGAGCGTCTTGTAAATGGTGCCGAGCGTGAGCGTGCGCCGCGCTCGGCGCCGAATCTCCGCCTGAACGGGAACGCCGTACGCCTCGTCGCCGGCCTGCAACACTGCCAGCAACACGATCTGTTCGAGCTCGCCGAGCATGGTCATGATATATATGACAATGCCGGAGAAATAAAGGTTGTACGGGCTGGCGGGTGTGCTCGAATCGATCGGGAAACGGGTCTTGGGGGAATTTCGGGAAAGCTGAAGTGACAGGCTGGCCCCTCTCGAAGGGTTCTTCAGGATTTCCGGGAAGAGGCAGCGCGTGTCAGGCAGCGGAGGTGAGCTTTCGTGAATCCGCCTCCGCTGGTGACGAAAGTTTCACGACTGTGAACGCGGACAAGGCCGGACACGAACGGACAAGACAAGAAACGTGTTTGGTTTCGAGCGCTGACATCTCGAGCAGTTAGAAATTAAGTCCGATTTCTCCGTTTGTGTCCGGGTGTGTCCGCTATCCCTCGCGCAGGCGAGCAATGCCTGTCGTTGTCGCTGTTGTTATCCTCGTCGTTATCCTTCACAACAGAGCGAGGAAGCCTTCCACGCGCGCCTCCCGTTAGCCCTTACGTCGCGCTCCCGATCGGATTTTGCCGCCCAGGCGTACCCACCTGTCACCTGATTCTTCCCGAAATTCCCCGATGACCCCGGAAACAGCCGGCTACGGTTCCGGGGACGCCGGGGCGCGGTCGCCGGACGCCAGCGACGCCGGACCGGTGCCTAACATCGCGATCGTTAGCGCGCCCGCGAGCAGTGTCAACTCGAGCTCGATACCGCGCGGCGAGAAGAATCCGCCGTGCAGCTTCACGAACAGGATCACGATCAGCATCTCGATCGCCAGCAGACACGCCGGCCAGCGCGCCCGTACACCGAAGAAGATCGCCAACCCGCCTACGAACTCCACGATGATGGCGACCCACGCGGCGATCTCCGGCAGCGGAATCCCCATGTGCGACATCGCCATGGCGGTGCCGATCGCGCCGTACTTGAATAGTTTCCGTCCGCCGTGCATCGCGAACACCAATCCGATCACGAGACGGATCGGGAGGATTCCCCAGCCGACACCAGAACGGTCCATTGAGCCAGTCATCGTGCACCTCGAGAGAGTCGCGCGGTTTGCGCCGGATGCAGCTGTGCTCGCGATGATAGGGGCGGGCGCGACCGAAGGCCAGCCTTACGGGACGACCGTCAGCGTGATCGACGCGCTGCGTCCGCTGTGCGTCGCGGTCACGTCAGCGGTTCCGGCGGCCCGCCCGCGTGCGGTCCCGTTCGCGGCGACGCTCACCACACCGGTGTCGTTGGTCACCCAGGACACACTGGCCGACGGGATATTCTGGATCGTACAGCCCGAGCTCCCGACTCCCGGGCCCAACACGCCCTGCTGCGCGATCAGTGTGATGCTGTCGCCGACGGCGAACGTGGATGACTTACCGCCTGCGATGACGAGAAAGATGGATGCACCGCAGACGCTGTTGGGCGAAAGCGAGCCCGAGTTGCAGGCGGCGCCGGCGATCGCGACCGACGTTGCGATGATTGCGAACCATCTGCGGCTTCGCATGGGGTTATCTCCACTGTGGCCCGGCGGTGCAACAGGACATCATCATCATAATAGTATGATATGATGTCTGTTGGCTGGAGCGAACGTCCTTACTCGCTCCGCATCACAACCAGTGGATCGACACGCGAGGCCCGCCGCGCGGGCACGGCGCACGCGGCGACCGCGACGCCGAGGAGCACGGCCGCCACTGCGCCGAACGTCACCGGATCGACCGGTTTGACGTCGAACAGCAGACTCGCGATGAGCCGCGTGAGCGCGAGCGACGCAACGACGCCGATTGCCACGCCCGATGCCGCGAGCGCGATGCCGGGTCTCATCACGTGAGCCATGACATTGGCCCCCGAGGCGCCGAGCGCGATGCGGATGCCCAACTCGCGGGATCGTTGGCTCACCGTGTACGAGATGACGCCATAAATCCCGACCGCCGCCAGCACCAGCGCGATGATCGCGAACGATGCAATGAGCGACATGTAGAACCGTGGTCGCGCGACCGACGCACTCACGATCTCGCGCAGCTGCCGCAGGCGGTCGAGCGGCAGGTCGGGGTCCACGGCGTGCAGGGCGCCGCGGATCTGGGCGGCCACTGCGTTAGGCGGCCCGCTCGTGCGGACGACGACCGAGAACGTGTTGAGCGTGGGCTGGTCGATCGGGATGTACGTCTCGGCTTCCGCGGCCGTGGCGAGGTTGAAGCGGCGCACGTCGCCCACGACGCCGATGATCTCGCCGCCCATGGTCACCGTGGTCGTATCGCCGCCCGGCGCCGACGCCGTATCCTGCGACCATCCGACTTCGAGGTGCTGCCCGATGGGACTTCGGCCGGGGAAGTATCGTTTGGCGAGCGTCTCATCGATCACCGATACGATCGGCGCGCCGCTCCCATCGTGCGCCGTAAAATCGCGCCCGGCGATGAGCGGGATGCCCATCGTCTTGAAGTAGTCCGGGCTGACGATGGTCACGAACGTGCGCTTGCGCTCGGCGGGCCGTTCCTTGGGGGTGCCCACGATGTGCACGCTCGTGCGCATGGTGTAGCCGCCTAACGGGAGGCCGGCCACGATCGCGGCCGACGTAACGCCGGGGATGGCGCGCGTGTGCGCGAGGATGTCGGACGTGAGCGTGCGCAGCGAGTGGCGGTCGGCGTACTTGGAGGGCGGCGCCGAGACGCCGAACGTGAGGACGCGCTCGGGATGAAAGCCGGGATCCACGGCCACGAGGCGCGAGAAGCTGCGCACCAGCAGCCCGGCCCCGATGAGCAGCAGCATCGCCAGCGCCAACTCGGCCATCACGAGACCGCTGCGCGCGCGCTGGCTGGCGCGCGAGCCGCTCGACCCGCGCGCCGTTTCCTTGAGCATCGCCGTGAGACTGCCGCGCGCCGCCGCGATGGCGGGCGCCAAGCCGAACAGGAGACCGGTGCCTAACGATACCAGCGCCGTGAAGCCGAGCACCGTGCCGTCCACGTGCACTTCGTTCAACCGCGGCAGATCCGTTGGGCCAAGGCGCACGAGCAGCGCAACGCCCCACAGCGCGAGCAACACGCCGAGCACCCCGCCGGCGAACGACACCAGCACGCTCTCGACGAGCAGCTGCCTCACGATCTGCCACCGTCCGGCGCCGAGCGCGGTCCGCACGGCGATCTCGGTTTCGCGCGTGGAGGCACGCACCAACTGGAGGTTCGCGACGTTGGCGCACGCGATGAGCAGCACGAACCCAACGGCGGCGAGCAATGTCAGCAATGCGGATCGCACGTTGCCGACCATCGCGTCCTGCAACGGCTTCACCGAGCCGGAGAGCCCGGCGTTCGATTCGGGATATTGCTGCTCGAGTCGCCGCGTGACGGTCACCATCTCGCGATTGGCGCCCTGGGCGGTGGTGCCCGGTGCGAGCCGGCCCACGACCCGGAGATAGTGCGAGCCGCGGGCGTCCGGACTGAGGTCATCGGTTGCGCTGAACACGAGCGGCACCCAGACGTCCGGCTTCTCGGGGAAGGTGAGGGACGGCGGCGCGACGCCGATGATCGTGCGCGGCGTGCCGTCGAGCGTCATGGTCCGTCCCAGCACGTGCGGATCGGCTTCGTACCGGGTGCGCCAGAGCCGGTCGCTCAGGATCGCGACCTGAGGCGCCTGCGGCTGGTCTTCGTTAGGCGCGAAGCCGCGGCCCAGCTCCGGCGGCACCTGCATGACGCGCCAGAAGTCGGCGCCCACGCGGGCCAGCGAGACTTCCTGCGGGTCGCCGTCGCCGGTGAGGTTCGCGGCCGAGTTGTCGTAGGCGGCGAGGGACGAGAACGAGCTGAGCTGTCGGCGGAAGTCGAGGTAGTCGAGCGCCGACGTCGCGGTGCCCTTGCCGTCGCGCCCGATGTTCGCCACTTCCATCACGCGATCCGGTGCGCCTAACGGAAGCGGCGCGAGCAGCACGCCGTTGACCACCGAGAACACGGCGGTGATCGCGCCGATCGCGAGGGCGAGCGTGAAGGTCGCCACCATGAAGAATCCGGGCGCGCGCGCGAGGCGCCGTGCCGCGTACCGAATGTCGTTCCAGATGACGGTCATGAGGCGCTGGAGATGGGAGGCGGATGCCCAGCCGATCGATGGCCGACGCCAATGGAAAACACATGCCAGGCCCGGCGACGCGCAAGCCGTTGGCGGCACTACGGTTATGTGCCGTTAATGACGACCGCGCGGTCGCGCGGTGTCCGCTTTCGACATCGCGTGTGCGAAAACGAACAGCACGTTGACCGGTTCGCGGAGAGGGTGCATCGTCCGCGCAGGTCGGGTCTGATGGTGGAGCACACGCTGCATTCACGGTCGACACGGAGGGCGTCATGGCGGGGAAGAAGCGCGGGGCCACGAAGAAGGCGACTCGGAAGCGGAAGACCACGGCGGCCAAGCGGCGTACCTCCACGACCAAGTCCAAGCGCAAAACGCCGGCGAAAAAATCGGGTGCACCGGCCGCGGCGAAGCGCAAGGCGTCGGCAGCGTCCACGCGCAGCGCGACCGGCAAGACGGCCACGCGCGCGTCCGTCGCGCGCAAAACGCCCAAGCGCATCATCGCGGTGGTGGGAGCCACGGGCGCGCAGGGCGGCGGCCTGGTGCGCGCCATTTTGCGCGACCCCGAGGGCGGATTCGCGGTGCGCGCGATCACGCGCGAGCCGGCCTCGCCGGCCGCCCGCGAACTGGCCAAGTTAGGCGCCGAGGTCGTGGCGGGAAACGTGGAGGACCGGTCGAGTCTCGAGCGCGCGTTCGCCGGTGCGCACGGCGCCTTCTGCGTCACGTTCTTCTGGGCGCACATGTCGCCCGAGCGCGAGAAAGCCGAAGCGAGCGCGCAGGCGCAGGCCGCCAAGCGCGCGGGCGTCCGGCACGCGGTCTGGTCGACGCTCGAGGACACGCGCCAGTTCGTTCCGTTAGGCGACACGCGCATCCCGACGCTCATGGGCCACTACAAGGTCCCGCACTTCGACGCGAAAGCGGAAGCCGACGCCTATTTCGGGACCCTCGGCGTCCCCGTGACGTATCTCGTCACGTCGTTCTACTGGGAGAACTTCATCCACTTCGGCATGGGGCTCAAGCCTGGCGCGGACGGCGTCCTCGAGCTCCGCCTTCCGTTGGGCACGGGCAAGCTCGCGGGCATGGCCGCCGAGGACATCGGCAAATGCGCGTACGGCGTCTTCAAGCGCGGGGCGCCGTACATCGGCCGCCGCGTGGGGATCGCCGGCGGATTCCTGTCCGGCGCGCAGATGGCCGCGACGCTGGGTCAGGCGTTAGGCAAGCCGGTGCGCTACGTCGCGGTGCCGCCCGACGTGTATCGGAGTCTGGGGTTCCCGGGCGCCGACGAGCTGGGCAACATGTTCCAGATCGACGCCGAGTTCCAGGATCAGTTCATGGCGGCGCGCGACCTGCGCGAGGCGAAGGCGCTCAACCCCGCGCTCCAGAGCTTCGACGCCTGGGCGCGCGCACACAAGGACCAGATCCCGACCTCCTAACGGAGCGTCTCTGCCGCGGGCGCCGGCGCGGCCGGCCCCGCGGCGTCGTCGCGCGAGCGGCGCGCGCGGAACCACGCGTACACCGGAACGCCTAACA
>DATEKK010000272.1:0-3112 GCA_035277485.1 Gemmatimonadaceae bacterium
CCGTCGCCCGTCGTGACCAACGAGATCTGGACCGGCTCGGACGACGGCATGATCTACCTCACGCGCGACGGCGGCACGACCTGGACCAACGTGACCCCGCCTAACCTGCCGGACTGGATGCGGATCTCGATCATCGAGCCATCCCACTTCGACGCGGGCACGGCCTACGTGGCGGCGAATCACTACCAGATGGATGATCTCCGCCCCTACCTGTACAAGACCACCGACTACGGCAAACACTGGACGTCGATCGCGGCCGGCATTCCGTCTACCGAATTCACGCGCACGATCCGCGAGGATCCCGAGCGTCGCGGATTGTTGTACGTGGGCACCGAGCGCGGCGTATGGATCTCGTTCGACGACGGCGCGCATTGGCAATCGCTCCGTCGCAATCTGCCGATCGTTCCGGTGCACGATCTCGCGATCAAGAACGGCGATCTCATCGCCGCCACGCACGGTCGCGGGTTCTGGGTGTTGGACGACATCTCGCCGCTCCGGCAGCTCGCGCCCGCGGTCGTTGCGCGCGATGCGTTCTTGTTCGCGCCGCGCCCCGTGTATCGCGCCGCGTTCTCGGGTGGTCCGACCAACGGCGCCCAACACGACGCGGGTCCGCCCAAAGCGGGCAACCCGCGCTCGGGCGCGGTCGTGTACTATTGGCTCCGTTCGCCTAACGACACGGTCACGCTGGACTTTCTCGACGCCACCGGTCGCGTGCTCCGGTCGTTCAGCAGCCGAGTGGCGAATCCGGCCGATACGGCGCGCGGGGTCGAGGACGTGGAAGTGCCGATGCGGCGCCAGCCCATCGCGCCCAACAAAGCAGGACTCAACACCTTCGCGTGGGACCTGCGCATGCCCGATCCCGCGTCGTTCAAGGGCATGGTGCTGTGGGCCGGCAACCCAGTGGGCCCGCTCGTCGTCCCCGGCCGCTATGCCGTGCGCCTCACGGTGAACGGCCACGCGCAAACGCAGTCGTTCGTGTTGCGCCCCGATCCGCGCTCGAGCGCAACGCAAGCGGACCTCGTCGCGCAGTTCTCGCTCCTCACGCGCATCGCCGACACGATCAGCGCCGCCAACAACGCAGTCAAAACGATCCGCAGCGTACGCGCCCAGCTCGGCGCGCGCTCGTCGCAGCTCGGCGATGCCAAAGACGCTGCGACTGCGCTCGAGGATTCGCTTGCGAACATCGAGCAGGCGATCTATCAGGTGCGGACGCGCGCGAGCGAAGACCCGCTCAATTATCCGATCGGTCTCAACGACAAGCTCACCGAGCTCGCGGCATACGCCGGTCAAGGGAACGCTCGGCCAACGGCGCAGGACTATGCCGTGTTCACCGAGCTCGCGACGCGTCTCGACGCCCAGCTCCGGCGGCTGCACATCGCGTTAGGCGGCCTCAAGTCGATCAACGCGGCACTCGGCAAGGCTGGCGCCTCGCCAATCGTTACGAATGCGGCCCGGTAATGACATCTACGCTCATGGGGAAACGGACAAGGCACGGGCAAACCGGACAAGAACGGACCACTCGGCTGCGGATCCGAGATACATCTCGCGGCGAGAAATTAGATGTTCCAAAAATTGTTCTGCTTTTTCGTCCGTTCTTGTCCGGTCTGTCCGCGCCTTGTCCGTTTCCCCATGAGCGTAGATGCTGGCTCGTGTGCGCTAAACAGCTACCGGGAGCGACGCGTTAGAAATTGTCTTGAGCTATGACTAACATGATTCGTACTCGACCCCTCGCGGTAATTGTGGTGAGCCTCGCCGTTGCCGCTGCGTCGCCGCTCCCTGCCCAACAGGGACCGGTGTTCGACGTCTCGTTTCCGGCGTCGGCGCACCAGGGAGCGATCACGGGACGCGTGCTGCTGTTTCTCTCGACGGACAGCACGCCCGAGCCGCGGTTCCAGGGCGGCGCACTCGGCTCCAACGGCCCAGTGTTCGGCGCCGATGTCTCGCAGCTCAAGCCTAACGTAGCAACGCGGCTCGGCGGCGCCACGCACGGATTCCCGTTCGCGACGTTAGGCGACGTCCCTGCCGGCGACTACTACGCCCAGGCCGTGATGAACGTCTACACGCACGTGCACCGCGCCGACGGGCATACCATCTGGGTCCACATGGACCAATGGGAAGGTCAGCAGTACAACGAGTCGGCGGGCAATCTCGTGAGCGGTATCGTGCGCGTGCATATCGATCCGCACTCGAGCAAGGCCACGCACCTGTCGCTCGACAAGGTGCTGCCGCCTGCACAAGTGCCCGCCGATACGAAGTGGATCAAGCACATCAAGATCCAGAGCGCCCTCCTCACGAAGTTCTGGGGCCACCCCATGTACCTGGGCGCCGTCGTTCTGCTGCCGAAAGGATACGACGAGCATCCGGATGTCTCGTATCCGGTGGACTACGAGCAGGATCACTTCAGTGTGGCGCCGCCGTATCACTTCCAGGAGGACGCCGTCGAGCCCGCCGATTCCAACGTCGTTGGGCATCGCGCGTGGGTCGTCAACTTGCGGCGCGTCGAAGGCTACCGCCTCTATCAGGATTGGACTTCCGATGATTTCCCGCGGATGCTGATGGTGACGTTCCTGCATCCCACGCCGTATTTCGACGATTCGTACGCCGTCAATTCCGCGAACGATGGCCCGTACGGCGACGCGATCATGACCGAGCTCATTCCGTACATCGAGTCGCACTTCCGCATCATCCGCCAGCCATACGCGCGGGTGCTGTCCGGCGGCTCGACCGGCGGATGGGAATCGGCCGCCTTACAGATCTATCACCCGGATTTCTTCGGCGGCGCGTGGATCTACTATCCCGACCCGATCGATTTTCACCAGTGGGCCCTCATCGACATCTACAAGGACGCGAACGCGTTCACGCCGCCTAACGCAAAGTGGGTGCTTCCCGAGCGGCCGATGTTCCGCAGTACCGATGGCCAGGTCCTCATCACCGAGCGGCAGCTCAGTCAGCTCGAGGCGGTCCTCGGCTCCCACGGCCGGTCGGCCGAGCAGCAGGAAGCGTGGGAAGCGGTGTACGGACCCGTGGGCGACGACGGATATCCGAAGCCCCTCTGGGACAAGGCCACCGGTGTGATCGATCACAGCGTGGCCGACTACATGCGCGATCACGG
>DATEKK010000273.1:0-9165 GCA_035277485.1 Gemmatimonadaceae bacterium
GTTGAACGTGCTGTAGCTCGCGTCCTTCGACGGATAGTCGTCGCGGAAATGTCCGCCGCGACTCTCCCGCCGCTCGAGCGCCGAGCGGGTGATCGCCTCGGCGACGGTGAGCAAGTTGCCCAGATCGAGCGCCGTGTGCCAGCCCGGATTGTACTCGCGGTTGCCATCGACGCTCACGCGCTGGGCGCGCGCGCGGAGCGCGTCGATCTTGCCTAACGCCTGCCGCATGTCGTCGTCGCGGCGGACGATGCCCACCAGATCCTGCATCGTTTGCTGAAGCGCGTGCTGGATCTGGTACGGTCCCTCGCCGTTGGTCCGGTCGAACGGCTCGAGCGCGCGCCGCGCGGCGCCGGACACCGCCGACTCGTCGACGGTCGCCGCGCCGTGCTCGCGCGCGAATGCCGCCGCGTACTCGCCGGCGCGCCGGCCGAACACCAATAGGTCGGACAGGGAGTTGCCGCCTAACCGATTGGCTCCGTGCAATCCCGCCGCGCACTCGCCGGCCGCGAACAAGCCCGGCACGGTGGACATCTGCGAATCACCATCGACGCGCACGCCGCCCATCACGTAGTGCGTCGTCGGGCCGACCTCCATCGCCTCCTTCGTGATGTCGATGTCCGCCAGCTGCTTGAACTGATGATACATGCTCGGCAATTTCTTCCTGATGTGGTCGGCTGCGTTAGGCAGGCGCTCTTTGATCCAGGCGATGTCGAGGTACACGCCGCCGTGCGGGCTGCCGCGGCCCTCGCGAACCTCGCGCATGATGCAGCGCGCCACGTGGTCGCGCGTGAGCAGCTCCGGCGGACGGCGCGCCGCCTTGTCGCCCTGCGTGTACCGCCAGCCCTCATCCGGATCGGTGGCCGTTTGCGCGCGATAGTTCTCGGGCACGTCGTCGAACATGAAGCGACGACCCTCGCTGTTGCGCAGCACGCCGCCCTCGCCGCGCACGCCTTCGGTGACGAGGATGCCCCGTACGCTCGGCGGCCAGACCATACCGGTCGGATGAAACTGTACGAACTCCATGTCCTGCAACGCGGCGCCGGCTTGGTAGGCGAGCGACTGCCCGTCGCCCGTGTACTCCCAGCTGTTGCTCGTGATGCGAAACGCGCGGCCGATGCCGCCCGTGGCCAGCACGATGGCCTTCGCGCGGAACAACCGGAACCGGCCGCGCTCGCGGTCGTAGCCGAACGCGCCGGCCACGCGATCGCCATCTTTGAGCAGCGTTAGGATCGTGCACTCCATGTGCACGTCGATGCCCAGATGAATCGCGTGGTCCTGCAGCGTGCGGATCATCTCGAGTCCCGTGCGATCGCCCACGTGCGCGAGACGCGGATATTTGTGTCCGCCGAAGTTGCGCTGGAGGATGCGGCCGTCCGGTGTGCGGTCGAACAACGCACCCCACGCCTCGAGCTCGCGCACGCGCGCGGGCGCTTCCTTGGCGTGGAGCTCGGCCATGCGCCAGTTGTTGACGTACTGCCCGCCGCGCATGGTGTCGCTGAAGTGCACCTTCCAGTTGTCGCGGTCGTCGACGTTCGCGAGCGAAGCCGCGATGCCGCCCTCGGCCATCACCGTGTGCGCCTTGCCGAGGAGCGATTTGCAGACCACGCCAACCGTCAGGCCGGTCGCATCGACGGCGGCGATGGCGGCGCGCAGGCCCGCGCCGCCGGCGCCGATCACCAGCACGTCGTGCGAGACGGTTTCGTACTCAGCCATGCGTCGGTTGCCTAACGGTGGTCACAGGAGGCGGACATCGTGCAGCACGCCCATCGAGCACAGGCGCACGTACAGGTCGGTGAGGGCCACGCCGAAGAGGCTCAACCAGGCCCAGCGCATGTGCCAGCGATTGAAGCAGCTCGCGCACGCGTACGCGGTGCGTCGCACCGGGCGGTTGGCGAGGCGGTCCATGTAGCCGCCCACGAGATGCCGCAGCGAATGGCAGCCGAACGTGTAGAAGGTCAGCAGTACGACGTTCAGCGTTAGGACGAGCGTCCCGACGCCGATGCCGAAGTGCCTCTGCCCCGTGACCGGGTCGGTGAACCACAGCGCGTTCCACGCGTCGTGCGCGAGAATGACCAGGAAGATGAATGAGATGTAGAGGAAGTACCGATGGATGTTCTGCAGAATCAGCGGGAAGGAATGCTCGCCGAGGTAGCTGTGGCGAGGTTCACGAACCGTGCACGAGGGGGGATCGGCCCACATCGCCTTGTAGTACGCGCCGCGATAGTAGTAGCAGGTGACGCGGAACAGCCCGGGAAAGGGCAGAATGATGAGTGCGGGCGAGAACGGCAGCCATCCCGGCCACCAGCCCGGCTTCGGGCCGAAGATCGCGTGCGGCGAACTGCCGAATATCTCCGGCGAATAGAACGGTGAGAGATACGGGCCGAACGTGTAGTGGGCGTTCTGAAACGCGGCCCACGTGGCGTACACGACGAATGAGGCCAACACGATGGCCACGACCGTCGGCTGCACCCACCACGCATCCTGCCGCATGGTGAGCTGGCGTGGCTGATCGACTACCGGGAGCTGCGCGTGGGCCATCGAGTTCCTCCGGGCCAGCTGATCGCGGGTCGAGCGATCGAGCAATCCGGCGGATCACTCGATTCGGACCGGATACTCCTACCCGGTCCGCGGCCTGTCAATAGAGTAGCGCGGTGCGAATGAGCGCGTGGTGAGATGGGGAAGCGCTCGTGGGGATATTGATGTTGTTCCTCTCCCCAAGGCGCGCGCAGCCCGCCGCTTCCCCATTTCCCCAAGCGTCAGCGTTTCCCCAAGCGAGCGACAGCGAGCGCTTCCTCATCTTGCCACCCAGTCGGTCAGGTACGACTTGCGTAACGCTGACATACCTGACACGCCCGAGCCCTCACCGCATGGTAGCTTGTCCCAAGACCTCTTGGGCGATCGCGATCGATGACCTCACTCGTTCGACTGCGTCAGACTTGGCGCCGCTTGGTGCGGGCGCCAGGGTTCACGCTCTCCGCCAGCATCACGCTGATGCTCGGGATCGGCGGGACGACGGCCGTGTTCACGGTTGTGAACGGCGTGTTGCTGCGCCCGCTGCCGTACGCGCGCTCGGATCGGTTGGTCGACCTGTCGCATACGTTGGCGGTGCCGGGCATTTTGCACGTCGACCAATCGGACGCGACCTATCTCGTCTATCGCGCGGGCAATCGTGTGTTCACGGACGTCGGCGCGTACGAGGCGACGTCGGCGAACCTGCTGCCGTGGACTGCGACGGGCGCGGGCAGCGGCGAGGCCGAGCGGGCGCCGGCGGCGCTCATGACCGCTGGGGTGTTTCGCGTGCTCGAGGTGGGACCGCGCTCTGGTCGCGAGCTGAGCGATGCCGACGTGCAGCCCGGCGCCGCGCCCGTCGCGCTCATCGGCGCATCGCTGTGGGAGCGGAAGTTCGGCGGCGATCCGTCGGTGATCGGGCGGCAGATGATGGTCGACGGCGTGGAGCGCACGATCGTCGGCGTGATGCCGGCGTCGTTCCACTTCCCGGAGGCGGCGACTGCGATCTGGCTTCCGTTAGTCATCGATCCCGCGCACACGGCGTCGGCGGCGTTCGATTTCCGCGGCATTGCGCGGCTGCGCGATGGTGTGACGCTCGACGCGGCGCGCGCCGATCTCCAGCGTCTCTTGCCGACGGTGCCGGTCGTATATCCGGGCCGTCTCACGGTGGACGCGGCGCGGGCGACGCACATGCAGGCCGTCGTGCGTCCGTTGCGCGATGTGGTCGTGGGCGATGTGGGCCGCGTGCTGTGGGTCGTGCTGGGCGCCGCCGTGGTGCTCCTGGCTATCGCCTGCGCGAACGTGGCCAACCTGTTCCTCGCCCGCGCCGAGGGGCGCCAGCGCGAGCTGGCCGTGCGGCGGGCGTTAGGCGCGGGGCGGTTGAGCGTGTTGGGCGAATTCCTGTCCGAGGCCGGGCTCATCGCAGCGATCGGTGCCGCGTTGGGCATCGGGTGCGCCCTGGCGGCGGTGCGCGTGCTGGCGGCCGCCGGCGCGGCGAGCAGTGTTCCGCGGTTAGGCGACGTGCGCGTCGACGTCCTGGTCGTGGTCGTGGCGGTGGTCGCCGCCGCGCTCGCGGCGCTGCTCGTGAGTCTCGTGCCGGTGGTGCGGGCGCGTGCGCTGTCGCTGTCGGCCATCCTCGGCGCCACGGGCTCGGGAGCGACCGGCGGGCGGGCGCGCTCGGGCGCGCGGCGCGGTCTGGTGATCGCGCAGGTCGCGCTCGCGCTCGTGCTCCTGGCCGGGGCCGGCCTGCTCGCACGGAGCTTTGCCGCGCTGCGCGCTGTGGATCCCGGATTCGCGCCCGCGCATGCCCTGGCGTTCCGGGTCGCGATGCCTAACGTTGGCTACCCGGCCGCGGCCGATGTGGCGCGCCTGGTGACGCAGGTCTCGGATTCGCTCGAGGCGTTACCCGGCGTGCGTGCCGCCGGAGTCGTGACCAAGCTGCCGCTGATGGACGAGAGACATCAGGACAGCGCCGTGTTCGTCGAAGACCATCCGCTGCGACCCGGGACGATCCCCGGCATCCATTCGATGGCGTTCGTGACCCCGGGCTATTTCCGCGCGATGGGCATTCCGCTCGCCGCCGGCCGCGTGTTCGAGCGCATCGACCCGTCGATGGACCCGGCGACGCGGCCGCGCGAAGTCGTCGTGAGCGAAGCGTTCGCGCAGCGATACTGGAAGGGCGTGTCGCCCATCGGGCGTCGCATCCGGATGACGGGCTCAGATCCCTGGTCGACCATTGTCGGCGTGGTGGGCAGCGTGCACGACGCGGGGCTCGATCAGCCGGCGACGGAAACCGTTTACATGCCGCTCCTGACGCTCAACGCCGCCGGCAAGGCGTGGGCACCGCGCGACGTCGCGTTCGTGGTCCGCGCGTCGGGAGATGAAACCGGCTTGATTGCACCGATCCGCCGCATCGTGGCGAACGTCGCGCCGGCGCTGCCGATCTATGCGGTGACGCCGGTGAGCGCGATCGTCACCCACGCCGAGGCGCGGACCACGTTCACGTTGACGATTCTCGGCATCGCGGCGCTCATCGCGATGTGCATCGGGGCGGTGGGGATCTACGGCGTGATCGCCTACCTGGTGAGCTTGCGGACGCGCGAGATCGGCGTGCGCATGGCGCTCGGCGCGCAGCCCGCGCAGGTGCGGCGCATGATCGCGCGGCACGCGCTCGTGGATGCGGCGATCGGTATCGCCGTGGGTCTCGTCAGCGCGGCGCTACTCACGCGCGTCCTCGGCTCCGTGTTGTTCGGCGTGAGTCCCACGGATCCGCTTGCGTTAGGCGGCGCGGCCGCGGTGCTGGTCGCGACGGCCATCGCCGCCAGCTGGATCCCCGCACGGCGCGCGGCGGCGCTCGAACCATCCATCGCGTTGCGGGTGGAGTGATGCGTCTGCCCAGTGCGCTGGAGGCGTTGGCGTGATTGCACTCGTGGTGTTGGCGTATCTCGGTGGCGTGCTCACCATCGCGAGCCCGTGCATTCTGCCGGTGGTGCCGCTCGTCATGGGGCGAACCGGACGATCGGTGGTTCGCGACATCGTCCCCATGCTGGCGGGGATGGCGATCACGTTCGTGGCGGTCGCGTCGGCTGCAACGTTGGGCGCGGAATGGCTCGTGCGCGCGAGCGAGGCCGGCCGCGTGGTCGCGTTGATCCTCTTGGGCGCCGTGGGCGCGAGCCTGCTGTTCCCGCGTGTCGCGACGGTGCTGTCCGCCCTCCCGGTTCGGTTAGGCGCAGGCCTCGACCGTGGGGCGGGCGGCGCCACCGGGATCGCCGGCTCGGTGGTGGTCGGCGTCGCCGTCGCGATGTTGTGGGCGCCGTGCGCCGGTCCGATTCTCGGCCTCGTGATTGCCGCGGCTGCGGCGAGCGGAGCGGGTGTGCGCACGGCGTCGTTGTACCTCGCGTTCGCGGCCGGCGCGGCGACCTCGCTGGCCGTGGTTCTCGCGGCCGGGGGACGCGTCCTCGAGCGGTTGCGCGGCGCCGCCGGCGCCGAGCGTTGGGCGCGGCGAGCGTTAGGCGCCGGGACGCTCGCGGTGGTGCTCCTGTTGGCGTCGGGGCGCGACGCGGCGGTGTTCGCGCATGCCGGTATCGCGACCGCGCGCGCCGAGCAGCGGTTGGTCGCGTTGTTGCACGGGGGCGACGGCGTGGGCGGGCGCGATGTCGCGGTGCGTACGACGCCGGCCGATCCGCCGCCGCTCGGCGTCGAAGGATCGTTCCCCGGATTCACGGGCGGCGGCGCGTGGATCAACTCCGCACCGCTCACACCGGCGTCGCTGCGCGGCAAAGTCGTGATGGTGAACTTCTGGACGTTCCTCTGCTACAACTGCCTCAACGCCCTGCCGCACGTCGAGGCGCTCGAGAGGAAGTATCGCGATCGCGGTCTCGTGGTGGTGGGTGTGCACACGCCCGAGTTCCCAACGGAAACCGACGAGGCCAACGTCCGCGATGCGGTGAAACGGTTGGGCGTCGCGTATCCGGTGGTGATGGACAACGGCTACGCCATCTGGAAGGCGTTCAGCAATCAGTACTGGCCTGCCGCGTTCTTGATCGACAAGAGCGGCAAGATCCGTTACCACCATTTCGGCGAAGGGGCCTACGATACCGAAGATCGCGTCGTGTCCCAACTGCTCTCGGAGCCGGCGCCGTAGCGACAGCGCGGGCACATCGCGCCCCGCTCCTCCGTTTAGATTCTACGGACCCCGGTTCGGACGACGCCAGGCGTGCGCCGTGCGAGCCGGGCTCGCGTATGGCGGTACCATGAACGGGACAGGAGACGAGCTGGGCTGTGACTGCACCAACACGCACATCGGGCGCTTCGGCGGCGACGGCTGACTCCGTGGCGGCGAACGAGGCCGCCGATGCGGAGCTGAACAAACACCGCTGGCTGATTCTGTTAGGCCTGATCACCGCGGCGATCATGGAAGTGCTCGACACCACGATCGTGAACGTGGCGCTGCCGCAGATGGCGGGCAACCTCGGTGCGACGTTCGACGAGATCGGATGGGTCGCCACCGCGTACATTCTCTCGAACGTGATCGTGCTGCCGATGACGGCGTTCTTCACGGCGCGATTCGGGCGGCGCAACTATCTCACGGCGTCGATCGCGATCTTCGCGTTCGCGTCGTTCATGTGCGGCACGTCGCACAGCCTCACCGAGCTGGTGTTGTGGCGCATCATGCAGGGCGCGGGCGGCGCGGCCCTGCTCTCGACGGCGCAGGCCACACTGCGCCAGGTCTTCCCGCGCGAGCAGCAGGGCATGGTGCAGGCGCTCTTCATCCTCGGCATCATCGTCGCGCCCACGGTCGGGCCGACGTTAGGCGGCTGGATCACGGACAACTACAACTGGAACTGGATCTTCTTCATCAACATCCCGATCGCCGCCGCCTCGACGTTCCTGGTGACCGGCTTCCTGCACGACCCGCCGTGGATGACCCGCCGCAAGACCGACATCGATTGGTTGGGCATCGGCCTGCTCACCGTGGGACTCGGCACACTGCAGTACGTGCTCGAAGAAGGGCGGCGCAACGACTGGTTCCAGGACCCGCTCATCTGGCGACTGTCGATCGTCGCGGCCGTGGCGCTGTCGGGGATGATGTGGTGGGAGCTGTCGAGGCGAAACAAGAACCCGGTGATCGAGTTCCACGTGCTCAAGAATCGCGAGCTGAGCGCGTCTATTTTCTTGTTTCTGGCGTTGGGCTTCGGTCTCTACGGCGGTGTGTTCATTTTCCCGCTGTTCACGCAGACGATTCTGAATTTCACGCCCACCGAGACGGGGCTCGCGCTGCTCCCCGGCGGCATTGCGACTGCCGTGGCCGCCGTGATCTGCGGGCGCTTATTGAACGGCGCCAAGCCGTTGGTCGACGGACGCATCTTGATCGTGATCGGCGTGTGCGTGTTTCTCGTCGCGATGTGGCAGTTAGGCCATCTGACGACCGCGGCCGGCGAGCCGGACGCGCGCGCCGCACTCATCATTCGCGGGTTCGGGCTCGGCCTGCTGTTCACGCCGATCAACAACTCCGCGTACGGCAGCCTCGATCCGAAGACTGCGCAGCAGGCGTCGGGGCTCATCAATCTCGCGCGGCAGCTCGGTGGCTCGTTCGGCATTGCCGCGCTCAGCACGTACGTGGACAAGCACACGCAGTTGCACCGCGTGGACCTGGTGTCGAACATCTACGCCGGGAATCCGGCGCTGGTCGAGCGGCAGCACGCGCTCACGGCGGGATTCATCGCGCACGGGTACACGCCGCTCCAGGCCGCCCACGCGGCGATGGGCGCGATCGATCAGATGGTGATGCGGCAGGCGTCGATGCTCAGCTACAACGATGCGTGGATGCTGATCATGATGGCGTTCGTGATCGCGTCGCCGGCGATCATCTTGCTGCGCAAGCCGAAGGGCGGCGCTCCGGCGGGTGCGCACTGAGTGCGCTGACTTCTCTGAAGCGTACTCGTTTTGCGTCTCATTCAGCGGGTTCAATCGGTTCCGTCGGGTTTGCCTAACGAGAGCTACCAGGCTGCATCGGCCGTCGGGCCGTAGATGGACGGCAGCGGGACATCGTTCAGCCGCAGGTACACGGTGAGCTGGCCGCGGTGATGGACGATGTGGTTCAGGTGCTGCCGCACGACGATGCGCCGCGGCATGGTGAAGAGCACGTGACTCCCGTGCACGAGCGACCACGGGACATCGAGGTCGCGATCGTTGGTGGAGGCGAGGGCCTCGTGTCCCTCATGCACGCCGCCGTCGAATTGGGCGAGGAGCGCTTCCGTTTTCTCCAGGCTGTAGCCGGCCCCCGCGCCGATGTCGAGCTTGGTGTCGCGCAGCATGGGCACGAGCCAGCCCGGCATGCGCGCCACGAGCTGCGCGAGATGGCCTAACGAAAACGATTTCGGGTGCGGCTTCCAGGAGCCGCGCTCGCTCGGCACGCGCTCGAGGAGTTTTCGTGTGGACGGCATCTCGCCGTCGAATTCCGCCAAGAATTCCTGTGCGACGCTCATCAGGAGGCTCCTCATCCAAGGGACTGCCATCGAAGCGATAACTCGAATCGGTGGAAATGGTTAGCGTGGGCGATGCCGACCCACCCGGGTGCCGTCGAGGCCGTGCGCTCCCCTTGCCCGAAGGCTGACCATTGACTAAACGCCCGGACCTCGTAGCATAGACTCGCCA
>DATEKK010000274.1:0-2041 GCA_035277485.1 Gemmatimonadaceae bacterium
TCGTCCGGCAGCCGCGGCAGCGCCTGGTTGACGCGGTTCTGCACTTGCACCTGCGCCATGTCGACGTTCGTGCCGATCTTGAACGTGACCGTGAGATTGAGCACGCCATCGGCCGTCGCCTGCGACGACATGTACAACATGTTGTCGACGCCGTTGATGCTCTCCTCGAGCGGCGTGCCAACCGTTTGCGCGAGCACGGTGGGGTTGGCACCCGGGTACACCGCGCGCACCGCAACCGTCGGCGGCACGACTTCCGGATACTCGCTCACCGGCAGCGTGAAAATCGCGATCAGCCCGGCGACCAGGATGACGATCGACAACACGCCGGCGAAGATCGGGCGATCTATGAAGAAGCGCGAAAAGCGCATACCTGTACTCCGTGATACTCGTTCGGGTGCGAAGTTGCGGCGAGCCTAGTGCGTCGATGCCACCGATGGTTGCGAATCCGACGGCGGCGTCATGGGTACCACCGAGGGCGTGACCTTGGCGCCCGGCCGCACACGCTGCAGACCGTTCACCACCACACGCTCACCCGGCTTGAGCCCCTGCTTCACCACCCGCAGCCCATCGTCCATCGGGCCCAGCGTGATGGCGCGGTAGTCCACCGTGTTGTCGGGTTTGAGGACGAACACGAATTTCCGATCCTGATCGGTGCCCACCGCATCGTCGCGAATGAGCGTCGCGTTGTAGCTGCTGCTGCCGACGAGCTTGACGCGCGCGAACAGCCCCGGCGTTAGGCGGTGGTCGTGATTCTCGAACACCGCGCGCGCGCGGATCGTCCCGGCCACCGGATCCAGCTTGTTGTCCACGAAGTCGATGTGCCCTTCGTGCGGATAGCCGGTCTCATCGGCCAGACCCATGTACACCGTCCGCTTCACCTGCTGCGGGCCTTGGGCGCCGCCGGCGTGAGGCTTGAGGCCGAGATCCTTGAGGTAGGTCTGCTCGTCGCCATCGAAGTAGACATAGATGGGATCGAGCGACACCACCGTCGTGAGCGGCGTTGCGTTAGACGCGCCCGCCTGCACGAGATTGCCCGGCGTCACCTGCGCCCGGCCCACGCGGCCGGTGATCGGCGCGCGCACGGTCGTCCACTCGAGGTTGAGCTGCGCGGTAGTCAGTGCGGCCTGTGCCGCCTGCACCGCCGCCTCACCCTCTGCGCTCGCGCTCGTGCGCGTGTCGTAGTCCTGTCGTGAGATGGCTTGTGCCGCGAGTAGATGATTCGCGCGCGCGACCTCGGTTTGCGCAAGCGTCCGGCGCGTTTCGGCTTGCGCGAGATCCGCCTTCGCCTTCTCCACATCGGCTTCGTAAGGCCGAGGGTCGATGACGAAGAGGACGTCGCCCTTGTGGACCATGGCGCCTTCGGTGAATGCGACGCGCTCGACGTATCCCGAGACGCGCGGGCGCACGTCCACCATGTCGACCGATTCGAGATGTCCCGTGAACTCATCCCAATCGGTGACCGACCGTCCAATGGCCGCGGCGACCGTGACTGGCGGTGCCGGCGGCGGGCCTTGCGGTTGCTCACCCTTCGCCGAGATGGCGCGGCCCGCGGCTAACGTGGCGAGGAGCGCGACCACTGTTCCGGCGATGATCCAGGTGCGGCGCGAGCGAGGAGCCAGCGATGCGCCCGGCGACTGCGATTCGGATTGATTCTGCATACTCGGTAGTCCCTGGAAGCGATGTACGTTGATTTCCCAAACGGGGCTCCGGCCCGAGTGGTTCCATCATCTCGAAAGATTCCGTTCGATTGGTTCGGTTTTGACACAAATCGGACGTTGCCGCACGCGATGGATGATCGCGCCACGACGAAACGGTGACGCGCCGTCTGCATAGCGACGTTCGAGCGATGGCGAAATCGACATTTCGCCAAAAAAAAGTGGTGCCGCCTGCCCGACTGGAGAGGCGCTTTCAAATTGAAAGGATTTTCCTGGGGGCGCGCGGCGCGAATGCGCGGAGTTAGCTGGTACTAAGCAAGTGCTTCGCTCGCGATGGCGCTCATCTCGGCGGCTAAGTCCGGCGGGAGCTCGACGTGAGGGCTAAC
>DATEKK010000275.1:0-7150 GCA_035277485.1 Gemmatimonadaceae bacterium
GTTCTCTCCATGGCCGGCAGATACGCCTCGTATACCGAGCCCGGATTCCACAGCGTCCAACTGTCGTAGCCGGCGTCGTACACCGCGCGCTTCTGCTCCTCGAGCTCGTGCGCGCCGTACCGCGGCTTGCCTAACGTGAACGCCTGCAGCCAGGGCCGCACGTGCGCCGACGACACGATCTGCAGCTTGAGGTCGCGCTCGTGCGCGCGGCTCGTCGCGTCGTAGATCACCTGGTAGGGATTTGCGTTCGGCACCGCGAGGCCGAACGCGCCGTGCGGGTAGAGCGACGGATAGACCATGGGCAACAGCACATCCGTGCGCGGCGACAACGGCTCCCACTGCTGCCCCACCTCGAGCGCGCCCGGCACCGTCGTCACCAGACCGAAGATGTCCGCCGTGCACAGCGCGCCCAATTTCCGCACGCGCGGACACGCCGCCTCCAGAAAATGCGCCAGCGCCTGCGGCTTCGTCACGCCGCGCGCATCGCGAAACACCTGCGGCGGCAGACTCGGATACGGCTCCGGAAAGCGGATGTAGTCGAACTGCACCTCGGCGAAGCCTAACCGGGCCATCTCCTCGGCCACGCGGATGTCGTACTCCCAGATCGTCGTGTCGTATGGGTCCACCCACGTGAGCCCCTTCTTGTCGCGCCACGGTTGTCCGTTAGGCTTAAGAATGACATGGTCCGGATTCATCCGCGCCGCCACCGAATCCTTGAACACCACCAGCCGCGCGATCGGCCGGATGCCGTGCGCCTTGAGGGTGTCCATCAGCTCCACGAGATGCGGGATGCGGCCGCCGTGTCCCGCATTGCGCTCCACCAACGGATCCTGCGACTCGTAGTTCAGCCCGAACTCGTCCTTCATGTCGATCACCAGCGCGTTGATCTCCGTCGAGTCGGCGATCGCGATCAATTGCCGCATGCGACGCGGACTCTGCGACGCCCAGCGATTCACGTACAACGCGCGCACGATCGTCGAGTCGTCGAGCGACACGGGATGCACCGCGGCAACCGGCGTCGCCGGCGCCTGCGCGCCAAGCGTTGGGCACAACACAGCCGCTCCGCACACGGCCGGCACGGCGACGAACCACAAAGTTTTGCGCATGGATGATCGGTGCTCCGCACGATCCAATTGGAGAGATAGAGCCGCGCTGCCTTCAAGCGCTCGCACAATGTACGACGCTCGGCCCAATCCCGTCACATACTATATTTCAGTTACACCGCATGACCGCACCGCTCCGTCATATCCGCCGCGTCCGCCCATCCGCTGTCGCCTTCGCGTGCGCCATCGTGGCCGCATGCCATGCATCGCCATCGGGACCGCCGCCGGCGGATTTTCTTCTCTTCACCGCCGACTCCACCTTCTGGGTCCATTCCGGTCCGCAGGGCGTTCACGCGCGCGGATCACCCATCCAGCTCGCGCGCTACGGCGGCAAGTTCTACGAGGTGTACGTCGCCGACGATGACCGGTCGTACACCGATGCGGAGATTGTCGGCCAACAGGTGTGGCGACGCGACATCGTGACCGGCGATTCCTCGCTCGTGTTTCGCGACACGACGATCGAGGGCATCGAGCACTGGTACACGCGCACGCATCCGCATGACCATCCACTCGATCCCGACGACGACTCGGACGACAACGACCCGCACGTGTCCGCGACCAGTGAGCTGGACCTGCTCGACCAGTTCGGGCCATACGTGTCGTACGAGTACCGCGCCGATCTCACGTTGGACGCGGGCGACGAATGGCACATCGCACGGCGCGGAGTCCTCGACCTCCGCGGCGCGCGAGACGTGAGCGTCCAGGACCTGTTCGGCGACACCACCGCGCAAACGCTCATCGCGAAGGGACACACGCTCTTCGGCCAGGCCATGGATTCGGTGCTCGTGTCCCACGACACCCGCGCACGCCAGGCCGCCGAGGCGATTGGCGATTTCGCGTTCGACAGCGGCAGCTACAACCTCGTCCAACGCGGCGGGAAACCGGCGGTCGAGTTCGTGTCGCCTGGAAGGGGCAACCGGGGCGGCGGTCTCACACTGGCGCTTCCGCCCATCGCCGCAGGCTCGCCCTCCTGGTGGAGCGTCAAAGATGCCGGTCTGCCCGACAGCAGCGACTCGGCCATACAGAAGTGGCGGAATGGTGGCCTGCAGGTGGTTGCCCGATCGGCTGCCGGAGGCGATTCGGCGCGCATCGAGTTGGTGGACAGCGCGCGACACGCCTGGAGCATTGGCGAAGTCCAGGCTCCTGTGCAGCGTCTTTACTGGCTGAACAAGTCGTCTACCGACACCACGACTTTACGGGCGCTCGCCCGCGCATTCGATGAAGCTGCCCTCTACTCCGACGAGGCCAGAACTGCGATGACCAATGTCCCCCCGCACGAATCCGACGCCGATCGGACTGCTCATCTTGCCTCGCGCGACGGTCGTCCCGTGCGCGCATCGCAACACGAGACGTCCGAGATCATGATGCCGCAGCACGCCAACGTGCTCGGGCACGTGTTCGGGGGAGTCATTTTGTCTATGATGGACAAGACCGCAGCCGTGGCTGCCATTCGCCACGCGCGCGGGAATTGCGTCACGGTGTCGGTCGATCGCGTCGATTTCCGGGAGCCCATTCACGTGGGCGATCTGGTGGTGATGCACGCCAGCGTGAACTACGCCGGTCGCACATCGATGGAAGTCGGCGTACGGGTCGAGGCGGAGAATCTGATTTCTGGCGTGCGCCGGCACACGAACTCGTGCTACGTCACGTTCGTGGCAATCGACAGAAACGGCCGGCCGGTGGAAGTCCCGAAAGTGATTCCGGAAACCGACATCGAACGCCGCCGGTATGCAGCAGCGGTCGAGCGTCGTCGTCGCCGACTCGAGGAACGCGCCGCGGAAGAAAACGGCCGCGGTGGAGTGAGCGGATAACAGTCCGGCAGCGACGCGTACTCGCGCCGGAAGGAGATGGTGTCATGGCGCATCGAATGTTCGCGTTCGTGCTATGCGTGGGGATGCTCGCGCTGTCAGCGGGATGTGAGCGCGGACAGGCCAGTCCGGTGAGCGCGGCAACGAGGGGGCGCCCTCATTCGCGCTTCAAAGATGCGGCCGACAGCATGCAGATGGTCGCGATCAAGCACAGCATCGATTCGGTGACGGCCGACCTCGACAGCATGTCATCGGCCAGCGGCGATGCCCAACGGCACATGCTGCCGGCGCACGAGGAGCTCGTGAGCGAGTTCCTCACGCGCAACGATGCGAAGATGCGCGCCATGCACGTCAAGATCGATCCCGATTGGCTCACCGTGATCGACTCGGTGCGCGCCGATCTCGCCCGTATGCCTAACATGTCGTCCACACAACTGCACGCGTTTTTCCCGGAGCACGCGCGACGGGTGATGCGCATCGTGGCGTGCATCGACATGCGCGGCATGTGACCCAAGCGCCGCGCCGCCGCTTGCGGACGGCCGGACGAACACGCAAGATCAGGCCGATGAAACCCCCGCCGTTCACCGCCGACCAAGCCACCAAAACGCTTCCGTTGGTCAGCCGCATCGTGCGCGACATCGTGCGGCTCTACGCGAAGTGGCGCGAGCGCGTGGCGGAGCTGGAGCTCGCGGCCGCGACGTCGCGTGCCGACGAACCCGATCCGCGTCTCGCCGATTTGGAGCGCGACACGCAGGATCTGGCCGCCGAAATCGAAGCCTGTATCCAGGAGATTCAGTCGCTCGGCGCCGAATACAAGACGCCGCTCGATGCCGGACTCGTCGATTTTCCGGCCGAGTTGGATGGCCGTCCGATTTATCTGTGCTGGAGGTTGGGCGAGACCGTGGTCGACCACTGGCACGAGATCGACGGCGGTTTTGCGGGACGCCAGCCGCTCGTTGCCCAACCGATCGCTTGAGCTTACATGGCCAAGAAACGGAAATTCGAACGCACGTTCACTGACCTCGAGGCACGCCGCTGGTTGGTGGACGTCAAGCTTGCTGGTTCGAGCAATGCAATGGTGGTGTTTCGGTTGGTCGGCGCGCCGAATGCGCGACAGGACCGCTATGCGTGGTTCAACTCTGACAGTGCCGAAGCGCGTAGCGTGACGTCGCACCTGGATGCTTCGGACATTTTGCGCTCGTTTACCGACGACCAGTTGGCGCTGCTCTTTCGTAAGTCCATGCTGATCGCCGCCGCGTCGAATCCGCTCGGGATTCCGGTGACGCAGTTCGCGGTCTGACACCTGACCGGCCGGCTGGTTGCGCAGTCCGGCCCACGCGGTACGTTGTACGCTCGGCGCCGCCCGCGGGTTGCGCCGAGGCGTATCGGCCTCCAATGTGGGGCGATGCACGAGTGCGACGACGCAGTCGGCTCGAGGTTGATTCCACTTCAACGAGGGTCGTCCAATGACTGACGTTGCTCGACGGGTGCGGGCCAGTTGTGCAGTCACTCTCGTTCTACTCGGCCTGGCTGCTTGCAGCAGCGGAGAGGAGAAGGGGCCGAAGCCAGGCGAGCTCATTGTGCATGGGACCGTGCACATGGTGACGACGGCTGACAGCTCGACGTGCTGGAAGTTCACGTCCACGAAGGGCAAGGACTACGAGCTTCAGCCCGCGCAAGTGCCGAACGATCTGCTCGTCGACAACGCGAGCGCGAAGCTGATCATCAAGCCGCTCGAGGGCGGCGGCGGCAGCTTCTGCAAGCTCGGCCCCGTCGTCACGGTGGATTCCGTGGACTCGGTGAGCGCGGGCGCGCCCGCGTCGTCGGGCACGTGAGTTAGGCGGGCGCGGCGCGCTCCTGCGCCGCGCCCGATGCGGCATCCGGCGCGTACGGGATCTCGATGTCCATCCCGTCGCGCGCCGCGACGGCCTCGGGGAATCGTTCGCGAGCTTCCCGCACCAGTTCCGCGGTGTCGCGCGAATAGCGCGCGGAAAAATGTGTGAGCACGAGCCGCTTGGCGCCGGCGCGCGCCGCGAGCTCGGCGGCTTCGCGCGCGGTGGAGTGGCCCGTTTCGACGGCGCGTGCCGCTTCCTCATCGCCGAACGTGGCTTCGTGCACCAGCAGATCCGCGCCGCGCGCGGCTTCGCCCAACTGTTCGTTAGGCCGAGTGTCGCCGGAGAGGGCGATGCGGCGCCCGGGGCGCGTGGGGCCCACCAGTGTATCGGGCGCGATCACGCGGCCGTCGTCCAGCGTCACGGCCTGGCCGTGATGGATGCGTCCCCAGAGCGGCCCTTCCGGAATGCCTAACGATCGGGCCAGCTCGGGGTTGAACCGGCCGCGGCGCTCCTCCTCCACCAGTACGTACGCGAGGGCCGCGGCGCCGCGGTGGTTCACCGGGATGGCGGAAATCGAATAGCCTTCGCGCGCCACGCTGTTGCCCGGCTCGAGCTCGGTGATCTCGACCGGGAATCCGACGCGGTCGACGCCGAAGTGCGTTGCGGCGCGCAGCACGCGCGCGGCACCGCGCGGTCCCCAGAGACGAAACGGTTCCTCGCGTCCCTGGAGCGCGAGCGTGCGAAAGAGCCCGACGATCCCGATGAGATGATCGCCGTGGAAGTGCGTGAAAAAGATGTCGGAGAGGGCGAAGGAGATGCCGTAGCGCATCATCTGGCGCTGCGTGCCTTCGCCGCAATCGAACATCAGCGTTTCTCCCTCGCGGATGATCGCGAGCGAGGAAACGCCGCGTTCCACCGTTGGACGGGCCGCGGAGGTGCCGAGGAATCGAACCGAGAGCGACATGGGCGATCGTCGCGGAATATAGCAGGCGCGTGTTGGTGGCCGGGTCAGCCGGCGACGATTGCGTCGAGGCGATCCGGGTCGATGTTGCCGCCGCTCACCACAATCGCGACGGGGCCGGGCCAATCCGGCGCGTGTCCCTCGAGCAGTGCGGCGACGCCGACGGCGCCGGCGCCTTCCACGGTGATCGACTCCTCTCTCGCCAACAGCGCGATCGCATTGGCGATGCTCGACTCCGCGACGGTGGCGATGCCGTCGAGCGTGTGTTTGCCGATGTCGTACGCGAGGTCATCGATGTCGCCGGCGAGGCCGTCGGCCAGCGTGGGCAAAGACGGAATTGAAACGAGCGACGATGCGGCGAGCGAGCGCGCCATTGCCGCGGTGTTGACGCTCTGTGCGCCGACGATGCGCGTATTCGGTGCGACGTGTCGCAGCAAGACGCCGCAGCCGCCGAGTAGTCCGGCGCCGCCAACGGGGGTGACGAGTGTGGCGATGTTGGGCAGCTCCTCGAGGATTTCGAGGGCCACCGTTCCCTGGCCGGCGATGAGGGCGTCGCCGGTGCATGGGTGGATGAATGTGGCGTCGTGGGCCCGGGCGAACGCAATCGCTTTCGCCATGGCCGCATCATAATGTGGCTCGTCCGCGTTGACGGAGGCGCCGAGTGATTCGATGCCTTCGCGTTTGACGCGGGGGGCGGTCTTTGGGATGAAAATGGTTGCGGGCGCGTGGAAATGGTTTGCGCTCCAGGCGACGCCCAGTCCGTGGTTGCCTGCCGACGACGCGACGATGCCGCGCGCGCGAACTTGTGGGGCGAGGGTTGCGACTGTGTTGAACGCGCCGCGCAGCTTGAACGACCCGGTGATCTGGGCGCACTCGAGCTTGAGGTAGATGTCGCGGTTGGCGCGTTCGCTCAGGGCGAGCGAGAGGCGCAGTGGTGTGCGGCGAACGACGTCGCGGATGCGATGGGCCGCGGCGAAGATTTCGGTTGGGCGCAGGTCGTTGAACATTTTGGCATGCTATGTGTAGTTAAGAGCGAGGGAATCGGGAATAGGGAAATGGGGAATAGGGAACTGAATCGAGGATCGTGACTGTTGGTAGGACAGTGCGTCATAGGGGAAACGCAGCGCAGCCAAGCTTGACCGGCCCTAGCGAAGCGAGTAGCATTCGACAGCTTGTTGCGGCCCCGCCACGCGCGGGGTTTTTGACGAGCGGGGCGAGACGGGAGACGCAACCGCCCGATCGCTGCAAGTGGTTGACGGGGCTGTAGCTCAGCTGGGAGAGCGCTGCAATCGCACTGCAGAGGTCAGGGGTTCGATTCCCCTCAGCTCCATGGCATGCCGGCTGCTTGTGATCGCCGGAAGCCAAAGTTCTGCGGCGTGCGCCTTCGATCGGTAGGACATAGAGTTCCAATGACGAAGGTGTCACCCGCTCTGCGAAGGGGTC
>DATEKK010000276.1:0-3441 GCA_035277485.1 Gemmatimonadaceae bacterium
CGGAAGCCCGACGCGCGCGCCATGGGCAGCGCGTGGAGCAGCGAGTCGATCATCACGTTGCCCACGAACACGATCTCGTTGTCCGGCTCGCCCTCGGCGCGCAGCGTCACATCCGCGTCCCGCGACGGCGTGAGGAGCAGCGACGCCAGGCGGTCGGTCACGATGCGGTTGATTTCCTCGGGCATCGACCAATCGCGGCTGCGCAGTCCCGCTTCGACGTGCGCCACGCGCAGACCGAGTTTCACCGCGACGATCGCGGCGGCCATGGTGGAATTCACGTCGCCGTAGACCACGACCCAATCCGGCCGCTCGCGCTCGAGCACGGGCTCGATGCGCTCGATGATGCGCGCGGTTTGTACGGCATGTGACGCGGAGCCCACGCCCAAGTCGACATCGGGTTGGGGAATGCCGAGGTCGCGGAAGAAGGCGCCGGACATCGCATCATCGTAGTGCTGGCCGGTGTGGACGACTGTTTGCACCAATCCGGCCTTGGCCGCGGCGCGATGGACGGGGGCGAGCTTCGGAAAATTTGGGCGGGCGCCCACGACGTGCAGGAGTTTCATCGGATCGAATATACAGGGCGCCGATTGTGCGGGGGGTCGACGGCCGGTATGTCCCTAAAGTGCACTTCGATCACAAAACGTGCGACTGCGATCACATTCGGTGCAGTCCAAATGCAAAGTCTTTTGGCGAGAATGCAAACTCGCCGGGCGGGAATGCAAACCCGGGATGTCACCAATTTGCCTGTATGCATGCACCAAACCGCCGGGCTCTGGGGTACACATCATTCGCGCGGGGCCGCCATGGCGAGCTCCTCTGTGGTTGGTTCAACGGATATCTACAAGGATTCAAGGGATGGGGACGATCAGATAACCGGCGCAACGCCGGGCGTGCCGGTGGGTATACCGTTGAGGTTGGGTGTGTACGACCCCATCCCTTGTATCCTCGTAGTTATCCTTTGAACCCTTGGTCGAAGAGACCGGGCCAAAGGATTTTGTGAAGAAGTTCGGGTCTTTCCAGTCCGAGGACGGATTGTATGATTACCAGGCTGGTTTCTTAGGGGTGCCGGTGCTTTGAGCACACCGATGCAAAGCGGCTTCATGATGTTGCGCAAACCGATGCCGGTCGCGCGCTCGATCCATTGGGTCCCGGCAGGATCGGACAACGCGACGACCGTTTCGGGTGCGGACGTGCCGCTGTTCATCACCCAAGGCGCACTGCGCGAAGCAATGCGCCATCTCCGGTCCGATCCCGAGCAGGAGCTCATGGGCTTCCTACTCGGCAACCTCTTCGAGTGTCCGGATACCGGGTCGCGCTATGTGGTCATCACGAGCGCGATGCGGACGGGTCACGTGATCGGCGAAGTCGAACCGGTGCAGATCCCCGAAGAAGAATGGTTGGGGATGCAGCTCGAGCTGCGCCGCCGCCGTGCCGGACTCATGGGTTGGTACCATAGCGCGCCGTTCGTGGGCGCCTCTCCGGCCCGCATCGACATCGAGACGCATCGCGATCGCTTCCGCGAGTCCTGGCAATCGGGCCTCGTCATCGCCACCACCGGCCCCGAACCCACGGGCGGATTCTTCCGGACCGCCAAAGACGGGTCGCTCAACGGGATGCTCATCCCGTTCGACGAGATCGTCGAAGACGACGCGCTGCTGCCGGGCGGCCGGCGGCGCACGCTCATCGACTGGGCCAATTACCGCACCGAGCAACCGGTCGAGAGCGACCGCTCGGAACGCCGGCCGCACATGCCGCCACCGCGGCGCGCGACTCCGGAGCCGCCGGATCCCGCGCTGGCGGGCATGACCAGCCAGCCGACACTCCCGGTGATGCTGCCCGAGGCGGTGCTGTTCGACGACGACCTGCCCGTGCAGCCGCTGCCGGAAACGCGTCGGTTCCGGTTCGGCGCGGTGGCCACGGTTCTGTTAGGCGTGGGCGCGGTGGCGGCGGGCCTCTGGTGGTGGAATCACCGCGGGACCATCGAAGCGCCGTCCAGTTTGTCGGGCGTGTTCTCGTCGCATGCGACCTCCGCGGCCGCGCCGCCGGTGCTGCGCGACACGACCATTTACGCGCCTAACGATACGGCCGGGATGGGGGGCGGGTCGATGGCCGCGACGCCGCCCGCGCCGGTGCTGCCTAACACCACGGCGGTGTCGAATCCGGCGACCGGCAAGTCGGCGCCCGGCGGCACGATGTCGGCGCCTTCGACGCCGCGCTCGGCCGCGACCGCGCCGCCGGCTGCACAGCCGGCGCCTAACGTAACGAGCTCCGTGCCATCGGCGCCCGCGACGACGGCCGCCCCGCCGGCGTCGGACGCCAAGATCCAGAAGTTCGATGCACTCGCGGATTCGCTCGAGCAGGCCATCCGGAACTTCCAGGACCGCGACGCCGACTTCAGCACGAAGCGTCTCACCTGCCGCGGACTCGGCGTGGGCTACCAGACCGCGGACGATGCGTACATCGCCCTCGCTCGCGCGTACGGCGCCGTGCGCGCGACCATCGACGGCGCGCGCGACGCGCGGTTCCGCAAGCTCTCGTCGCAGATCGGCGACGTGAACAACACGTTCGACGCGTCCAAGTGCCCGCGCCCGTGAAGGCGGACAAGGCCGGACAAGGCCGGACAAGGCCGGACAAGGCCGGACAAGGCCGGACAGGGCCGGACGAGGCCGGACGAGGCCGGACAGGAGCCGTGACATGCGATTGACGCCGGATGACGACGACCGTCCCGACGACGACTTCGACGATCTCGAGGACGAGTTTCCGTTAGGCGACGGCACGGTGGACACCGACGCGATGGTCGTGTGTCCCTATTGCGGCGAGCCGGTCGACATCGCGATCGATCCCGCGGGCGGCACGGACCAGCGCTACGAAGAAGATTGCGAGGTCTGCTGCCAGCCGTGGCAGGTCCATGTGACGTACGGGCGTGATGGGCGTGCGGAGGTGACGGTGGTGCCGCTCGACGCCTAACTGTGGGGAAGAGGGAAGCGCTCGCCGCCGCTTCCCCCAGCGCAGCGCTTCCCCCAGCGAGCGTCAGCGAGCGCTTCCCCCTTCCCTATTAGTCATCACATGCACCATCCAACCGAACAGGTGGGGCAAGAACGTCCCGCCGGCCGAGTCGCATGCGGCTTGTGTCGTGATCGTGCCTTTCGGGCCGAACAACGGCTTGCCGTCTTGCTCGGCGTGCCAGGCGTCGGGCGTGGTGCGCGGCGGAATGCAGAGATTCGTGTGCAGGTGCCACGGATACATGCTGAGCGGGACGCGCGCGTTCAGCTCATCGAGTGAGGAGCGGTAGGGCGCCGTATACATCGCGCCGACGAGCGCGTAGCCGGTTGTTGTTTTCTTGTAGAGTAACGACGTAGGGCGTGCGGCGTCGAACGCGAACGCGGCTTTGATGCCGTTGCCGCGCTTCGTGAAATGGTAGACGTCCTGCGGCACGTTGGG
>DATEKK010000277.1:0-25852 GCA_035277485.1 Gemmatimonadaceae bacterium
GCGGTGTTCGACGTCGACTCGATCGGTCTCACCAACCTCGTGAACAGCCTGAATCACGGGCTCGATCCGGGCGGCAATCCGATCGGCCAGCCGACGCGCTTCGCGATCGGCGTCGGCGTGAATCCCGTCGCGATCGACCTCGATCAGGAGATTCGCCGCTTCGAGTGGAAGGTCGACGCCGGCGCCGAGTTCGCGATCACGCAGCCGGTGTTCGACGTGGACCAGCTCCACCGGTTCCTCGCATCCATCGAACACGTGCGCATCCCGGTAATCGCGGGCATCTGGCCCCTCGTCTCCGCGCGGAACGCCGAGTTCCTCGCGAATGAAGTACCGGGCGTCGTGGTGCCGGACGCGGTGATTCAACGCATGCGGCGCGCGAGCGAGCAATCCAAGGAGCACGCGCTGGCCGAAGGGATCGCGCTTGCGCGCGAGATGCTCGTCCAAGTGCGCGACACCGTGCAGGGCGTGCAGGTGTCCGCCCCGTTCGGCAAGGTCGAGCTGGCGCTCGAGGTGTTCGACGGGGCCGCGCGTTAGCTTTCGGGGTCGACTCGCACCCGTCCCTGCGTGGAGCCCCAGCCCATGAAAGCCATCTTGCTCGTGGATCACGGCTCGGTGAAAGAAGCCGCCAACCGCATGATCGATTGCGTTGGGCATCTCGTGCAGGCGATTGCGGGCGACGCGGCGATCGTACGCGTGGCGCACATGGAGCTGGCGGAGCCCACGATCGCGCAGGGCTTCGCATCGTGCGTCGAAGCGGGCGCGACCGACGTCGTGGTGTTTCCCTACATGCTCTCACCGGGCAAGCACTCGACGCGCGACATCCCGCGCATGGCCCGCGAAGCCGCTGCGCCATTCCCGAACGTGAGCGTCTCGGTGACTCCGGCGTTCGGCGTGCACGCGAAACTCGCGGAAGTGGTGCTCGAGCGCGCGGGTGTCGACGCGCGCGGTCGAGACGTGCCGCCACCGTGCACGTGCATGCGTCCCGCGGGCACGCCGGAACGCTGGTGCGGCGACGCCTGCCGTGAGGCCGCGTCCAACGTCACCGTCGCGCATTGACGCCGAGCCCGGCCGCTCACGGAAGCGGCGGCGATCCGATACATTGGATCGCATGACAATCGACCTCGATGCGGCGCGCGCGCCGCTCACCGTACTCTCCGAAGATGAGACCATGTTCCGCGACGCCGTCTCGGCGTTCGCCGACGAACAGGTGCGTCCACGTGTGCAAGCGATGGATCGTGCCGGCAAGCTCGACCCGGAGTTGATTCCGGGATTTTTCGAGTTGGGGCTCATGGGCATCGCGGTGCCGGAGGAGTACGGCGGCGCCGCCGGCACCATGATGATGGTGACGCTCGCGGTCGAGGCCGTGAGTCGCGTCGATGCGTCGTCCGCCATTCTCATGGACGTGCAGAACACGCTTGTCAATTCGCCGCTCGCGCGCTTCGGTACCGATGCCCAACGCAAGCAATATTTGACGAAGCTCACCGCGGGGACGGTTGGCGCCTACGCGTTGTCGGAACCCGGCTCGGGATCGGATGCGTTCGGCCTGGCGACGCGTGCCGAGCGTCGCGGCGACGATTATGTGCTCACGGGGCGAAAGCTGTGGATCACGAACGGCGCCGAGGCGGAGATCTACATCGTGTTCGCGACGGTCGATCCGTCGGCCGGATATCGCGGGATCACCGCATTCATCATCGAGCGCGGCTTCGCGGGATTCTCGGTGGGCAAGAAAGAAGACAAGTTAGGCATCCGCGCGTCGAGCACCACGGAGCTCGTGCTCGACGGCTGCGTCGTGCCGGCGGCCAACGTCCTGGGCCCCGTTGGGCAAGGATACAAGATCGCGATCGAGACGCTGAACGAGGGGCGCATCGGCATCGGCGCGCAGATGATCGGTGTCGCGCGCGGCGCGCTCGACGCGACGGTGCAGTACGTGCGGGAGCGGACGCAGTTCGGCAAAGCGCTGGCGGAATTCCAGGGCATTCAGTTCCAGCTTGCGCAGGCGGCGACGGAGCTCGAGGCCGCTCGGCTCATGGTGTACAACGCGGCACGCCTCAAGGACGCGGGCCGGCCGTTCACGCAGGAAGCCGCGATGGCGAAACTGTTCTCGTCGCAGGTGACGGAACGGGTGACGTCGCTGTGCGTGGAACTGCACGGCGGGTACGGCTACACCAAGGATTATCCCGTCGAGAAGTTCTATCGCGACGCGAAGATCGGGACGATCTACGAGGGGACGTCCAACATGCAGCTTGCGACCATCGCGAAGCTGCTGCTACGCGGCTAACGGAAGCTCACGCCGCGACCGTCAACACCGCGGCGCCGTGCACCTTGCCGGCGCGGAGTCGCTGAATCGCCTCATTGGCCTTGTCGAGCGGCATGGGTTCGACATCCGTGCGCACCGGGACGCGTGGTGCGAGTGCGAGAAACTCCTCGCCATCGCGTCGCGTGAGGTTGGCCACGGACCGCACGACGCGCTCTCCCCACAGTATCTCGTAGGGGAACGACGGGATGTCGCTCATGTGGATCCCAGCGCAGACCACCGTGCCGCCTCTGGCGACGGCGCGCAACGCCGCGGGAACCAGCGCGCCGACCGGCGCGAACAGGATCGCGGCATCCAGTTCGACGGGCGGCGGCTGGTCCGAGCCACCTGCCCATTCCGCGCCTAACTGAATGGCGAAGTGTTGCGAACCGGTGTCGCCGGGACGCGTGAACGCGAAGACACGACGGCCCTGCGACTCCGCCACCTGCGCGATGAGATGGGCCGCGGCGCCGAATCCGTACATGCCTAACGTCTTGGCGTCGCCGGCGGCGCGCAGCGCGCGGTAGCCGATGAGCCCCGCGCAGAGCAGCGGCGCGGCGTGCACATCCTCGTAGGACTCGGGGAGCGCGAAGCAGAATCGCTCGTCGGCCACGCAGCATTCGGCGTACCCGCCATCAATTTGATAGCCGGTGAAACGCACGCGGATGCACAAGTTTTCTCGACCTGAGCGGCAGTACCTGCACTCGCCGCAGGTCCACCCGAGCCACGGGACGCCGACGCGCGCTCCGACCTCGAAGCGCGTCGCGTTCGCGCCGCGCGCGGCCACGGTACCGACGATCTCGTGGCCTAACACAAGCGGCAGTTTGGGGTCGCGCAGGTCGCCGTCGATGACGTGCAGATCAGTGCGGCACACCGCGCACGCGCGAACGCTGAGCAGCACCTGACCCGGTCCGGGCGCCGGGTCAGGAATGTCGCGCGCCGCGAGCGGCGCGCGGGGCCGCTCGAGGACCATCGCGCGCATGGGACCGCTCTACATCTGTCGCAACGCGCTGAGGAGCGGGAAGACGCTCGACAACGCCCACACGATGACCGCGGCAAGCATCGCTTTGGAGCGCGGAATCTTCCCGACCACAGCGAGCCCGATGCCCACGAGGATCGTGCACCAGATCGTAAGCAAGTCGAAGCGGGTCAGCAACGCGAGCATGACCGGCGACGTTGTCGAGACATCGAGGAAGTGTGCCGGGCTCACGGTGATCTTCGATGCAGACGTGAGCGTCGACGGATCCGAAAAGTACGCGATGAGCGCGCCGGCGACGGGCTGAAAGATTTTGGGGAATTGCGCGTACGCAGCGACAAGTAAGGCTGCCCCAAACCCAATCGTCGCATCGAACAACTTGCCCACTACCCAAAGGCACAGACCGACGAAGAACGTCGCGATGGGAACCGCGAACAACACCGCAGCGCCGAACGCCACCCCGGCGAAGCTCTTGCCCTTCTCGATCTGATCCGGTGTCAGTTGTGGGTTCTGGCGCATCGCAGCCTGCATCCCCCGCGCAAATTCCGCGTCGAACACCGCCTGCGTCATGGATTTCGTCCCGAGGTAGATCGCGAACACGAGTACGGTGACGACGATCATCGGGATGAACCAATTCCCATTCTGTCTGCGCGCGAAGACCTCACTCGGCGATGTAAAAATGTCGATGAAGTCTTCCCACACCGAGGGCGCTTTGGGTGCTGCAGTGGCCGTCATGCGAGTCTCCGATTGGAGTCTTGGGAAGAGTCAGCTGCGGGTGGGCGCGCGTGTCGTGTACAGTGTGGCGCCGCTCACCGTACGTGCAAGAGGCCCGAGCGGATTCGAATTGCCTTGGGCGTCGCAGCAGGGGCTGCGTCGACCCGCACCGTAATGCGCTCCTGTACCTGCAACTTTCCCGTTACATCGAGCGTGTCGTCGCCGCGTTGCAGGTGGAACAACACCGGTGTTCCACTGCGCACTCCGACCTTGTCGCGCAACCGGTTGATGAAACCCGGATCCGTGACCGGAATGCCCGCAACCGACAAGAGATAGTCGCCCGGTTGGACGCCGGCCGCGTCAGCCGACGAACCCGGCGCCACACGCGCGACACGCACGCCGGTTGAATCGTTCTCCGCCGACACGCCCAACGTCGGCGTGCGGACCGTGTCGATGGTGGCACGAAGTCCGGCGAGCGGCAGGAGCGTCTTCCACGGATAGGGATCGCGGCCGTCGATGTACTTCGCGTTGAAATCGGCGAACGACTTGCCGCCGGCCGCCGCACTCACCGCGGCCCACCATTGCGCCGCCGTGAAACCCGTGCCGTGCTGGTAGCACTCGCGGTAGAGCGCGCGCATCACGTCGTCGAGCGACGCGCGATTATCGCTCGCGTCGCGGATCATGATGTCGAGCATGAGACCCGCGAGCGATCCCTTCGGATAATAGATGTCGGCGGTGCCATCTTCCGGATGGATCCACGTCGTGAGCGATGCGTCGGTGAGCGCGACGGGTGGTGCGTTAGCCACTTCGGCCATCTTTCCGGCCGTGAGCTCGAAGAACGCAGCAGAGTCGATGACGCCGGCGCGCACCTCGGACAAATCGGCGTAGTAATCGGTGATGCCTTCGCTGACCCACAGCCACGGCGTCGGCTGTTCGTGCGCGTATTGATACGGCCACAGATCGGCCGGCCGCAGCCGCTTCACGTTCCATGCGTGAAAGATCTCGTGCGCGTAAATGGACATCTCGATGGGCTCGCCGATCGCCAGCGGCGTGGTGACATCGACGTGCGAGTTTTCGTGCTCGAGACCCGCGATGCCGCCGTAGCTCGAGTCGGCGATCTGCATCACGGTGTAGGTGGAGAACGGCACGTCGCCGAACACGGCGCCCTCCACAGGCAGGATCCTGGCCAGTTGGGCGAGCGACGACGAGAGCGTGGCCCGGGGGACGCTCCCCGACGGATACGCGGCGAACCGCAGCCACCCGTTAGGCGTACGCACGCTGTCGAGGTCGACGTGCCCAACGAAGAACGGCATGTCCACCAGCTCGTGGTAGGTGGACGCCGTGTACGTGGACGGGCTCGGCGCCGGCGTCATGCCGGTGACGACACGCCACCCGGGTTCGGTGCGCACGGTGACGGTCGAGGAAAAATCGAACCCGCGCCCTTCGGGATATAAGAATACGTTCGTCCCGTTGAACATCACAAAGTCCGATCGCGCCCACGCCATCGCGTTGTCTAACGTGTCGGCGAGATAATCGAACGACACGGTGATCGGCTTGTTGCCTTGGGGCCGCACGCGCCACGTGTCGTAATCGACCTTGTCCCACACCAGCGGGTGTCCATCGCTCTCGGCGTTGAACCGGAGGACGGCACGCGCGAAATAGTCGAGCTCGTAGGAGCCAGGTGTCCACGCCGGCAGCGCGAGGATGACTGGTTGGTCGCCGCCTCCCGCAGTGAAGGACATGTCGACGTGCAACAGGCGCTTTCGCGCATCGGCCGAGTCGAACGTGACGCGGTAGGTGACGTTGCTCAAGGGCGCGGAGACGGGCGCGGCGCTGCGTGCGTCTTGCGCGACGCCGGGCGGTACTTCGAGCAGCGATGCGGCGAGGATCGCGACGGTCAGCGGGAGGCAACGCATCGGGTGTCCCTGTGGCATGAGAGCGACGGCACGCGAGGTGGCAATATCGCCGCGCGGGAGTGCAACGACAAAGGGTTGAACGTCCGAGTTCCGTGCCGGCGTGGCGCCCAACGAGCGCGTGTGCAAGAGCCGGCGGTGTCCGGCGTCTCATTCCCACACGTCTCGCGCGAGCTCGACTGGCCTCGAATGGCCGATTGCTCGCGCGGATCACCGGGGATATGCCGACCATGAAGACCACAGTCGTCGTCTGGACCGTCGTGGCAATGCTCGCGCTGGCTTGCGGCAACTTCGAGAAGACGAAGGGATTCTCGGCCGACAGTGCGAGCCAAGCCGAAGCCGCACCCGCCGCGCTCGCTCAGCGCCGAGACATCCTTGCGGGGAAAACGTCCGCTGCATTTGCCAACGTGTCGTCGTCGAGCGACGAGGTATCGGCGTTCGATTCGCTGCCCTTCGAGACGATCACGCCAACGATGCTCATCCGGACGGCGCAGGCGAGCGTCGAAGTCGCGGTACTCGACACGGGCGTGTCGGGTGTGCGCGCGGTCGCGCAACGTGTGGGCGGGTACGTGGCAAACGTGTCGGTGCAGGACGGGCGCGACGAGCCGCACTCGGCGACGCTCGAGGTGCGGATGCCGGCGTCGCGCTTCGACGAGGCGCTGGCCGCGCTCCATCCGTTAGGCAAGGTCGAATCGGTGAGCGTCTCGACGGCCGATGTCGGCGAGGAGTACGTCGATGTGAACGCGCGCATGGACAACGCGCGAAAGCTCGAGAGGCGGCTCATCGGGCTGCTCGCGACGCGCACGGGCAAGCTCAAGGACGTGTTGGATGTGGAGCGTGAGCTGTCTCGTGTACGCGAAGAGATCGAGCGCTACGAGGGCCGGCTGCGTTATCTGCGGACGCGTGCCGCGGTGAGTACCATCTCGGTAACAGTGCACGAGCCGGTGCCGGTTGTTGGCGAGCGCGGAAGTACGAGCGTGCTGGCCGAAGCATTTCGTCAGGCGTGGCGGAACTTCGTTAGCTTCATCGCGCAGGGCATCGCGGCGATGGGTGTGCTCGTGCCGCTGGCCGTGATCGCGGCCGGGCTGCTTCTCGTGGCGCGGCGCTTTGTCACGAAACCGCGGCCGCCGGCGACGCCGGCGAGCGCATGAGCGCGGCTTCGGTGGACCAACGGGCGCGGCCTTACGCCGACGGTGGACGCCCCGCATATTGCGGGGCTCGCAGGCGGTGCGCGGCGGCCCGACTGATGCTCCACCATCCTAACGCAACGAACGAACGACGATGCTGCCTTCCACTGCCGTAGCGTTTCTCGAGCGATTGTTGGACACCCCGGGTCCATCCGGCTTCGAGTCCGCGCCGGCGCGCGCGTGGCGCGAGGAGGCTGCGCGCTTCGCCGCCGTACGCGGCGACGTGCACGGCAACAGCATGGCCACGGTCGAAGGCGGCGGCGGGCCGACGATCATGCTCGCCGGTCACATCGATGAAATCGGCGTGATCGTGCAGCACATCGACGACGACGGCTACGTCTACATCGCGCCCATCGGCGGATGGGATGTACAGGTGCTCGTGGGGCAGCGCATCCGCTTCATTGGCGCCGATGGCGACGTGTTTGGCGTGGTTGGCAAGAAGCCGATCCATCTGCTGCGCGCCGACGACCGCGAGAAAGCATCGAAAATCGCCGACTTGTGGGTGGACATCGGATCGACGAGCGCGAACGAAACGACCGGGCGGCTCAACGTCGGAGACGCGGGCGTGATCGATTCGCGCATGCTTCGCTTCCCGAATAATCGGATCGTCTCGCGCTCGATCGACGATCGGATCGGCGCGTTCACGGTGCTCGAGGCGCTCCGCCGATACGCGGAAAAGCCGGGGGCAGCGCGCGTCGTCGCGACCGCGACCACGCAGGAAGAGATCGGTTATCGGGGCGGCGGCGCCGGTGTGAGCGCGGCCGGCATCGGCGCCCAGATGGCGATCGTCGTGGACGTTTCGTTCGCCACCGACCACCCCGGCATCGAGAAGAAAGAGTTAGGCAACCACCCGATCGGCAGCGGACCGGTGCTGACGCGCGGGTCGATCATCTCGCCGGTGGCGTTCCGTCTACTGCGCGAGACCGCCGTGTCCCTCTCGATTCCGTACACGCTGCAGGCGGCGGGCCGCGACACGGGCACCGATGCCGACGCGATCCACATCGCGCGCGAGGGCATCGCGACGGCCCTCGTCTCGGTGCCCAACCGGTACATGCACTCGCCCAACGAGCTGGTGAGCCTGGACGATGTGGATCACACCGCGACGCTGATCGCGGAGACCTGCCGCCGCGTGACGGCGGCGGTCGATTTCACGCAGCGTTAGGCGGGTCCGCCGCGGCGCGGCGCACGGAGCCGTCAGGCCGGCGTGGCAGCCGCGTCGCGCTTGCCGAGGATCACCCAGGACGCGGCGCCGCGAATGGCGGGCGACTTGTCGCGCAGGAGCGCTTGCAGCGCCTGCTGTGCGTTGGGCGACTTGGCCTGACCGATCGCGTGCACGGCGGCGACGCGCAACGGCATCGGCCGCTGCCGCGCAAGTAGCCCGCGCTCGGTGCGCGCAATCTCGACGAGCTTGTCCACCGACTGATCCGTGCCCAACTGGCCCAACGCGGCGACGAGCGTCACCTGCACGCGCGAGTCGCCTTCCTTCTCCAGCGCCTTGATGATCGAGTTCACGGATCGGTGGCCGTTGCCCGGCGCGCGGTCTCCCCCGTCGCCGCCGTCGCCGGCGGCCGGTGTCGTACGCGACACGCGGCCCCGTCGCGCGGAGCCGATGCGCGCCAACGCGTTCGCCGCGGCGGCGCGGATGCGATCGTCGCCGTGCTCGAGGAGGCGCATCAACTCGGTCTCCGCCTCCACCACCTTGAGCTCGCCTAACAACTCGGCGGCGTTGCGCACCACGTACCAGCGCGAGTCGCCGAGCATGTGGATCAGCGTGCGGACGCCGGTGCGCAGGCGAATCAGCGCGTCGTAATACACGCGGCGATCACCGATCGTCGGCGCGGCGATGAGCGATTCGGCCAGCGCTTCGGCGCCCGCCTCCTCGCATCTGGCGATCACAGTCATGTACTCGTCGTGCCGGTCGCGGCGCCGCGGCAGGAGCGCCGTCACGCTGCGGAGTATCGGCGGTACCGCAATACGACGGAGCGCGACGCCGTACTGCCGGCGAACCGCTTCATCCGTGAGCGCTGTCTCGCGAACGACGAGTCCGTACAGAATGTCGGCGACGACGTCGTGGCGGGCGCGAGCCGAGCCTTCGGCAATCACCTTGAGCAGCGCGTCCAGTTCGCGCGCCGCATCGCGCGGCGACGTGACGCCATCCAGATGCTGGAACACCGTGGCCGGCGACCCGTCCACACCGTGCGTGGATGAGAAGATGCCGAACATTTCGTTGAGACGCGCGGTGGTCGCGATCGTGGCTCCGACATCCGGCTCGGGCCCGTGGCCGTTGCTCGCGCCGTTGCCCGAACCGTTTCCATTGCCGGCGCGCGCAGCCGGCGCGAACACGGCGATATCGGGAATCACATCGGTGCCGATCGCCGGCGGCACGGACGTGCGCACGGGCAACGCCTCGATGGCCACGAGCGACGGGTGCACGGTCCGCGCTTCGAGCGCGTCCAACCGAGCGACCACGGAGCGTCCGCCGTCGCCGGCGATCGGCGCCGTTGCGAGAATGCGCGCAAGGAGGAGCACGTCGGCCGGAGACGAGGGCTGGTCGAACGCGGTCTGGTGAATCGAGTGCCCGATCAACTGCGCGACGAGGTCCTCGGCTTCGGGACCGCCGTCGCCTAACGGAGTACCGTTGACGACGAGTGCCTGGCCCGCCACACCGATGGTCACGGCGCCCGCCCTCGAGGCGCCGACCAGTAGTTGCAGCGAGGCCAGCTGCAAGTCGTACGCGTCGCTCTCGTTGAGCAGCTGCCAAACGAGGCGAGCAAAATGCCGCGCGAAAGTCGGTGCGTGATCCATGCGGGGGAGAGCTCCTCGAGACACAAGCCGTCGCGCCCGATGTGGGCACGGCCGTTCTACTGAGGGACACTCGACCCCCGTCGCACGTAACTGCGTTACAGGCGCCGACTAAGCCACTCGAGGCGCACGCAGGCATGGCTGGTCTCGCACTCTACGCCGGCATAACATACGCAGCATTCCACACATCGCCGACGCATCCAAATCTTCATGCTGTTCGCCTGGTCCTCCGCCTCCTACGTGGTGCCGCTCCCGCCCGGACACCGGTTCCCGATGGCGAAGTACCGTCTGCTCAAGGAACGCGTGATCGGCGACGGGATCATCCCGGCTTCGCGTGTCCTCGAGCCCGATCGCGCACCCGTCGAGAACGTGCGGCTCGTCCACACCGAGCGGTACGTGGAGGACATCGACCGCGGCCGTCTCGATGCGGCAGCCGAGCGACGGTTGGGGTTTCCGTGGTCACCGGCGCTGGTCGAGCGCTCGTATCGCTCGGTGGGCGGCACGATCGCCGCGGCGCACGCCGCGCTGGAGAATGGGATCGCGATCAATTTGTCGGGCGGAACGCACCACGCGTTCGCCGATCACGGCGAGGGGTTTTGCGTGTTCAACGACGTCGCGATCGCGATTCGCGCGCTGCAACGCGAACAGCGTCTCGCTCGGGCCGTGGTGATCGATCTCGATGTGCACCAGGGCAACGGCACGAACGCCATCTTCGCCGGCGACGAACGCGTGTACACGTTCAGCATGCACGGGGCGAAGAACTACCCGTTCCACCGCGTGCCCGGGTGCGTGGACATCGAGCTGCCCGACGGCACCGACGATGGCGCGTACCTCGACATCCTGGCCGCGGCTCTGCCTAACGCACTGCGGGCGGCGGGCGCCCAGCTCGTCATCTACCTCGCCGGCGCCGACGTCCTGGCCGGCGACCGCCTCGGGCGCCTCGGCCTAACGCAAGCGGGAATGGCGCGGCGCGACGCGCTGGTGCTCGAGGCGTGCCGCGAGATCGGACTGCCCGTCGCGATCGTCCTCGGCGGCGGATACGGCGCGCGTCTCGAGGATACGGTGGACGGACACGTACAGACCGTCCGCCTCGCCTTAGCCTACGCCTAACGCAACATGCCCGTCACGACTACCACCGCGGTTCCGCTCTACTGGACATCCTACGGACCCGCCGGCGCCCCGCGGCTGCTCGTGCTCCACGGCGGACCCGGCGCCTCGCACGACTACCTCTTGCCGCAGATGCTCGAGCTGGCCGACCGGTATCAGCTCGTGTTCTACGACCAACGCGGAAGCGGCCGGTCGCGCACCAGCGATCAATCGCCGGTCACGTGGCGCACGCACGTCGGCGACCTCACGCGGCTCGTCCCCGAGCTCGGCCTCGATCCCCTGTCGATCCTCGGCTACTCGTGGGGCGGGTTGTTGGCGCTGCTCTATGCGATCGAAGCGTATCGCGGCCAAGCGCCTCGACCGGCGCGCATGGTGGTCATCGATCCCGCGCCCATCTCGCGCATGCTGCGCGACACCTTCGAAGCCGAATTCGCGCGGCGGCAAAGCTCCGATGCGGTTGCAAAACTGCGCGAGCAGCTCGCCGCATCCGGGCTGCGCGAGCGCGACCCGGACGCCTATCGGCAGCGCGCGTTCGAGCTGAGCGTCGCGGGCTACTTCGGACGCCTCGAGCGGGCGCGCGCGCTCACACCGTTTCGCGTGATTGCCCGCGTCCAGAAGTCGGTGTGGTCGAGCCTCGGCGATTATGACTTACGCCAAGGGCTCGAGATGGTCCAATGCCCAACGCTCGTCATCCACGGACGACTCGACCCCATTCCGCTCGAGTCATCGGAGGAAGCAGCCCGGGCTTTGCCGCACGCTCGCCTCGTGGTGCTCGACGGGAGCGGTCACGTGCCTTACGTTGAAGAACCAGACGCCCTGTTCGCAGCCATCCGGCGATTTCTCGACGAAACTGCGTCCCTCGCTTCACCTTCGTCACCACCGCCCGAGGCCACATGAGCGCTTCTGACGAGACGGTCCAACCATATCTCGCGACAATCGAGGTTGGCGGCCGTCGGCTCGATGTATCCGTGCTCATCTCGTACGACGGGATCGAATACGGCGGTCGACTCTGGTTCGCGGAAACCGAATGGGAAGATGAAGGCATCCCCGATCGCGGCAATTTGCCGGGTCGGAGCCGGCAAGAAGTCGAGCAGATGGCGCGGCGACTCTCGGAAGACGAGTTGATCGCGCGCTACCGCCGCGCGGCGGCGAGTCGCAGACGATTCATCGCACTGCGCTCGGTCACCGAAGATTTCCTGGCCAAGGTCCGCTATCTCAATCAAGTCGCGATCTCGATGCGCGCGGGCCTCATCGACACCGAGGGTGCGGCACAGGAAATCGACTACACCGAACACCAACTGCACGAGCTCGTGCGCCAGTTCCGCGAGGTGGCGGGAGTCGAACAGCGCGTCGAGGCGTGAGCGCGCGGCATCCCTCGTCGTGAGCACGGAACCGCGCGTCACACCATACGAGCTGATTCTCGAAGCGCTCGAGGCCGACGCGTTCTCAGAAATTCGCGCCGAAGCGGAACAGCGTGGGCGCGACGCGCTTCGACACGACGATTTTCTCCTGTTGGGCCTCGTCGGCGCGACGCTCTCATCGATGATCGCCGACGACGCGCCACCCGAGGCCGTCGATCAATACGGCGAGCTGCTGTGGCAAGGTTATCGGTTCTGGGCAGCGGGCCGACGATTCTACGTATTCGGCGAATCCGTCACATCCAAGCTCATTGCACCGCGGTACAACATGTCGGGGTGGCACCTGGCCGCGCCGCCCTCGTCGTATCTGCAATTCCCGAATCAGCGCTTCTGGACGCGCGTCGCATTGGATGCGCCGTTCGAGCCCGTGGATGGATGCTTCGTGACGGCCGACGAAATCACCGCCGATGGCCGGACCGTCGTCGACTTGCGCATCCTGCTCGTCCTCGGCCTTCGCCCCGAGCGACCGGGTGTGTCGCTCGTGATCGAACGCCTGGAGATCGCGCCGAGGGATGCGGAGGAGCGAGCGGGAGCGCCGTGGATGGCGGGCGACGATGCGTTTTCGACATCGCTCCCCGGCGGTGAGAAACGCGGCCTGCGAACGCTGTCCACGCAGGGCGAGCTCGAGGCACTGGTGATCCGCTCGCTGCACACGCTCGATACTCGAGCCAAGCAGCTCGTCGCGCATCCCGCGCAACCGTCGTCGCCGGCCGGCACCTCGCGGTTGGCCTACGTCGAGGTGCGCGACGACGGTGGTTCCGGTTGACGCAGCGCCGTATCTTCCGCGCATGCCTCCACGCGCTCGCGCACGAACGTCAAAGACACCATCGCGACGGCGCACCACCAAGCCGCGCGCACGGTCGAAGTCCAACGCGACGCCGAAGCATGCGGCGGAGATCTATCGCCGTCTCCACCTCGCGTATCCCGATGCGCACTGCGCGCTCAACCATCACAACGCGTACGAGCTGATCGTCGCCACCATTCTGAGCGCGCAGTGCACCGACGTGCGCGTGAACATGGTGACGCCGGCGCTGTTCGCAAAATATCCGAACGCCGAAGCGCTCTCCGGCGCGGATCGCGAAACGCTGGAAGAGATGATCAAGAGCACTGGATTCTTTCGCAGTAAGGCGAAGAGCCTGCTCGGCATGGCGCAGGCGCTGGTGGAGCGGTACAAGGGACAGGTCCCGCAGACGATGGAGGAGTTGACGGCGCTGCCCGGTGTCGGACGCAAGACGGCGAACGTCGTGCTCGGGAATGCGTTCGACGTGAACGACGGCATCGTCGTCGACACCCACGTTGCCCGTCTCTCCAAACGACTTGGCCTAACGAAAGAGACGGACCCGGTGAAGATCGAGCGCGCGCTCATGCCGTTGTTCCCGCGCGACCGTTGGACCATGCTGTCGCATCTGCTCATCGAGCACGGGCGCCGCGTGTGCGAGGCCCGTCGCCCCAAGTGCGAGCAGTGCGTGCTCAACGACATCTGCCCATCATCGCTCGTATGACACGTGCCCAACGACGGTGGCTCGTCAAATCGGAGCCGACGACGTTCTCCTGGCAGGATCTGTGGAAGGCGCCGCGCCGGACGACGTCCTGGGACGGCGTTAGGAACTTCCAGGCGCGCAATTACCTGCGCGACATGCAGGTGGGCGATCCGCTGTTCTTCTATCACTCGAGCGCCGACCCGACGGCGATCATGGGGATCTGCGAGGTCGTGCGCGCCGGCTATCCCGACGACACGGCTTTCGATGCCAAGTCGGATCACTTCGATCCGAAGAGCGATCGCGCGAACCCCACGTGGTACATGGTGGACCTGCGCGCCGTTCGGCCGCTCGCAAATCCGCCGACGTTGGCGCGTCTGCGCGAGGAGCGCGGCCTGTCGAAGATGGTGCTGCTCAAGAAAGGCAGCCGGTTGTCGGTGCAGCCCGTCACCGATCAGGAGTGGGAGATCATCGAGCGGATCGGCGGCTGACGCGGGGTGCATCGGGGCGTTGCCGTCGCTATCGTTCATCGGTTCCATCATCGTCGCGCTCGCACTGTGACGTGCGGGAGCGGGCGTCTAAAGTCTTCAGGATCGATTTGCCATGTCGAAAACCGCAACGATCGAAACCAACCGCGGCACCATTGTGGCCGAGCTCTTCGACAAGGAAGCGCCCGGCACGGTAGCGAACTTCGAGAAGCTCGCGAACAGCAAGTTCTACGACGGCGTGAAATTCCATCGCGTCGTGCCGGATTTCGTCGTGCAGGGCGGCGATCCGCTGTCGCGCGATTTGCCGGCGGGCGACCGGCGCATCGGCACCGGGGGGCCAGGCTGGAAGATCAAGTGCGAGACGAGCGGCAATCCGCACAAGCACGAGGTCGGCGCGCTGTCGATGGCGCACGCCGGGAAGGATACGGGCGGCAGCCAGTTCTTCATGGTACTGAGCGAGCAGAACACGAAGCACCTGAACGGCGTGCACACGGTGTTCGGGAAGATCACGCGCGGTCTGGACGTGATGCGTCAGATTCAGGCCAACGACACGATGACGTCGGTGCGCGTGGCGTAGTCGTTAGGCGCGCGCCGCGACGCGAGACGCGCGCCGGGTCACCGTCACTTTCTGGAGAGATCGAGCAATGGCGCCCCCGCTTCTCGGAGACAAGAAAGCCGGTTTCACCGGCCTCATCGTCGGTGTGATCGTGCTCTTCTGCATCATGTTCACCATCGTCGAGCTGACCAACCGCCACTACGCGGGGCGGGCGGAGCCAGCCGCGACGGCGACGCCCTAGTCGGCGGCGCAGGCGTCCTGACGCGACACGAGGGAGCGCGACGCCGTATGCGTCGCGCTCCCTCGTGTCGCGTTAGGCGGGTCCGTCAGCCGGTCAGTGCACGGGCGCGGGCGCGAGCTCGCGCGTCGCGACCTCGAGGTCGAACCCATCCTTCCGGACGCGCTGGTCGTAGTAGAGCACCGTGAGCACGATCAGCACGAGGGGCGACACGAAGAGTTGCGCCACAGGATTCACGATCTGCCGCGCAAGGGGCGACACCGGCAGGAACGCCACCACCACCTCCAGCGCGATGAAGACCACCCAGAAGATCAACCATGACAGCAGCATCGTGCCGAGGATGCGCCACTTGAAACCCTGCGACAGGTCGCGCGAACGATGGAAGGCATTCGTGACGTCCGTGCCCTCGAGCAACAATGCGGGCGCGACGGCGAAGTAGCGGAGGTAGACGTAAATCGCGCCGATCAAGAACACGATCGCGCCGAAGAATATGGCGATGCCTAACAAAAACGCGGAGCCGATGAGTGCCCCGGATCGAGACAAGGCTGCCGCTATGGCGCGACCGGGATCGACCTCGCCTTTGAGGTAGGCATCGGACGCCGCCACGATCACGGCGCCCTTGAAGACGTACGACCACAGCAAGGTCAACGGGATCAAAAGCCCTGCCAGGGAGCCAAGACCGATCTGCGGGCCGACAGGCCTTATGCCGGCCATGAGGCTCATGAATCCACTGAGCCACAACACGATCAGATACGGAATGATCGCTATCGCCGCGAGCATGACGAACGTGGGATAGTGACGGCGAAAAAGCTGAATCGAGACGTCCACGATCTCGAACGCAGTGCGTTCGCGAATCTGAGGAGCTACCGCTGTGGTCATGGGGTCCACGCCGAACGGGGGAGTGTCTAACGGGGGCAAATATGATGTAGGACGAAGGCCTCCAGTGGCAAGCCACGCCGTCGCCCACCCACCCCGACCGACCCCGATATCGAGACCGATTGACAAAATGTAGAGCGGCCGAGCATATTACTGACCGGTCAGTTATTTAAGTCCCCTCGTTTAGACGAGCTTCGCCTGCTCAAGCGGTACCAGCGGACTCAGCCTGAAACTATATGACTGACGGGTCGGTTACTTGTGAGGAACTAAACAATGATTGCCGCTCCTCCTGATGAACCTCGCTGGCGCAGACTGCCTGAAGCCAGGCCCCGCCAGATTCTTGACGCCGCCGTGGACGTATTCGGCGAGTCCGGCCTCGCTGCCGCGCGACTCGAAGACATCGCGAAGCGGGCTGGTGTGTCCAAGGGCACGATCTACCTCTACTTCTCCAACAAAGAGACGCTCTTCTGCGAGATGATCCGTCAACTCGTTGGCGATACAATCATCCAGGCTCAGGAGCGCGCGACCGCGACTAGCGCGTCCGCGGTGGAGCAGTTGACCGACTACGCGCAGTCCGTATGGCAGCACATCCGGACGCCGATGTTCGAGAAGCTCCACCGGCTCGCCATCGGTGAGCTTCGCAACTTCCCCGCCCTGCTCGAGTTCTTCCAGCGCGAAGTCCCCGGACGGAACGTCCAGGCGATCGCCGGCATTCTGCGACACGGGATTGCCACGGGTGAATTTCGCGAGATGGACGAGATGGAGGGCGCACGAATGTTTCAAGCGCTGATCCTCAGTCACGGGATTTGGTGTGCGCAGCGGGAACGGAATGCCCTCGTCGCGCATCTGACCGACGAGGAGGTGCTGGCGCAGCTCCTCGATTTTTTCCTGGGCGCGGTACGAAAGGGCGCGGGTTCGCGTCCGGGCGCGCCCACTTCTTCCGCAGCAAACAAGGCATGAGCGTGCACGATTCACGGCGCCGGCTGGCCGCGGCCATACTGGCGATGTTGGTTTTCGCGGTGTCCGGGTGGGGGCGCGCGGCGGCGGCGCAAAACATGGAACGGGACACGGCGCTGTCGCGCCCGCTGTCGTTAGGCGACGCCGCGCGTCTCGCCGCTCACCAGAGTGCAACGGCCGAAGAGGCGCGGTTCCAGGCCGCGCAATCCGTGGCGCAGGTGACGCAGGCGCGCAGCGACCTCTTGCCCAACGTGTCGGCATACGCGCAGGAGCACGGCGTCACGATCAATACGGCGACGTTCGGCTTCGCATTGCCGGGTCTCGATCCCGGCGGTCAGCTGCTCGGCCCGGTGAACACCATCGACGTGCGCGGCAAGGTATCGCAGACGGTCTTCGATTGGGCTGCGCTGAGCCGAGTGCGCAGCGCGAAATCGACGGCCGTCGCGAGCAACGCCACTGCATCGGATGTGGCCGAACAAGCCGCCGTCACCGCATCGCTCGCGTACTTGCGGGCGCAGCGGGCGGATGCCCAACTCGCGGCGCGCGAAGCGGACTCGGTGCTCGCCGACTCGCTGCTCGGCATCGCGAACGATCAGCTCGCGGCCGGCGTCGGCGTGGCGCTGGATGTGACCCGCGCGCAGGCACAAGTGGCCTCCGTTCGCGCGCAGCTCATCGCCGCCCGCAACGAGCGCGATCGCGCGCAACTCGATCTGCTTCGCTCGCTCGGCCTGCCGCTGGATGCCCGCGTGGAGTTGGCCGATACGCTCTCGCGCCTCGCCTTGTCGGACACCGCGCCTAACGAACAGGCGGCGATCGCGCTCGCGCTCAAGAATCGTCCGGATCTGCGTGCGGCCGACCAGCAACTGTTGGCCGCTCGCCAGACGTCCGGCGCGATCCGCGCCGAGCGCTTGCCGTCGCTCAGTGCATTCGGTGACGAAGGGTGGCTCGGCACGAACAGCGGCAACAAGCTCAACACGTATCAATGGGGCGTGCAGGTGTCGGTGCCCATTTTCGATGGACTCCGTCGTGAAGGACGCATCGAGGAATCGGAAGCGCGCGTGGGCGAGATCGACGTGCGGCGACGCGACCTCAGGCAGCAAGCGGCCATCGAAGTGCGCGGCGCGCTGCTCGATCTCGGTTCGGCGCGCGAAGCCGTGGATGCGGCGCGCGAACAGTTGCGGTTGACGGAACAGGAAGTGGCGCAGGCGCGCGACCGATTCCGCGCCGGCGTGTCGGGCAACGCGGATGTGATCACGGCATCGCTCACGCTGAACACCTCGCGAACGCAGTTGGTGGACGCGCTCGCGTCGTATCAATCGGCGCGCGTCGCGCTGGCCCGCGCGGTGGGATCGGTGACCGCGCTGCCCTAAGGGCGGCCTCACGCATGGCACACGCACGATCGACGACTGGACGATCAGTACCTTTGACGATGGATAGCACACATGGCGACGATGGTAGATGAAGTGACACAGGAACATTCCGACGCGACGCCGGCGAAGCCGAAGCAGCCGCCGGCCGCGCCGTCGAAGAAGAAATACGTGGTGCCCATTGTCGCGATCGTGGTGCTCATCGCGTTGGGCTGGGGTCTGAAAGCGTATCTCTATGCACGCGTCCACGAGAGCACCGACGACGCGCAGGTAGATGGTCACATCATCCCCGTGCTCGCGAAGGTCGGCGGGTACGTGGCCTCGGTGCGCGTGCAGGACAACGACTCGGTACACGCGGGCGACACGTTGGCGACGATCGACGACAACGAGTACAAGGTGAAGGTAGCGCAGGCCGAAGCGGATCTCACCGCGGCGCGCTACACCGTGGGATCCGCGACGGCGCCCGGCCAGGCGCGAGCGGCCGTGACGTCGGCGACCAGCCAGTACGCGGCGCAGGGTGCACAGATCGCGGCCGCGCGCGCGCAGGCCGACCAGGCGCAGTCCGATCTTACGCGCATGAAGGCGCTCGCGGCGAAACAGATCGTCTCGAGCCAGCAGTTGGACGCGGCGCAGGCCGCGGCCGACGCGGCGAACGCGAACCTGGAGGCAGTGCAGCGCCAGGCCGCGGCGGGCAACGCGGGTGTGACGAGCGCGCAGGCCGGCGTGCGTGTGGCGGAGGCGCGCACCGAAGCGGCGCAGGCGGCGCTCGATGACGCACGGCTGCAGTTGAGCTACACCGTGATCACGGCGCCGGTGAGCGGCACCGTGTCCAAGAAACTGATCGAGTTAGGCCAATTGCTGCAGCCGGGACAAACGCTGATGTCCGTCGTCGCGGACACCGGCGTGTGGATCACGGCCAACTTCAAGGAAACGCAGCTCGCGAACATGCGCGTTGGGCAGCCGGTCGAGATCGACATCGACGCGTATCCGGGGTGCACGGCCGAAGGCAAGGTGCAGAGCCTGAGCGCGGCCACCGGTGCGCGATTCGCGCTCCTCCCGCCCGACAACGCGACCGGCAACTTCACGAAGGTCGTGCAGCGGGTGCCGGTGCGCGTCCTGGTGACGAAAGGGTGCGGCACGGGGCGTCCGCTGCGCCAGGGGTTGTCGGTGGTGGCGCACGTGAAAACGGGCTGACGCTTTCGCCTAACGAAACCACTCGCCGTCACCCCGGACCGCTCGCACATCCATGGCCGCTACACTTCGACCATTCGCCGCAGGCGCGCGTGGCGACCTCGTCGCCACCTGGCCGCCGGCCGTCGCCGACACCGATCCGTACCGCAATCGCTACCTGATTGCCATCGCGGTCACGCTCGCGTCAGTGCTCGAGCTCATCGACACGTCGATCGTGAACGTCGCGCTGCCCGACATGATGGGCAATCTCGGCGCGACGTTGGACGAAATCGCGTGGGTGTCGACGGGCTACATCATCGCCAACGTCATCATCATCCCGATGTCGGGCTGGCTGTCGGCGTACTTCGGGCGCCGGAAGTATCTCGCCGGCTCGATCATGTTGTTCGTCGTCGCGTCCTTCCTGTGCGGCGCGGCGCACACGCTCGTCGAGCTCGTCGCGTTTCGCATCGTACAGGGCGTGGGCGGCGGCGCGCTCCTGTCCACCGCGCAAGCGACGCTCTTCGAGGCGTTTCCGCCGGAGGAAGTGGGCATCGGGCAGGCCATCTTCGGCGTGGGCGTGATGGTCGGCCCGACCATCGGCCCAACGTTAGGCGGATGGATCGTGGACAACTACCAGTGGCCGTGGATCTTCTACATCAACGTGCCGCTGGGCATTCTCGCGGCGATCCTGGTGCTCACCTATGTGCAGAACGCGTCGCACCAGGCACGCTCCCGCACGGTGGATGCGGCCGGCATCGCGCTCCTCGCGATCTGCATCGGGTCGCTGCAATGGATGTTGGAGCGCGGCGAGCGAAACGACTGGTTCGAGTCGAGCTTCATCGTCACGCTGCTCGTGGTGTCGATCACATCGGGCGTGCTGCTCGTGTGGCGCGAGCTCACGGCGAAGGAGCCGGTGATCGACTTTCGCGTCCTCAAGAGCCGCCAGCTCACGGCCGGCGTGCTGATCGCGGCGATGCTCGGCCTGGCGCTCTACGGCTCCGTGTTCGTGCTGCCGATCTTCCTGCAGCAGCTGCACGGCATGACCGCGTGGCAGACGGGCAAGATCATTCTGCCCGGCGCGCTCGCGTCGGCGGTGACGATGGGCATCGTTGGGCGAAACGCCGGCCGGCTGGATGCGCGCATCACCGTGACGGCCGGGTCGCTGCTGTTCCTGCTCTCCATGTGGATGCTGTCGCGTCTCACGCTGGACGCCGGCGCCGGCGACATGTTCTGGCCGCTCATCTGGCGAGGCACGGGCCTCGGCTTGATTTTCGTGCCGCTGACTAACGCAACCATGGCGGACCTCGCGACCGAACGCCTGGCCCAGGGCACGGGCATGTTCAACCTCACGCGCCAGCTCGGCGGTTCGTTAGGCATTGCGGTGATGGCGACGCTGCTCGGCCGGTTCGCGGCGCAGAACCGCGCCGCGCTCGTGTCGCATCTCGCGTCCGGCGACGCCGGATCGACGGCACGGCTTGCCGCGCTCACACAGGGCATGATGGCGAAAGGCGCGTCGCTGGTCGTCGCCAAGCAGCAAGCGCTCGCGCTGCTCGATGCACAAGTGATGGCGCAGGCAAACGTGCTCGCATTCTCGCGCATCTACCTGTTGAGCGGACTGCTGCTGTGCACCGCCCTCCCGCTCCTCTTCCTCTTCAAGACCGGCAAGGGCCGAGGCTCGGCGGGTCCCGTGCACTGAGCGCGACCGCTGCTGTATGCCTGTTGGTCGGGGGACCCGCCGCTCCTAAGTTATGAAGGACGGGTACCCCGCGGCTTTCATTACTCCATCCCTGTTGCGCTCATGACCGATCTGCCGTCGCGCGCCGATGCGCTCGCGCTCATGCAGGAATTCACGCTCAGCGAATCGTTACGCAAGCACATGTTCGCGGTGGAGGCCGCGATGCGCGCCTATGCGTCGCACTACGGCGAGGATCCCGAGCGGTGGGGCCTTGCCGGCCTCATGCACGATTTCGATTACGAGCGCTTTCCAAATGACGCGCATGCTCCGGACGCCGAGCATCCGGCGGAGGGCGCACGGCTCCTCCGATCGCGCGGCTATCCTGAGGATGTGGTTACGGCGATTCTCGGACACGCGACTTACACCGGCGTCGCGCGCACGACGCGCATGGCGCGCGCGTTGTTCGCGGTGGACGAGCTCACGGGGCTCATTACCGCGACCGCGCTCGTGAAGCCGTCGCGCTCCGTGCACGAGGTGGAGGCGCGGTCGGTGCGCAAGAAGATGAAGGACAAGGCATTCGCGCGGGGCGTTAGTCGCGAGGATGTCGTGCGAGGCGCGGAGGAACTGGAGGTCGAGCTCGATACGCACATCCAATTCGTGATCGACGCGATGCGCGCGAATGCCGACGTCATTGGGCTGGCTGGCGTACCGGGGGGCTGAATGGCGCGCTTCAACGGTTCCCGCGCGGAGCGCGTTACTCACATGGACGTCTGCCGGGACGAGCATGTACGCAGCACTGTCTCTTCATACCGCCCAGCACGTGCCTGAGCCGTCGACCGAATGGTCGGCTCGGACGCGCGAGCGGGACCTGATTGTTGCGGCACAACACGGTGATCGCGATGCGTTCGCGGAGCTGGTGACATTGCATCAGCGACGCGCGTACGCGGTAGCGCGCGCAATCACGGCCACACATGAAGACGCGGAGGACGCGGTGCAGGAGGGCTTCTTGCACGCGTACCGCGCGCTCGATCGGTTTCGGCCCGAGCAGGCGTTCGGCGCATGGCTCCATCGCATCGTGGCTAACGCGGCGCTCGACATCGGGCGTCGTCGCCGCGTGCGCGACGCGGACACGTTGTCCGACTCGGTGGCGTTACCGTTTCGCGATCCGGCGGAGCAGGACGAGCTTCGCCGGCGTCTCGCGGCGGGGCTCGAGGAGCTGTCGCAACGGCAACGGTCGGTGATCGTCCTGCACGACGTCGAAGGATTTACGCACGGCGAAATCGGCAGCATGCTGGGGATACCGGAAGGGACAGCCCGATCGGATCTCCACCACGCACGGGCCGCGCTTCGTCGAACGCTGGGAGACCTCTGGAGTCAACGATGAGCATCGAACCTCGCATCGGACCCCACGGACGGGATGATGATCTGACCCGCGCGCTGCGGAGTCTGTACGCCGCACCGACGGACGACGCATACTGGGCCTCCCTCGCCGGGCGCATCATGGCGCGCTTGGGCGGCGACGCCCCGGTCGAGCAGTGGTGGCAGCCGTTAGCACGATTCGCCCGCATCGGGCTCGTGGCGGCCGCCGTGGCGCTCGTGGCAGCGCGCATCGCGCTGTCGCGCAACGCCGCGCGCGAGACGGCCATCGCATACGACGGTGTCATCGAAACGCCGCCCAACGCGCCGTTGCAGCTGGCTAAAGATGCGGCTCCGGGTTCCGCCCGCGATGCCACACTGCGCTACGTCATCTCACCCTGACCGGAGCCGTCCATGCAGCGCTCGAAAGCGCTCGCCTTTGCCGCCCTGATCGCGGTGTTGGTCGTTGGCGGCGCGGTGGGCTTTACGGTGGACCGTCTGGTCCACGGGTCGTGTAGTACTACGAGTAGCCGTCGGAACGTCGACATCCTCGCGGATCGCCTGTCGCTCTCGCCGGGGCAGCGTGCGGCGGTCGACAGCATTCTCGACAAGCGACACCGCGACTTCGAGACCGCGCTGGTACCGGTGCGCCCGAAGCTCGATTCAATTCGTCTCGCGGCGCGCGCGGAAATCTTCAAGCTGCTCGATCCGACCCAGCACGTGCGGTTCCAGCAGATGATCGACGAATCGCAGAGCAGTCAGGAGAATCGGCGTTGACGAAACTGTTCGTGCTCGTGTTTGCGCTGCCGGCGGTCCTGGCGGCGCAACAACCCACTACATCCACGACCCCGCGCGCCGACACCACGTTGCCGGCGTACGATACGACGTTGCTCGGCCCCGTCGACACGACGGCCCGTCCCATCAAGCTCGATGAAGCGGTGCGTCTGGCGCAAAAAGCATCGCCGCTCGCGGTCGCGGCGCGCGGCACGCTCGAGACGAGTCGTGCGCAAGTGCGAGCGGGTTACGCGGCATTCATTCCGAGTCTCTCGGTCAGTGCATCGGCCTCGCGCCAGGGCGGAGACCGATTCGATCCGCAAGGCGCGCTCGTGCCGTTCACCGGCAACGCGTGGCAGCAGTCACACGGCTTGGCGCTCAACCTCGATCTGTTCGACGGCGGCTCGCGGATCTACAACCTGCACACGTTCAAGGCGAACGTGACCGCGGCTAACGCGAACGAGGTGCTGCAGCGGTTCGCGGTCGCGCTGTCGGTGAAGCAGCAGTTCTACGCGGTGCTCGCGGCGCGCGAGGCAGAATCCGCGGCCGAGTCGCAGCTGCAGGAATCCAACGAGAATCTCAAGCAGGCGCTGGCCAAGGTGCACGCGCGCGAAGCGACGAAGTCGGATTCGCTGCGCGCCGTGATCCAAGTGGCTAACGCTCAGTTAGCCATCGTGACCGCGAAATACGATCTCAACACCGCGAACGCGGCGCTCACGCGCCTCGTCGGGACCACGTTCACGGTCACGGCGAGCCCGGAAGACTCGACGCAGGAGTTCGCGTTCGCGTCGGTGGACAGCGCGGCGCTCCGCGCGCTCGCGGACGCGGGACCGGCGGTCAAGCAAGCGCAGGCTTCCGATGTCGCGTCGGCCGCGGGCGCAAAGGCGGCGCGCGCGCCGTACCTGCCGACGTTGAGCGCGAGCTGGAACATCAGCGGCAACGGCAGCACCAGCAACCTGGACTTCGTGGCCGATCAATACGCCTATCAGAACCAGTTCAGGATCTCGCTCAGCTATCCGATCTTCGACCAGCTTCAGCGCGAGCAGAGCATCGCCGTCGCCGACGTGGCGCAGCGGAACGCGGATGCGCAGCTGCGCGATGCGAAGCTCGCGGCCCAACAGAACTTCGTGCAGTTCTTCGGCGCGCTGCGCACCAATCAGAAGCAGGTCGAGATCGACGAGACGTCGGTCGCGGCGGCCGAAGAGGACCTGCGCGTCCAACGGCAGCGCTACGACTTCGGTGCGTCCACGCAGTTGGATGTGTTGACGTCAGAAGCCGCGCTGATCCAGGCGCGCGCAGCCCTCATTCAGGCTCGGTACAATTATCGCGTTGCCAAAGCGCAACTCGAAGCGCTCGTGGGCCGAGATCTGTAGACCCCTGTGAGCGTGACGATGAGGAGACGATTCGTGAGACCCTACATCCCGCTTGCCGTCGCGCTGATCGCGGTGGCAGGCTGCACGAAGAAGAACGCCAATCCGGCGAACGCGATTCAGACGGCGGCGGTGTCGAAGCAGGACCTCATCGTCGACGTCGAGGCCACCGGTGTCATTCAGCCCATCAACGCCGTGCAGGTTCGCTCGAAGGCGTCGGGCCAGATCATGAAGATGCCGGTGGAGCTCGGCTCGCGCGTCAAGCCCGGCGATTTGCTGGTGCAAGTGGACCCGCGCCAGGTGACCAACAACTACAATCAGGCGAAAGCGGCGCTCCAGGCGGCTGAGGCGAACCTGACCGTCACGAAGACGCAGTTGGATCGCGCGAATTCGCTCGCGAGTGCGGGCGTCCTCACGGCCCCCGATCTGGAGACCGCGCAGCTCAATTACGCGAATGCGCAGTCGTCCGTCGCCGCGGCGAAGACGAATCTCGACAACGCGCAAATCGCGCTCGAGGACGCGCACATTTCGGCGCCGATCAGCGGCGTGGTGATCGAAAAGGACGTCTCGTTAGGCCAGGTCATCAGCTCGGCGACGAACAACGCCGGCGGCGGTACGCTGCTCCTGCAGATGGCCGACCTGGGACAGGTGATGGACAGCACGCTGGTGAGCGAAAGCGACATCGGGAACGTGAAGCCGGGCCAGAAAGCGACGGTGAAAGTGGACGCATACCCGAATCGCGCGTTCATCGGCACGGTGGAGAAGATCGCGCCGGAAGCGACGGTGCAGCAGAGCGTGACGATGTTCCCGGTGCTCATTCGCCTGGACAACAAGGACGGCGCGCTCATGCCCGGCATGAACAGCGACGTGTCGGTGCTGGTGCAGCAGCGGACCAACGTGCTCACGGTGCCGAACGACGCGCTGCGCACGCCGCGCGAGGGAGCGCAGGTCGCCGAGGCGCTGGGGCTCGACCCCACGAAAGTGACGGACGAGGTGAAGACGCAACTGGCCAGTTTGCATCCCGGCGCGGGCCGCGCATCGCCTAACGCGACCGGCGACACCGCGGCCGCCGCGGGCATGATCGACCCGGCGGACTCGGCGTCGGGCGCGCGGTCGGCGCGCGGCGCACGCGGCGCC
>DATEKK010000278.1:0-3864 GCA_035277485.1 Gemmatimonadaceae bacterium
GTTAGGCGACGGATGGAAGCCCATGCTGGCGAAGCGCGGCCGGTTTCCGCTCGCGCGGATGCTTTAGATGCTGCCGATCCGCACGACGTTCCCGCCGATGGAAGCCCAATCATCGGGCGAGATCCCGAATGGCGCCGAATGGCAGTACGAGCCCAAGTGGGACGGCTTTCGCTGCCTCGCGTTCCGCGACGGCGAGCACGTCGAGCTCGTGTCGAAAGCCGGGAAGCCGCTGGCGCGCTATTTCCCCGATGTGGTCGCTTCGATGCGCGAGGTCACGGCGCAGCACTTCGTGCTCGACGGCGAGATCGTCGTCCCGTTAGGCAAAGCGTTGTCGTTCGACGACCTCCTCATGCGGATCCATCCGGCAGAGAGCCGCGTCGCGAAGCTGGCCGCCGAAACGCCGGCGACCTTCATTGCGTTCGATCTGCTGGTCAATGCGCGCGGTGTGTCGCTGGTCGACGAGACGCTCGAGGCGCGGCGCCCCGCGCTCGAATCGTTCGTGCGCGAGCACGTGCCGCCCGGCGTTGCCGTCAGACTGTCGCCCGCGACGACCAATCTGCGCGATGTCGAGCGGTGGCTCAAATCCCTCGGCAGCGGACTCGATGGAATCATCGCGAAGCGCGTCGACCTGCCGTATCAGAGCGGCAACCGGCACGGTATGCTCAAGATCAAGCAGACGCGCACGGCGGACTGTGTCGTCGGCGGCTTTCGATACGCGTCGAAAGGAAAACTCGTGGGCTCGCTGCTGCTTGGCCTTTACGAGGATGGTCTGCTGCACCACGTCGGCTTCACGTCCAACATTCCGCACGGTGAAAAAGCCGCGCTCACCAAGCGACTCGAAGCATTGATCGAGCCGCCCGGATTCACCGGTCGTGCGCCCGGTGGACCAAGTCGGTGGAGCACCGAGCGGAGCGGCGAATGGAATCCGCTCTCACCGAAGCTCGTCGTCGAGGTGGGCTACGACCATTTTTCAGGTGGACGATTTCGGCACGGCACGTCGTTTCACCGGTGGCGGCCGGACAAGGCGCCGAGCCAGTGCACGATGGCGCAGGTGGAGCGCGAGTCGCGGTCGCCGCTCGCGCTCCTCGAGTCCCGGTAACCGCCGCGCCTAACGTGGCGACTGGACGAACGCCGGGCGGCCAAGAGGAGACCGGCGAGGCATCCCGCCGCAACGCATCCCTTGCGGCCTCGCACGATCGACGACATCATCCTCACATACGTAGCCTAGGGTAAGGTACCTATGGGAAGTGAACCGACGCGCCGCGATATCCCGCCGGGCACCCTCGCCATGCTGATCCTCAAAACGATCAATCGCTGCGGGCCGCTCCACGGCTTCGGCATCGCCCAGTTCATTGCTCAAACGACCGATGGCGTGCTTCAAGTGGAAGAAGGCACGCTGTACCCGGCGCTGCAACGGCTCGTGATCAAGGGCTGGGTGAAAGGCACCTGGAAGCAGACCGAGAACAAGCGGCGCGCCCGGTACTATAGTCTCACGCCGGACGGCCGGAAACAGCTGCGCGCTGAAGTCAGTGAATTCGAGCAGATCGTGCGTGCCATCACGCGCGTGATTCAACCGGCCGCGTCCTAACGGCGTATGCGCGTGGTGAGCGAGATGGGCCGACGCATCGCGCGCTTCCTGCGCCGGGAACACTATACGCGCGAGCTGGACGAAGAGATGCAGACGCACCTTGCCATGCGCGCCGAGGTGCACGTGAGGTCGGGCCTGACTGAACGTGAGGCGGTCGCCGCAGCGCGACGACGGTTTGGCAACGCGGCCGTCATCCTGGAGGCGAGCCGCGATAGCTGGGGCGGCCGCTGGCTCGAAGAGTGGCTGCGCGATCTCCGCCTCGCGCTCCGCGCCCTGCGTCGCGTGCCGGCCTTTACCATCGCCGCTGTCCTAACGCTGGCCTCGGGCATCGGTGCGACGACGAGCGTGTTAAGCGTCTGGTACAGCGTCTTGATCGCGCCCCTGCCCCTGCGGGACCCGTCGCGCGTCATCGCCCTCTGGGGCGACAACCCGACCAAGCAACCCGAACACTTTCCGCTCTCAGGCGGCGAGTACAGCGCGTTTGCTCGAGAGGCCAAGAGCTTCTCGCACATCGCAGCCGTCGATTACCAAGGGACACTGCCGCGTCTCGTCCAGTTCGGCGACACGGTCGCCTCTATTCCAGCCGCCCTCGTCACGGGTGGGTTCTTCGACGTCCTCGGCGCGCGCCCCATCGTCGGGCGTCTGTTGCGGCCGGAGGACGACCGGTACGGCGAACCGTTCGTCGGCGTGATCAGCGAGCGCCTCTGGCGCAGTGCCTACGGCGCCGACCCGTCGGTCATCGGCACCAAGACCAAGTTCTATCTCCGCGACATGACCATCGTCGGCGTCGTCGCGGGCGATGTCGACTATCCCGGCGGTGCGCAGCTCTGGGGATCGTGGCCCAACTATGTCCAGGCGCGAGATACGCTGCCCGGTTTCTTCGACGTCGTGGGCCGGCTCGCGCCGGGTGCCACAGTCTCGAGCGCCCGCGCCGAGCTCGGAGCATTTCTGTTGCGGCCCGAGGAACCGCACTCGGGCGCCCGCCGTCTGTTAGGCAACATCATCCGACCCGTCGCGATGCCTGTCACCGACGCGGTAGTCGGTACCGTGCGACCCGCGTTGCGCATCCTCTTGGGCGCCGTTGCGCTGCTGCTCCTCGTCACATGCGTGAACGTGGCGAACCTGATGCTCGTACGCACGCTTGCCCGCCGCCGCGAGCTCGCCGTGCGCGCGGCACTCGGTGCGGGCCGGCGCCGCATTGCGCAACTCGTGGTGGCGGAAGCCGCGGTCGTGTCGGCCGCGGGCGGAGCGTTAGGCATCGTCTGCGCGTGGTACGCCGTGCGCGCGTTCGCGCGATATGCGCCCGCGCAACTGCCTCGCGGGCACGTCATCGCGCTGGACGTGCCGGTGCTCCTGGCCGCGGTCGCGCTCTGTGTCGTGGTGACGCTCCTCGCGGGCCTGATCCCAGCCGCGATCGGCGGCCGTGTCTCTGCCGGCCACATGCTGCGCGAGCGCCGAGCGGGGCAGGGACCCTCGCTCGCGCGACCCACGCGCGCGCTGCTCGTCGCCACACAGGTGGCGGTCGCCGTGGCGGTGCTCGTGGCCGCGTGCGTCGTGCTGCGCAGCTTCGAGTCGCTTGCGCACGATCAGCTCGGCTTCCGCCCGGATCACCTGATCATCGCGCGCTTCGGACAGAACCAGAGCGTCGGCAATTTCGCCCGCTTCAACGACGTGCTCGAGGGCGCGATCCAGCGCGTGCGCCAAGTGACGGGCGTGCACAACGCCACCGGGCTCATTGCTCCGCCGTTCCGCAGCGCGGGCAACGACCTCGCCTACTCACTCCCCGGCGACGAACGTAACGCGGCAACCAAGCGGCCAATGGTGGACTATTTGGGAGCGGGTCCCGACTATTTCGCAACGTTAGGCATAGCCGTGGAGCGCGGGCGATCGTTCACGGCGGCCGACGGCCGAGGCGCAGCGCCGGTCGCCGTGGTCGACGCGCTCCTCGCGCGGCAAGCGTGGCCCGGGAAAGATCCGTTAGGCCAGCAGATCGGGGTCGGAACCAGTTTCTACACGGTGGTTGGCGTTGTCGCGCCGACGAGATATCGTGACGTGCTCGTGCCCCGCGCAACGCTATACACACCCTATGCGCAATCGTCGCTCTCGCCGGCGTACCTAGCCGTGCGGACGAGCGGCAATCCCGCCGCGATGGTACCCGCCTTACGCGACGCCGTACGCCAATTCGATGCGCGCATCTACCTCGCCGACTTCGCGTCGATGACCGACCGCGTCGATGTCTCTCTCGCAGCCCAGCGCCTCGAGGCCGAGCTCCTCGG
>DATEKK010000279.1:0-1754 GCA_035277485.1 Gemmatimonadaceae bacterium
CGCCGCGTCGGTGATCGCCTGGTTCGCCGAAGCACACGCCCGGCTCACGGTGAAGGCGGGTATGTCCTTCGGCATCATCGGCAGCAGCGCAACCTCGCGCGCGATGTTCGGCGCGAGCACCGATGGCACGACCGTGCCGAATACGATGATGTCGATTTCCTGCGGATCGAGCGTCGTCCGCTCGAGCAGCTCGGCGACGACTGCGCGGCCGAGGTCTTGTGCGCTCATCGGCTTGAGGACCGTTCCAGCCTTGGCGAACGGCGTCCGCAACCCGGCCACGAGTGCCACCCGACGGCCGTTGCGTCCATAGCTTTCCATGGCGGAAACTTAGGCCAGCGGATTGCCAGGCGCCATTCGGCCGGGCACGCGGTCTCGCTGTCCGACCGGTTTCCTCCATATCGTTCTTGCGTTCACCGTCGCGCTGTGACCTCCTTCATCGCCATGGCCTGGGCCACGTATCGCTCGCCGGCATCATCTCGAACCAGCCCCTCGCGATATTCGAGAATCGCGAGCGGCGAGAGCAGCGCGGGCAGCTCGTCCCGCTCGAGCAAATGCGCATCGCCCGTCGGTCCGCGGCCCAACGAACGTTGGGCAACAGTGAACGTCTCGACGATCATGGTTCCACCCGGCCGCAACAGGGATCGCAAGGTGCCGAACAGCGCGCGATCGAGAAAGTTGACGCAGACGATTGCATCAATGGATTCACCGCGAAGCGGCAACGCCGCTGCATCCGCGGCGATCGCGAACATGGCCGACGCTGCGCGCGCTTCCGCCAGCGCAGCCGCGATGACGTCGATCGCGATCACGCGACGCCCCGCCCGCGCCAGCGGCACGGCATGACGGCCCCGTCCGGCAGCCAGATCGACGATCACATCTCGCGCACTCAAACCGAGCGCGCGCGACACGACCCACGCCGACGGCGCACCCAGCGGCTCGCCGCGTGCGGCATCATGTCGCGTCGCCCAGTCTGCCCGATCGCTCATTGTTCGACGATGCCACGCACGCGATGACGCAACCGCCACGCTCCGCGTTCGGCCTCGCCCAACGAGCAACGTTCATCGAGGCGCTCGCGCGCGACACGTTCGATCTCCTGGTGATCGGCGGCGGCATCGTGGGCACGGGCGTCGCGCGCGACGCCGCGATGCGTGGACTGCGCGTCGCGCTGGTCGAGCAAGCGGATTTCGCGAGCGGCACATCCAGCCGTTCGTCGCGCCTCGTGCACGGCGGCCTCCGATATCTGGAGAACGGTCAACTGCACCTCGTGTTCGAGGCAAGCCAGGAACGACGCACGCTCATGCGCATCGCACCGCACATCGTGCGACCGCTGCAATTTCTCTGGCCGGTATTCGACGGCGCGCGCATTCCAACGTGGAAGCTCCGCGCGGCACTGACTGTCTACGACGCGCTGGCGTTGTTTCGCAACGTTGCCCCGCACCACGCGCTGAGCGCCGACGCGGTGTCGATGCTCGAGCCCGCGCTTCGCCGCCCCGGACTGCGCGGCGGCGCAACGTACTTCGACGCAGCCACCGACGATGCTCGTCTCACCCTCCTCAATGCGCGCGCCGCCCACGAGGCCGGCGCTGTCGTCGTGAGTCGCGTGCGCGTAGACAATTTGCTGCTCGACGCGCGTGTCGTACGCGGTGCCCACGCGTACGACGCGATGGACAACCGCGCCTTCGACATCGCCGCGCGCACCGTGGTCAACGCCACCGGTCCGTGGAGCGACGTCATTCGCCGGTACGCCCAGCCTAACG
>DATEKK010000280.1:0-4393 GCA_035277485.1 Gemmatimonadaceae bacterium
AACATCGTCAACGCCCTGTCGGGAAAGGTTGCCGGCGTCGAAGTCACGTCCACCGGTAAAGAAGGCGGCTCGTCCCGGATCGTCATCCGCGGCGAGAACTCCATCACGGGCAACAACCAGCCGCTGTTCATCGTCGACGGCGTACCGATCGACAACACGGCGCCCACCAACAGCGGCTTCGGCGGCGTCGACTATGGCAACGCGGCGCAGGACATCAACCCGAACGACATCGAGTCGATCAGCGTCTTGAAGGGCGCCAACGCCTCGGCACTCTACGGATCGCGCGCCGCCAACGGCGTCATCGTCATCACGACGAAGTCCGGAAAGGGCGGACAGGGACTCGGCATTTCCGCCAGCCAGAACTTCACGTTCGAGACGCCGCTCCGCCTGCCCGATCTGCAGAACAAATACGGACAGGGATCCAACGGCGCGTACGCCTACGTCGACGGCAAAGGCGGCGGCATCTCCGACAACGTGAACCGCAGCTGGGGTCCACCAATGGATGGCCGCCTCGTCCCGCAGTGGTGGAGCAACGGACAGCCCGCCCCGTGGACGCCGCAGCCCAACAACCTGGCCGACTTCTTCAACACCGGAAAGACGTCCACCACCAACGCCGCCCTCACCGCCTCCAACGACCAGGCCGACGTCCGACTCGGCCTAACGGACATGGAGCAGAAGGGGATGTACCCCACGGAGACGATCCGCCGGGTGAACGCCGCGCTCAACGGCGGCTCGCAGATCAACGACAAGCTCAGCGCGCGCGCGTCGCTCAACTACGTGCGCGACGACGGACACGACCGCCCGCAGATTGGCTACACCGGACTCAATGCCATCGACGACATGATCTGGGGCGGACGCCAGCTCAGCATGTCGCGCCTCATGCACTACAAGAATCCCGACGGAACGCAGGCCTACGCGAGCCACACGACGGTCAACAATCCGTTCTGGGATGTCTACATGGATCCCAACATGGACTCGCGCGACCGGATCATCGGCAGCCTGTCGGCGACGTACAAGTTCACACCGTCGCTCACCGGCACCGTGCAGTCGGGCACCGACTGGTACCGCGACTGGTGGCAGCAGGACTACGCCGACGGGAACATCGCCGTGAACTACGCCGGCGGCGCCTTCTTCGAGCAGGACCGCTACAACCGCGAAACCAATACGAACTTCCTGCTCACCTGGGACCACCCGCTCACGAGCAAGCTCGGCCTAACGGTGAACGGCGGCGGGAACCGGCGCGACGACTACACCACCACCAACCAGCAGGGCACGCCGCACCTCGTGGTGCCGGGCACGTACAACATCGCCAACTCGGCCGTGTTCCCCCAGGTGTCGTCGCTCGACCTGCGCCGCCGCACCAACAGCCTCTACGGCCAGGCACAGTTCTCCTACGACAACAACCTCTTCATCGACGTCACGGGCCGCAACGACTGGTCGTCCACGCTGCCCCAGCACAACAACGCGTACTTCTATCCGTCGGTGTCGGGCAGCTTCGTGTTCACCGACGCGGTGCCGGCGGCGAAGTTAGGCGGCCTGCTCTCGTATGGAAAAGTGCGCGCCAGTTGGGCGAAGGTCGGCAACGACGCCGATCCGTACCAACTCGCCGTCACGTACGCGCCCGGCACGCCGTTCGGCTCGGTCCCCACATTCGCCGTGCCCAACGGCATTCCGAACTCGAACCTCAAGCCCGAGAACACACGCTCGTGGGAGACCGGCCTCGAGCTGCGGTTCCTGAACGACCGGATCTCCCTCGACGGCACGTACTACAGCAAGCTCACCACGAATCAGATCGTGCCGGCGCAGATCAGCGGCGCCACGGGCTTCACGAGCGCCGTGCTCAACGCGGGTTCCGTGCAGAACAAAGGCGTGGAGCTCGAGCTCGGCGGGACGCCCATTCGCACGAAGGGCGGCTTCAGCTGGGACGTGAACATCAACTATGCCCGCAACCGCAGCATGGTCACGAGCCTCGCGCCCGGACTCGACGCGGTTGTGTTAGGCACGTACTGGGGCCTGAGCGTGGAAGCGCGCGTCGGCCAGCCGTACGGCACGCTCTTCGGCAACCCGCTCCTCCGCAACGCGCAGGGCCAGCTCATCCTCACCAACGGACTGCCGCAGGCCGATCCGCAGCAACGCGTCCTCGGCCACTACTCACCCGATTGGGTGGGCGGCATCCAGAACACGCTCCACTACAAGCAGTGGGATTTCAGCTTCCTCTTCGACACGAAGCAGGGCGGCCAGATCTTCAGCACCACCGAAATGTTCGGCCAGGAATCCGGTGTCCTCGCGTCGTCGCTGCGCGGCCGCGAGAACGCGGAAACGCTCGCCGATGGCGGCGGCATGGTCGTCCCGGGCGTGAACGCCGACGGTACGCCTAACACAACCAAGGTCACCGCCCAGGCGTACTTCAACGCGCTGTTCCAGGTGCACGAGCCGTACATCTTCGACGCCAGCTTCTGGAAGCTGCGCGAGGTCCGGTTCGGCTACACCGTACCGTCGGCGTTCGCCCAACGATTCGGATTGTCGTCGCTGTATATCGCGGCCGTCGGCCGGAACCTGTGGCTGCACACGAAGGTGCCGGACATCGACCCCGAGACCGCGTTCGACAACAGCAACGTGCAGGGCATCGAGTACTTCGGGATCCCCAGCGCCAAGAGCTACGGCTTCACCGTGAGCGTGACGCCATGACGACGCAACCATATCACGCCGAGATGCGCATGCGACGCTCCGCGATTTCCCGCACCGTGTTGGCGCTGGCGCTCCTGTTGGGCGCGACCGCGTGCGGCAACGGCCTCACGGGGCTCAACGTCAATCCCAACCAGCCCGATAAGGTCAAGCCCGCGTTCCTGTTCCCCGACGGCGTCTCCGACGTGGTCGGACGAGCGCGCGGCGGCAGCTTCGATCTCACGCTCACCTCCCTGTGGGCGCAGCAGATCGCGATGGACCGGTTCACCGACGAAGACCGCTACTCGATCCGGCCCGACAACATCAACGGATACTGGTCGGGTTTCTATTCCGGCGGCCTGCAGGACTTCGCGACGATCATTGCCCAGGGCGATTCGGGCGCGACGCCGAACGAGATCGCGCCGGCGCTGGTGATGAAATCCTGGACGTACGGCATCATGACCGACATCTGGGGCGACATCCCGTACTCGCAAGCCAACCAGGGACGCGCGCAGCTCAGGCCGGCCTACGACCCACAGCAGCAGATCTACGCCGGCTTGTTCACCGACCTCAAGCAGGCGAACGACATGATCACCGGCGACCCGGGCTACGGCGCCGCCGACCTCGTCTACGCCGGACAGATGCAGGAGTGGAAGAAGTTCGCGAATTCGCTCAGGCTCCGGTTCGCCATGCGCCTCACCAAGGTGGATCCAGCAACCGCGCAGTCGGAGGCGCTGGCGGCGCTCAATGACGGCGTGTTCACCTCGAACGCCGACAACGCGCTCCTGCGGTGGCCGGGAGACGGCACGAACAACAATCCCGTGTACAACAACTTCACGGTGCGCGACGACCAGCACGTGAGTCAGACGATCATCGACATCATGAAGAGCCTGTACATCTCGGCGTCGGGCAGCGACACGACCTTCGACCCGCGTCTGGCAGTGTACGCCGATCCGGTCATCGCCAACCTCCCGGACACGGTCTACATCGGTGCGCCTAACGGGCTCCAGGACGACTCGGCCATCGGCATCGGCCTCACGCACACGTCGCGTGTGGGCGCGACCTATCGCGCGATCGCCGAGCCATCCAAGCTCATGACCTACGCCGAAGTCCTGTTCGACGAAGCCGAAATGGCCGCGCGCGGGTGGACCGCCGACGATCCGGCCGCACTCTACGGGCAGGCCATCCAGGCCTCGATGGCATACAACGGCATTCCCGACGACGTCGCCGCGGCCTACATCGCGTCGCCGCGCGTGGCGTACAACCCGGCCACGGGCTTGCAGCAGATCGCATTGCAGAAATGGATCGCGCTGTTCGGAGAAGGGACCGAGGCATACAGCGAATACCGCCGCACGAACGTACCAGACTTGCAGCCTGGTCCGGCGGCGATCACCAACCCGAAGATCGTGGCGCGGCGCCTCACGTATCCGGTGTCCGAGCAATCGCTCAACGACGACAACCTGCAGGCGGCCATGTCCAGGCAAGGCGGGGCGGGGCTCACCAACCGCGTCTGGTGGGACACCCCCGACGAGCCGTAACAGTCTAACGGAGTCAGCACCATGCGTTGGATCGCATCGCTCGCCGTCGCCGCGCTGCTCGCGCCGATCGCCCCGCTCACGGCCCGTGCGCAGCAGGAAGGCGACTACACCATCGAGAACTTTCACTTTGGCGACGGCGAGACGCTGCCGCAGGTGCGCCAGCACTGGATGACGTTAGGCAAGCCGCGCAC
>DATEKK010000281.1:0-1989 GCA_035277485.1 Gemmatimonadaceae bacterium
GCATCTCGCTCGTCGTAGAGGGGAGCGAGCTGCTCGTTGTCGCGGTCGACGCCCAGCACGAGCTGCGTGAGATCGTTCGATCCGATCGACACGCCCGTCACACCGAGGCGCACGTATTCGGGGAGCCACGTGACGATCGACGGCACCTCGGCCATGACCCAGAGCTGCATGCGGCCGTCGGACGCGATGCCGCTCTTGTCGATCAGGTAGCGGCACGCGCGGAATTCCGAGGCGGTGCGGACGAACGGAATCATGAGGTGCACGTTGTCGTAGTGCGCACGCACCTGGCGCAGTGCGTCCAGCTCCAGCGCGAACAGCTCGGGTTGTTTCGTGTAGCGGTAGCAGCCGCGCACGCCGATCATCGGGTTCGCTTCGACGGGCTCATACGTGTCGCCGCCCGCGAGCCCGCGAAACTCGTTGGACCGGAAGTCCATCGCGCGATAGATGACGGGCCGCGGGCGAAACGCGCGCGCGAACTGCTCGACTCCGTTGGCCATGCGCTCGACGAAATCGAGACCGCGGTGCTCCGCCAGCATCTGTTGCGGGTGCGTGTTCTGGAGCGCCGACAAGAGCAGGAACTCGGCGCGGAGCAGGCCGACGCCGTCGACGTCCAGCGCGGCGACCTCGTCGGCGCGGTCGGGCTCCGCGAGGTTGACGTAGAGGCGGGTGGCCGTCACGATGGCCGGCGTCGCGGCGCGCGATCTGCCTGACGTGCGCGGCGCGGACTGCGGCGCGGCTCCCGCGAGCACGACGCCGCGACCCGCGTCGACGGTGACGAGCGCACCCTCGGTGAGCGTCGTCGTGGCGTCGCCGGTCCCGACGATGCACGGGATGCCAATTTCGCGCGAGACGATTGCCGCGTGCGACGTCATCCCGCCGGCATCGGTGACGATCGCGGCGGCGCGGCGCATGAGCGGCACCCAATCGGGCGAGGTCATCTTGGCGACGAGAACGTCGCCTGTGCCGAGCCGCGCGCCGTCGCCGGCGGCGGCGAGGATGCGCACGCGACCGGTTGCGACGCCCGGCCCGGCCCCGAGGCCGCGGACTAACGGAGCCGCGGCCGCGAGCACCGGTGCGCTCGAAGGAACTTGCGCCGAGCGCAGCGTGGTAATGGGTCGCGTTTGCGTGATGAAAACCGAGCCGCCATCCACCGCGAACTCCACGTCCTGCGGCGCGCCGTAGTGTTGCTCGATGCGCACGCCGAGGCCCGCGATCGCGCGGATTTCCTCTGGCGTCAGCACCTGCGCGGTCAGGCGCGGATCCGCGGCGAGCTCGACGCGCACGGGTTCTTTCGCCGCCGGCGCGTGCGCAAGCATGAAGTCTTTCTTCGCCACGCGCACGTCGATCGGTGTCGACGTTGCCTTGTCCACCACGTAGCGATCCGGTGTCACTTCGCCGCTCACGACCACTTCGCCCAGGCCCCACGCGGCCTCGATGACCAGATGCGTTCGGTCCTCGGTGGCTGGATCGACGGTGAACATGACCCCGGACTTCTCGGCGTTCACCATGCGCTGCACGACCACGGCGAGGTGCAATGCGTGCTCGAGTCGATTGCGCACGCGGTAGAAGATGGCGCGGGCCGTGAAGCCCGACGCCCAACATTCGCGAACGGCGTTCACGAGCGCGTCTTCGCCCTGCACGTCCAGCAGACTTCGAAACATCCCGGCGAACGAAAACGACGACGCGTCTTCGGCCGTGGCCGACGACCGCACCGCGACACAGGGCTGCGACGGCATGGCGTCCGTTAGGCGACGGTACGCCGTCGTGATGGCGTCGCGGACGTCGTCGGGCACCCGCGTGCGGCGAACCAGGTCGCGAATCGCGGATGCGCTTTCGTCGAGCCGGGCGGTATCGTCGACGTTCAAGGCCTCGATGCGGTGGGCGATCTCGGTGGTGAGGCGTCCGGCCTCGGCGAATCGCTCGTAGGCCCCCACGGTAACCACGAAGCCGGGCGGCACAGGAATCCCCGCTCGCGCCAGCTCGGCCAGG
>DATEKK010000282.1:0-2524 GCA_035277485.1 Gemmatimonadaceae bacterium
CGGGAACTTCGAGAAAATCGTCGGCTCGTTAGGCACGCCGAGTTGGAGCTCGTGGGCGTGATCGCGATAGTTCATGCCGATGCAGACGATCTTGCCCGGCCGTGGAACCGGTGCGAACCAGTACGCATCGCTGCTGGGCACCAGCCATCCTTTCGCTCGCGCTGCGGCGAGCGCGTCGGCATCGAGCACCAATCGTGCAGCGGTGTCGCGCGCAGTGGTGAACCAAGGGCCGTCCATGTCGAACCACGACAACGGGTGTGCCGGACGGTCCGCCGGTGCGAAGAGTTTTTCGCAATCGAGCCGTTCGCCGGTGTCGCGGCCGCCAGAATAGAGAACGATTCCCATCCTGGGGACCTTCCATTCCGATTCCTTGGTCGCGAACGAGATGATGCGCATGGCGAATATTCGGAGAGCGGTCCACAAAGGTGGACGCCCCTTCGGGAACGCGCCAGGCGTGCGATGATGGCGCGGGCTCCATCCCTGTCGTACGTTGTGGGCCATGACCGAGCTCACCGGGGCTGCCAAGCCGTCGCCGAGCGCCGTCGAGAGCGACGATTCCGGGCTGGTCGCGTTCTACCGCGGCATGACGCGCCCCGAGCGCCGCACGATGCTCGCGTGCGCGCTCGGCTACGCGCTCGATGGGCTCGACTTCACGATCTACACGCTCGTGTTAGGCACGGTGATCGCGATCTGGCACGTCGACCGGGGGCCCGCAGGCCTTACCGTCAGCGCGACGCTGGTGTGCTCCGCCATCGGCGGCTGGCTCGCCGGTTACGTGTCCGACCACGTTGGGCGGGTGCGCGCCGTCCAGATCACGGTGTTGTGGTTCGCCTTGTTCAGTTTGCTCTCCGCGGTCTCGCAGAGCTTCACGCAGCTCGCACTCAGCCGCGCACTGCTCGGCTTCGGCTTCGGCGGAGAGTGGACGGCCGGCGCCGCGCTGATGAGCGAGGCGATTCGGGCGAAGTATCGCGGCCGGGCCGTCGGCTGCGTGCAATCGGGTTGGGCCGTCGGTTGGGGCAGCGCGGTGGTGTTGCAGGCGATCGTCTATTCGTTGGTCCCCGACCAGCAGGCGTGGCGCTGGATGTTCGCGCTCGGCTTCGTGCCCGCGCTGTACGTGTTGTTCGTTAGGCGGTACATCGAGGAGCCGCCGGTCGCGGCGCGGGCGCGGGCGGCCGCCATGGGCTCGATGTGGGAGATCTTCAAGCCGGATCTGCTCAGGACCACTGTGCTCGCCGCGCTCCTCGGAACCGGGGCGCAGGGTGGATACTACGCCATCAACACGTGGCTGCCGTTCTTTCTGCAGTCCGAGCGACATCTCTCGATCGTGGGCTCGACCGGCTATCTCGCATTTCTCGTCAGCGGCGCGTTCACGGGCTACCTCACCGGCGCCTGGCTCGCCGATCGCATTGGGCGCCGCCCGCTCTTTCTGCTCTTTTCGGCCGGCGCCATCGTGATGACGCTCATCTACACGCGCGCGCCGTTGACTAACGGAATGCTGTGGGTCCTCGGCTTCCCGCTCGGCTTTGTGGTCTCCGGGTACTTCGCCGGTGTCGGCGCATTCTTCGCCGAGCTCTTTCCGACGCGCGTGCGCGGGTCCGCGATGGGGTTTGCGTACAACTTCGGCCGCGGCATCGGGGCGACGTTCCCCGCGTTAGTCGGCTACATCTCGGCGACCATGCCGTTGTCGCGGGCGATCGCGATTTTTGCGGCGATTGCCTACAGCCTCATGGGAATCGCCGCGTTCCTGCTGCCGGAAACGCGGGGACGCGCGTTGCCTCAGTGATCGGCGGCGCAAGAGCCGCACGTGCCGCGCAACGTTAGGCCGTCGAGTCGTTGATCAGAACCTCGGCGCCGTCAATTGTAGCGGCGAACTCGTGCACGAGGTCAGGGTTCGCTTCATCGGCAGCAAAGTCGACGAATTCATCGTGCGAGACGAAGGCTCGCGCGTATCCGACGAACGGGATGAGGTGCATGTCCCATCCGCAAATGATCCCAATCTGGACGAACGACACGAGATCCGCGGCCTCATAATCGAGGAACAAGTGCCCCGGCGCCTCGTCGAGCAGCCGATAATCTCCGTATGATTGCCGCAGTCGATAGTAGAAGCGCGCGCTCGAGCTGCTGGCAGAAGAATGTGAGCTTCGTCAGCTCAGGCAGCGGCGCTCGCGCGTACAGGCGCGCGCGATCTGGGCGCAGCGGAAGGCCGCCCGAGTCCAGTGTCACCACCTCGCCGCATCGAGACCGGGCTTCATCGTCAGTAAAGAATCGCATCGACGAAATAAAGTGTGGCTGACTAACGACCGCCAATCATCGGTAATCAGTTAGGGGATTGTCGCGAAAAGAGCTTCCGCGCCACTAGCTCCGCGGCGCAACCGACCGCGACACCAACAGCGTAGGATCCCAAGTCCCGCACGTCGAAGCCAGATCCGAGCACGAGCTGTCCGGCCGTCGTTCTGCGAACGGCGTCGAGCCACGGAGTGTGCCAGGCTTGGCTCACCTCAACGGTCCAGCAGATGGCTAACGC
>DATEKK010000283.1:0-9187 GCA_035277485.1 Gemmatimonadaceae bacterium
GCGGCCGCGGCGCGCGCGTCGGAGTGCGGCAGCACGTCGGGGAGCGCGGCGCGCGCGCGGTGCGTGTCGACGGTGAAATCGGGGATCGCGAACGCGAGGCGCAGCGACGCGTGCACATCGAGTCGCGCAGTGATCGGCGCGCCGCCCGGCGTGACGACGGCGAGCACGGCGCCGCCCAACACGGCCGGCGCGACGTTGTCGGGGTGTCCCTCGCGCTCGATGCCTAACGCAATGATGCGGCCGGTGTCCACGCCGTCGTCGAGCAGCGCCGCGGCCGCGAGCGCGCCCGCCACCAGCGCGGCGGCCGACGACCCCAGTCCGCGTCCAACGGGAATGTCCGAGTCGGCGGAAAACGCGAGGCGCGCCGGTACGTCGCGGTTGGCGAGCGCGCACGCGGCGCGGAACCCGATCACGATGAGATCATCGTCCGGCGATGCCGCGAGGTCCGCGAGCGTGCCGGCGCGTTCGATCGCGACCGGCGGCCCGTCCGCGGCGATGCCGACCGACACGTGCAACCGCCGGTGCACGGCGACGCCGACACAATCGAACCCGCCGCCCAGATTGGACGCGGTCGCGGGCACCGACACCGAAACCGTCACGACGCGCTCTTGGTCTCCGCGGCCGCGGCGAGCGCGGCCACGTCGCGCAACCGCGGATCGATCACCGGGGCGGCGGCGGCGACGTCGCCTAACGCTTCGAGCGTTTTGAGTCCGTGTCCGGTGATGCAGAGCACGAGCTCGTCGTCCTTGCCCAACCGCCCCGCGCGCGAGAGCGCCAGGGCCGATGCGACGGTGGTTCCGCCGGCTGTCTCGGCGAAGATGCCGCAGTCTTCCGCCAGCGCGTGGATGCCGGCGACGATCGCATCGTCGCGCACGTGCGCGGCCCACCCGCCCGTGTCGCGGATGATGCGCGCGGCCGAGCGGCCGTCGGCCGGGTTGCCGATGGCGATCGAGCGCGCGATCGTGCGCGGAATTTCAGGGACGAGCTCGTCGTCGCCGCGCTCGACGAGGCGCGCGATGGGCGCACAGCCCGAGGCTTGCGCGCCGAAGAGGCGCGGCAGCGTGCCGGCCACGAGGCCGGCGTCGAGAAATTCGCCAAAGCCTTTGCGCAGCTTGGTGACGAGCGAGCCGCCGGCCATGGGCGCGATCACCGCCGACGGCAGGCGCCAGCCTAACTGCTCGGCGATCTCGAAGGCCATCGTTTTCGAGCCTTCCCCGTAGTACGAGCGCAGATTCACGTTCACGATGCCCCAGCCGAAGCGGTCCGCCGCCTGGGCGCAGAGGCGATTCACATCGTCGTACGTCCCGCGGACGCGAACGAGGCGCGGCGCGAAGATCGCCGTGGCGGCCACTTTGCCTAACTCGAGGTCGTGCGGGATGAACACCCATGCCTCGAGCCCCGCGCGCGCGGCGTGCGCCGCGACCGCGTTGGCCAGGTTGCCCGTCGAGGCGCACCCGATGGTCCGGATGCCGAACGCGGCCGCCGCATTGATCGCGACGGCCACGACGCGGTCCTTGAACGACAGCGATGGGTGCGAGACGGTGTCGTTCTTGACCCACGCGCGCGCGATGCCTAACCGTTGGGCGAGGCGCGGCGCCTCGATGAGCGGCGTGCAGCCGGTATCGGCGGAATGGACCGGCTCGCCCTCGAGCGGCAGCCATTCGCGGTAGCGCCAGAGCGACGTGGGGCGCCGGGCGATGGTGTCGCGTCCGGGCAGCGTGCGCGCCGGATCGTACACCGGCTCGAGCGGCCCCAGGCACTGGTCGCAGATGGCGGCGGGACCGGCGTCGCGTGCGGCGCCGCAATTGCGGCACACCAGCGGCAGCGCACGCAACGCCGTCGCGGTCGCGGGTTCTGGACTAACGGACAGCGTCATGGCAGGGCTTGGGCGAAGGGTGATTCCACGGCCGACGGCACGCGGCGCGCGGCGCGGATCTCGGCCTCGCAGTCCGGCGCGATCGCGTAACAGTGTTCCTCGGCGGGAAAGCGTCCGGCGCGCACGTCGGCGGCGTACTCGCGCGCCGCGCGTTCGATGTCGCGGCCGACCTCGGCGTATCGCTTGACGAAGCGCGGCCGAATCTCCCCCACGAAATTGCCGAGGGCATCGTGCGAGATGACTAACTGGCCGTCGACGTGCGGGCCGGCCCCGATGCCGTAGACCAGAATGCCGAGTCGCTCGGCGACCAAGGCCGCGGCCTCGGCCGGCATGGCCTCGAGGAGAACGGCGAACGCGCCGGCCTCCTCGAGGGCTAAGGCGTCGTCGGCGATGCGGTGCACCGCCTCGAGCGTCTTGCCCTGCACGCGATAGCCGCCCAGTTGGGCGAGGCTCTGCGGCGTGAGGCCCAAGTGGCCCATGACGGCGATGCCGGCATCGGTCATCGCGCGGACGCGGGAGACGACGCGGCGGCCGCCCTCGCATTTGACCGCGTCGCAGCCGGCCGCCACGAACGCGCCGGCGTTGCGCACGGCGGTTTCGTCGGATGGCTGATAGGACAGAAAGGGCAGGTCGCCCACGACGAACGCCCGCCGCGCGCCGCGGCACACGGCGCGCACGAACACGAGCATTTCGTCCATGCCGATGCCTAACGTGTTAGGCAAGCCGAGCATCGTCATCGCGGCGGAGTCGCCCACGAGGATCATGTCCACGCCGGCGCGGTCGACGAACACGGCCGTCGGGTAGTCGTACGCCGTGATGAACACCGCCTTCTCGCCGCGGGTCTTGAGCGCCGCGAGCGTTGCCAGAGTCACCTTGCTGTCGCCCATAGCTGCCTCACGAGAGCGAAGAGAGATCCGCGGCCCAGTCGCGGAGCCGCGCGACGGCCGTTTCGATTCGGTCCGGTGCCGTCGCGTACGAGAGCCGGAGGTGCCGGTCGCCGCCCGGGCCGAAACCCGTGCCGGCCAGGGCCGCCACGCCGTGGCGCTCGAGGAGGGCGTCGGCGGCCTCGTCCACCGTTCGGCCGGAGCGCTCGAGTAGCTCCGACACGTCGGGGTACGCGTAGAACGCGGCCACCGGTTCGGTGATGTCGATGCCGTCGATGGCGGCCAGGCCGCGTACCAGGGCGTCGCGCGTTCCGCGCAGCCGTGTGACCAGGTCGTCGACGCACTGCTGCGAGCCCGTGAGCGCCGCGATGCCCGCGTGCTGCACGAACGGCGGCGCACACGATGTGTTGTTGATGATGAGCGTCCCCACGTGCTCGACTAACGGAGCGGGCATCGCCGCGTAGCCCAACCGCCAGCCGGTCATCGCGTACGTCTTGGAGAAACTGTCCACGAGCACCGTACGCTCGGCGAGTCCGGGGCGCGTCGCGATGCTCTCGTGGCGGCCCGAGAACACGAGCCGGCCGTACACCTCGTCGGACAACACGACCAGGTCGTGCGCGAGCACGAGCTCGGCTACGGCATCGAGCTCCGCGGGCGCGATGAGCGAACCCGTCGGGTTGTGCGGCGCATTGAGCACGAGCAGGCGCGTGCGCGGGCCGATTTTGGCGGCCAGCTCGGAGGCCTCGAGTCCGTTGGGACCCGGTCGTACGTGGTACGACACAGGCAGCGCACCGCCTAACCGAGCGACCGATTCGTAGATCGGGAAGCCCGGGTCGGGGACGAGCACTTCATCGCCGGCGTCGGTGAGCGCGAGCAGCGTGTACAGCATGAGCGGCTTGGCACCCGACGTGACCACGACGTTCTCGGCGGTGCACGGTACGCCGCGCGCACGCACGTCATCGGCGATCGCGGCGCGCAGCTCGGGAATGCCGACCGGTGCGACGTATCCCGTGATGCCATCTCGGAGCGCGCGGATGCCGGCTTCGACGATGTGCGGCGGCGTCGGGATGCCGGGCTCGCCAATGTGGAGCAGCACCACGTCGCGGCCGGACTGTGCGACGCGCCGAGCGGCGGCGGCCACGGCGAACGCGGTCTCGGTGCCGAGCGCGCGCACGCGCTCCGTGGCCGACGCGTCGTGGACGCGCTCGCGGCGGGTCAAGTCCGAGATCCGAGTTGCGCTCATGGCAATCCTCGCTGGCTCGCGTTAGGCAATAAAAAAGGCCGCTCGGTGAGCGGCCGGGGGACGACGTATGCGACACGGTGATTCCGTTACCGGATGCGCACACTCCCCGGACGCTCGAAAGCGCCGGCCATGGCGGTGGTCCGCATCGTGGCGGGCATGGGGAACCAGGTCCCGCGCCCGGGAACGTGAGCCAGCATCAGGCAACTGCCTCGCAGCAAAGTGCGCGAAGACGACCAACGAAAACGAAAATCCCGAGCGACATGCCCGGGAGGTCGCTTTTTAGCAGTTGTTTAACGTGGCTGCAATATGCGGGCAAATCACCACGGCCTACGGTTGTCTCTGGTCAACGTACGGGGTCGGCGTGCGGGTGTCAAGCTTCCCAATTTCCCTTGACGTTGAGTTCGCCTTGAAATCGCAGCACGGATGCTCTATTGCTGAACGAGGCGACGTGCGCCATGAGCGACACGCGGGCGTGTGAGCTGAGCGCGCGCAATTGCAAGGAGGTGGCAGATGACACTCTGGCGACCCGATCCCTCCTTCTACCCCTCGGCGCGTATGGCGATGGATGCGCCGCCCGAGCGCGTCGCGTACGTGGCCGCGCTCAACTATGGGCGCAACGACCGGCCCGACGAGATTCGCGTGGTGGACGTCGATCCATCATCGGCGCGCTACGGCCAGGTGCTCAACACGCTCGCGCTCACGCACGCCGGCGACGAGCTGCACCACTTCGGCTGGAGCGCCTGCAGCTCGGCGCTCTGTCCGAACGCACCGCACCCGCATCTCGAGCGCCGCTATCTGGTGGTGCCGGGGATCCGCAGCTCGCGCATCTACATCATCGACACGAAGCCCGATCCGCGGAAGCCGAGCATCGTGAAGGTGATCGAGCCCGAGGAAGTGTTCGCGCGCACGGGCTACAGCCGGCCGCACACCGTCCATTGCGGTCCCGACGCGATCTACGTCAGTGCGTTAGGCGCGGCGCCGGGCCGCGGCACGAACGACGGCGGTCCCGGCGGCATCTTTCTCCTCGACCACTATTCGTTCGAGGTGTTGGGCCCGTGGGAGCTCGAGCGGGGCGACCAGCGCCTCGCGTACGACTTCTGGTGGCACTACGGCCACGACGTGATGCTGACGAGCGAGTGGGGCGTGCCGCGGCAATTCGAGAACGGCGTCGTCCCCGACGATCTGTTAGGCAACCGCTACGGGCACCGGCTGCACGTGTGGGATCTGCGCCGCCGCCGGCACCTCCAATCCATCGATCTGGGCGCCGAGCACCAGATGGTGCTCGAGCTGCGTCCGGCGCACGATCCAACGAAGCAATACGGATTTGCCGGCGTGGTGGTCAGCACGGCGGATCTCTCGGGATCGGTCTGGACGTGGTATCGCGACAACGGAACGTTCAAGGCGAAGAAGACGATCACGATTCCCGCGGAGCCCGCCGACGAACACGTTCTGCCGCCGGCGCTCAAGCCGTTCAAGGCGGTGCCGCCGCTCATCAGCGACATCGACCTGTCGCTCGACGATCGGTATTTGTACGTATCGTGTTGGGGGACCGGAGAGCTCAAGCAGTACGACGTGAGCGATCCCTTCGCGCCAAAGCAGACCGGATCGATCCGCATTGGCGGCATCGTGAACCGGACGGCCCACGGCAACAGCGGCCCGCTCAACGGGGGCCCGCAGATGGTGGAGATCAGCCGGGACGGCACGCGCGTCTACTTCACGAATTCGTTGTACAGCTCGTGGGACGAGCAGTTCTATCCCGACGGCCTTGCCGGATGGATGGTGAAGGCCGACGTTTCGCCTAACGGCGGGATGGCGCTCGATCCGCGCTTCTTCCTGGCGTCGGGCGATACGCGGCCGCACCAGGTGCGACTCGAGGGAGGCGACGCGTCCACTGATACTTTCTGTTTTCCCTCGTGAGCACGCCGCGTCGTGGGTTGCGGTGGCGGCGTTCGGCGCCTTCCATGGCCTCAACCCGGGCATGGGCTGGTTGTTCGCGCTCGCCCTGGGCCTCCAGCGCCGGAGCGAGCGCGCGATTGCGCTGGCGCTGATCCCGATCACGGCCGGCCACGCCGCCTCGGTGGCGGCCGTGGCCGGCGCGATCCTTGCGTTAGGCGTACTGGTTTCGCCGCGCAGCCTCGAGATCGCGTCGGCGTGCGTGCTGCTCGCGTTCGGCGCGTACAAACTCCGCGCGTTCTACCGGCATCCGCGCTGGGTCGGCATGCAGGTAAATGTCGTCGACCTGGCGTGGTGGTCCTTTCTCATGGCGACGGCGCACGGCGCGGGACTCATGATCGCGCCGATGCTGACCACGCTGTCGGACACACCGCACGCGTCCGCGGTGCCGCTCACGCTCGCGGTCGGCGTCCATACGGCATCGATGCTCATCGTCATGGCGCTCGTCGCGTGGATCGTGTATAAAAAAGCAGGGTTGGCCGTGCTGCGCACGAGCTGGGTCAACTTCGATCTCATCTGGGCGGTGGCGCTGTTGATCGTGGGAGCTGTGGCACTGCTATGAGCGGGTTCCATCAAGCGCCGCCGGCGCTCGCCAATCAATATCGGGACGATGCGGTGCTCCGGTCGTACCTCGCCGCCACGGCGCCGCGGGACGCGCTCGCCGACATCGAGCCGGAGCTCGATGCGTTAGGCGAACGCGCGGCCGGCGAGTGGCTCGCGCTCGCCGAGCAGGCCGAAGCCGATCCGCCGCGCCTCGTGCCGTTCGACGCGTGGGGCACCCGCATCGACCGCATCGAGACGAGCGATGCCTGGCGCGCGTTCGAGCGCATCTCGGCGGCTCACGGTTTCGTCGCTCGCGGCTACGAGCGCGCGCACGGTGCGTTCTCGCGCGTCGATCAGTTCGCGCGGCTCTACCTGTTCGCACCATCGTCGGCCACGTACTCGTGTCCGTTGGCAATGAGCGACGGCGCGGCGCGGTGCCTCGAGCTGCTCGCGTCCGATGACCGGCAGCGCGCGGCGCTCCGGCATCTCACCTCGCGCGATCCCGAGCAATTCTGGACCGCGGGACAATGGATGACGGAGCGAACCGGTGGGTCCGATGTCTCGGGCACGTCGACCTTGGCGAAGCGCGATGGGTCGCATTTCCGTTTGTACGGGACCAAGTGGTTCACGTCGGCCACGACATCGCAGATGGCGCTCACGCTCGCGCGGCCCGAGGGCGCGGAGGCAGGAAGCCGCGGCTTGAGTCTCTTTTACCTCGAGCTGCGCGACGAAACCGGGCTGCCGCGCGCGATGCGCGTGCTCCGCCTCAAGGACAAACTCGGCACGCGTGCGCTGCCGACGGCAGAGATCGAGCTGGACGGTACGCCGGCGTGGTTGGTGGGCGGGGAAGGGCACGGCGTGCGCAAGATTGCCACCGTCCTCACGATCACGCGCATCTACAACGCGCTCGCGGCGGTCGCGGGGATGCGCCGTGCTCTTGCGCTCGCGCGCGACTACGCGGCGAAGCGCACGGCGTTCGGCCGGCCGCTCGCCGAGCACCCGCTGCACCTGGAGACGCTGGCGGCGATGCAGACCGAGCTGACCGGGTGCTTCCTGCTCGTGTTCCGGGTGATCGAGCTGCTTGGCCTAACGGAGTTAGGCATGGCGACGGAGCGCGACGAGCGGCTCCTGCGGCTCTTGACGCCGGTCGCGAAGCTGTACACGGGCAAACGCGCGGTGGCGGCCGCGAGCGAAGCGATCGAAGCGTTCGGCGGCGCCGGCTACATCGAGGACACGGGCCTGCCGCGCCTCCTGCGCGACGCGCAGGTGCTGTCCATCTGGGAAGGCACGACCAACGTGCTGAGTCTCGACGTGTGGCGCGCGATCGATGCCGACCCGCAGACCATCGACGCCTTGTGCGACGAGGTGCACCATCAGCTCGATGGCGCGGCGGGCGCCGATCTGGCCGCGTCCGCCGCTCGCGTGCGCGACGCCGTGCGAGCGCTCGCCCACGCGTCGCGGCGCCTCGCCGACGGAGACCCTGCCGATCGCGAGGCGGTTGCGCGACGATTCGCATTCGGGATCGCGCGTGTCGCGGCGGGCGCGCTCGTCATCGCGCACGCGCATCGCGCCCGGTCGACGCCCGTCGGCGTGCGCATCGCGGATGCCGCGCGGCGATGGGCGTCGAGCGAGCTCCTTCCGTCGCTCGACACGGACGACGAGCATCGTGCGGTGTCGCGGCGACTGGCACTCGACCTGGACTGAGATACGATTGCCGTAACGCTCGGCGCGCGGTGGTCGTCCGATTAAGGGTTCCTCATTCCTTCACGCGCGTCACGCACCGGGTTCGGCGATGTCCACTTCTTCCCACGACGCCCATCGCGGCGTCCGCGGGTCCGTCGTCATCCTTGGTGCCGATGCGTGTCTGGCCGCGCTGCCGGCCACGGCCACCCAACTCGTCAACGCGTGTCTGGCGTTCGGCTACGACGATGTGATTCCGGCGTCGTGGGGCGACGAGCTGTTGGCGGTGGGGTGTCTGGACCAGCTCGCGGCGCGCGACGGCGGTCCCGCGATGGCGTGCATCTGTCCGTTAGTCCGGGAGCAGCTGCGCGGTGCGAGCGGTGTGGGAGACGCGGCGGTGCGGCTGGTGTCGCCGCCCGTGGCGGCGGCGCTCTACGTGCGCGCGACGTCGCGGGTGCCCTTGCGCATCACGTACGTGGGGGACTGTCCCGGCGCGGGGCATCCGAGCATCGACCTGCATCTGTCGCCCTCCCAGTTCCTAACTGTGTTAGCCGAGCGGGGGATCGTGGCCGGGGCGCAGCGCCCGGTGCCTCACGATGGCGCGCACGCCATCCACGACCGGCGCCGGCATTATTCGCTGCCGGGCGGCGTGCCCGCGCCCGAGTGGCTGGCGTCGGAGGGAATCGATCGCACGCTCGTCGATCTGGGCGACGTGGCGGCGCTGGATCCCGCGGCGCACGGCGGACGGACCCTCGTGGATCTGGCCCCGCGGCTGGGTTGCGTGTGCAGCGGGGCGCTCGCGGGGTGCGCGGCGACGGACGCGCGCAACGCCGTGATGCTGCACGAGCCGCCGCGGTCGGGCGACGAAGTGGTGGATCACGCGGTGATCGTGTCGGTGGCAGACGACGGGGCGGCGCGGACCGCGCCGAAACTGGGCGACGTCTCGTGGCCCGAGTTCATCTCCGCACTGAGCGGTGTGCGGGGCGTGGAGCGGGTGAGCGCGGCGCC
>DATEKK010000284.1:0-17062 GCA_035277485.1 Gemmatimonadaceae bacterium
ATCGAGACGCCCGGCGGCGGCGCCTGGGGATCCGCCTAACGCAACTGGTGAACGATCCGGTAGTGTCCGGCTGTGTTCCCGCTGTGTCCGTCTTACTGCCCGCCGTTGAGCTTGGCCAGCTCGCGCTGGGCCGGCGCGTAGTCCGGGAACTCCTTGAGCGACCGCTGCAGCAGTTCCACCGCCTGGTTGGTGTTGCCCGCGTCCTTGGCCGCCAGGGCTCGCGAGTACAGCATCGCCGTCTCGAACGGCACCCGCTTCGCTTCGGCTTCACTCGCCTGGCGCACGGGCTTGGGCAGGTCGGGCAGGTGCATGCCGTTGGTCATCTTCATCGCGAGCTGGTCGATCAGGGACATGAGGTCATCTTCCTTGCCCTGCACGGTCTCCACGTGCTCGATCGCCGAGGTCTCGACGTTCACCGCGCGCGCGTCCAACCGGATCTGCCCGCGCCCATCGGTGACGAAGCCGCCGAACACCATGTGGTGCGCGCCTAACAGCTTGCCCATCTTCACCGCCGTTTCCTGATCGACGCGTCCGCTCGCGCTCAGGTTCTGCTCGTCCATCAACTTCTTGAGATTGTCGCGCTCGACCACGCGGATCTTCTCGTTCACCGACAGATCGTTGATGAGCATGTCGGAAATGCCGCCCGAGAGCGGCGCCAGCGTCTCGTGCTCTTTGCCGATCGCGCCGTCGGTGAAGTACATCACGGCCACGGTTGGGCGTGTGTCGGTCGAGTCCTGCGCGTGAAGCGAGCCCGCGCCCGCCAACGTGAGCGCGGCCAGCGTCGCCGCCAATGCCTTGAGCTGCGTCATTGGTCCCCCCTTCGGGAGCCTAGGTCGTCAACGTGAGTCCTTCTGCTGCCGCCAGCACCTCGAGTTGGGCGCCGCGTTGGGCAACGAGTGCGCGGCATTCGGCCACGCGTTCGTCGATTTCCGCATCGGACCGCTCGGGGTTGTGGTGGTAGAGCACCAAGCGGCCGACGCCGGCGTCGAGCGCCAACTGCACGACCTCGTGGTAGTGCGAATGTCCCCACCCGCGGTGCCGCTCGTATTCCTCGCGCGTGTACATCGCGTCGTGCACCAGAATCGCCGCGCCGCGCGCGAAGGCCACGAGGCGCGACCGCCAGTCGGCCGGCGAATCGTACCCGGCCGAGTCGCCCAACTCGTTGTCCGAGATGTAGACGAGGCCCGGGCGCCGCGAGTTTCCGGTGCGCATGCGGTAGGCGAGCGCGCCGCCGGGGTGGCGCACCGAATAGACGTCGAGCGAGAAATCGGCATCGGCGTGACCGCCGGCGAGCGCCCGAAACTCCACGGTGGCGCCGAGCTTGTCGAACGTAACCGGAAACACCGTCGGCGACATCTGCTCGCGCACCGCGCGCGCGACGTGCTCGGCGTCCGACGCGGCGCTCCAGATGCGGAAGTGGTTGCCCGGCTGGAAAATCGGCGTGAAGAAGGGCAGGCCCTGGATGTGGTCCCAGTGGGCGTGGCTCAGGAAGATGTCGCCCGTGATGCGCGCGCCGCGCGCCTGCTCGAGCAGGCAGTTGCCTAACGGGCGGATGCCGGTGCCGGCGTCGAGGATGACGAGCGCGCCCGATGCGGTGCGGACTTCGACGCACGGCGTGTTGCCGCCGTAGCGCACCGTCGCGCCGCCGGGCGTCGGAATGGATCCGCGCGTGCCCCAGAACCGAAGCGTGAGACTCATCGTGTTGCGTTAGACGATGCGACAATGTCGCGCGCCACGCCGGCGCGGGCGGAGGGGCGCGGTCACCCGCCAAGCGTGATGCGCGTCACACCCTGAGTTGTGCCAGCCGTTCCAGCCCTGCCCGGTTGGCAATGCTGATCTGGCGTCGTTGGACCGAGATCAGCCCGTTGTCCTGGAACTCGCGCATCGCGCGCGAGACGGTTTCGCGGCTGGCGCCGATCATCTGCGCGATGGTCTGGTGCGTGAGGCGCTTCTCGATCGTCGGACCGCCGGTCTCGGCCGCGGCGTCGAGCAGCAGGCGCGCGATGCGGCCGTCCACGTCCAGCAGCACCAGACTGCCGATTTGCTCGTCGGCACGGCGAAGCCGGCGCGAGATCTCGACCAGCAGCGCCCATGCCACGCGCGGCGATTCTTCGACGCGCCGGCGGAAATCTTCGCGTCTCAGGACGATCAGTTGGGCATCGTCCATGGCGATCACGTGCGCCGAGCGTGGATGGCCGTCGATGAGCGACAGCTCGCCGAAGTGGTCGCCGGCCGCGAGGATGCCGAGGATCACCTCGCGGCCATCTTCGCCGATGAGCACGACTTTCACGCGTCCGTTCTTGACGAGAAAGAGCGAATCGCCGGGGTCGTCCTCGAACAGAATGACGCTGCCTTTGGGATACGACCGTTCGCGCGTCATGTCGGCGAAGCGCGCGATTTCGGCGGGGTCGAGGCCGCTCAGCAGCGGGACGGAAGCGAGAAAGCTGGACGTGTCGAGTGGCATGAGTCGGTAGCTCAGCGCGCGCTGATGGTGAACGAAGCCTCGAGTTTGTTGACGGAGATCGTGCTCGGCCCGGTGTCGAGCCGGCCCAGCTCGCCGCCAAGGGCGGGGTGGAGCTCGAGCGGTCCGGTTTGCCACGTGAATCCCACGTCGGCGCCGCCGCTCACGATGCCGGCGGTGGGGAGGGACGTGTCGATCGAGAGGCCGGTGTGCCAGCGGGCGCGCAGGCCGGCGACGACCGCGGTCCGCGCGCCTAACGGAATGGTGCCGGTGGTGCCCATGTCGAGCTCGTTGCCGTCGGTGCCGTCCACGCGCGCGCCGTCGCGCGAATACTTCATGCGGTAGCGGTCGAAGGCGAACACCGTGAGCTCGCGGAACGCGCCGGCCGCGGCGCGGAGCTGCCACTCGCCGGTGAACATCGGGCCCAACGTGATCGGCGCCGGCGGCGTGCCGCCGGCGGTGAGGCCGACGCGATCCTCAGTGTAGAACGTCGACGCGAGGCTCATGCTCATCGCGCTTTGGCCGACGAGGCCGTCGGTGCCCACGGACAGGCGAACGGCCTGGCCCGGCCGCAGGTCGAAGTCGCCGGATCCCAGGCCTAACGCCTGGGCCTGCGCCGGCGAATACTGGCCGCGGTATTCGTACGATGCGCCGAATCCCCACGACCAAGTGCCCGCGCGCGCGGTGTACACGAGGCCGGTGGTGCCGCCCCATCCCGTGCCTAACACGGGCGTCTGGTATCGGAGCGCGGGCGTGCCGAGGACCTCGAGCACGCCTAACTGCTCGGTGTTGAGGGTCGTGCGTCCGGTGGGCACGTTGACGCCCACGGTGGCGAGCAGCGCGTCGCCGGCCAGGTGGAATGCGCCGCGCACGTAGGTGTCCGTGAAACCGTCCAGTGTCTGCGTGGGGGCGCTCGCGTCGCGCAGCGTGACGGTGCCGTGCATGTACGCCGTGTACACGTCCAGCGCCACTGGTCCCACCGGCACGTACGCCGTGATGGGCACCGTCCACTCGTTCGCTGTTGTGACGCTCGTGCCGCCGTTGGTCGCGTCGGTGCAGCACCCGAAGTGCCACTGCTCGAACGACACGCCGGTCTGCGCGCCCCAGGCCCCGCCTAACGGAGCTTGTGCGCCGGCCGCGGGCGCGCCGGTCGCGAGCCCGAGGACCGAGGCCGCCACGCAGGCTCGGCGCAACGTGGTGCCGCTCATGGAACCGCGATCGGAATGGTGATCGATCCCGGCACTTTGGCTTCCGTGGTGGCGCGCAGTGTGGCGTCACCGCGGTCGCGGAAGGAACCGAGCGAGCCGGCCGGGCTCGGGTTCAGCGCGTCGATCACCGCGCTCGGCGTCACCGGCGCGGTAGCCGCGGCCGTCGCCGTTCCGTTAGGCTGCTGGTCGCTCGGCACCGACACCGATTGCATTCGCGATGCGGCGGCCGAGAATCCCGGATCGATCATCACCGCGCGGGCGTAGTACGCGTGCGCGGTGCGGTAGTCGCCGTACGCTTCGGCGCGCACGCCGTTGCTGTAGGCGAGGAACGCGGACAGGTAGCGCGTGGGGCGCTGCTCCACCGCCGCGCGCTCCGCGGGCGTCAAGGTCACGCCCAACTCCGTGAAGAGCGAGAACGCGAGCGCTTTCTCCGAATCGAGAATGTCGTCGAGCGACGTGCGCTCGGTGACGGGCTGTCCGACCAGCGTGCCGTTCGCCGCATCCGCGATGCGCGTGTTCACCGTCAGGTGGCCGCCCGGCGTGGCGTCGACCACGCCGTTCACGATGCGGCGCGCGCCGATGAGGCGGCCGACCCGCGGCGCCGTGGCGCTGTCGACGCGGCCGGAGCGGGCGAGCGCGAGCTCGCGCAGCAGCGCGTCCGTGCGCGTGCGATCCACCACCTGCAGTTGGGCGCTGCGCGAGAGGTCGGTGATGAGCAGGTCGGCCAGGCCAAAGCCTAACGACGAGATGGTCGAGTCGCCGCCGGTGACGTGGAGCGGCGCGACCCCGACGGTGTGCGCGGGGATGCTCGCGGCGTCGAGCGACTGCTCGGACGCGATTGCGGCGCGCGCCGCGGCGTCGGCTTGGCGGCGGTCCACGTCGCCCAAACGTGCGCGGATGGCGCCGTCGTCGTGGTGCGCGAGCCATCGCGTGTAGCCTTGGTGCGCGGCACCGAGATCGCCCAACTGGTCGGCGGCCGCGGCATCGTAGAGCGCGGCGCGATCGGCGATCTCGCCCGACGCACTCGTCAGGGACCGGAGCGTCGCGCGAGCAGCCGTGTCCTGCCCGGCGCGGTATTGCGCTTCGCCCAACGCGAGCTGCGCCTCTGGCGACGGCTGCGCCGTGTATGCCTGGCGCGCCCGGTCCACGTCGCGGTTGGCGTCGGCCGGTGTGAGTCGCGACAGGGGCGGGCCCCCGGCGCACGCACACAGGACGGCGCAAAGAACAGCAGAGCGGGGAAGGTGCATAGAGTGTTTCTGAAACGAGCGGTCATGGCCTTGCGATTGCCGCCAAGTTATTGACGGCTACAAGGCATGTCAAAGAATGGCGCGTCGAGCCGTGCGCAGATTAGCGCCGCATCATCAAGCGATCGCGCGTCGTGCTGTCGTGTGCGAGGTCGATGGCGGTCCACGCCATGGCGAGCGAACCATCGATGACCGCTTTGTCGGCGATGTCGGTGACGCAGTGGGCGGCGAATTCCGGTTGGTGATTGACGGCGGGCAGGGATTCGATGCCGATCATGGGGTGAATCGTTGGGAGCGCATACGACACGTTGCCCATGTCGGTGGACGCCGCCATGCGTTCGCCGAGTACCCCGAGGTCGGGGAACGTGCGGCCGAGGGCCTCGGCGTTGCGTTTGTAGATCGTGCTGACGCCATGATCCGGTTTGAGGTCCGCGTAGGGTTTGGTGCCGCCCTTGATCTCGAGCGTCGCGCCGGTGGCGACTGCGCCGGCCTCGAAGCAGCGGAGCACTTTGGCGCGGACGTCGCGCAGCTCCTCGAGGTTCTCGGCGCGCACGATGTAGCGCGCCGACGTGTGCGCCGGGATGACGTTAGGCGCGTCGCCGCCGTGCGTGATGATGCCGTGCACGCGGTCGGTTTGCTTGAGGTGTTGGCGGAGCAGGCCGATGGACGTCTGGGCGACGGTGAGGGCGTCGGCGGCGTTGATGCCCAACTCCGGGAACGCGGACGCGTGCGCGGGCTTGCCGGTGTAGTGCACGTCGAACATCGACGCGGCGATGATGTGCATCTCGAGCATCTCGACCGGCGCGGGGTGCACCATCATCGCGGCGTGGAGGCCGTCGAAGGCGCCGCGCTCGAGCATGAGGATCTTGCCGCTCGAGTCGCCGACCTCTTCGGCCGGGGTGCCTAACACAGTGATGGTGAGGCCCGCGTCATCGGCTACGGCCGCGGCGGCGATCGCGGCGCCGGCGGCCATGGCGGCGATCATGTTGTGTCCGCACGCGTGGCCGATGCCGGGCAGCGCGTCGTACTCGGCGCAGATGCCGACGTGGAGCGGGCCTGAGCCGGCGCGGGCGACGAATGCCGTGGGGAGGTCGCACGCGGCGTGGGTCACGGCGAAGCCGTTGTCGGCGAGCAGGTTTTCGAGCCACGCGCAGGCGCGTTCTTCTTCAAAGCCGAGCTCGGGGTCCGCGTGGATGCGGTGGCTCAGGTCGAGGATGTTGCGTTGGGCGCGGGAGAAGCGTTCGCGGGCGCCGGATTTCATGTCCATGAGTCGTGAGGCTCCAAGTGCCGTAGGCGGCTGCCTGACGTAGCGACTGTGCCCGCAACATGGACCGTGCGGCTGCCTATCTCAAGGTCTGCCGGCGTCACGCGTCTTCATCCGGAGCGGCCCGCGCCATACCTTTACCGGCCACCGGAGTTCTGTTAGGCATTTAAATCCTCTGTGCACCCACACCGCCGTACAGAAACAGGCACGCCAGCCAGCATGGCCAACTGGGTAATGACGTCCGAGGAGATGGAGGCTGCTGCCGCGACCCATGCCGGCGCGCTGCGCGTTGGCGGCTACATGGTCGTGTTCATCGGCTATCTGTATATCGGTCTCGTGTTAGCTGGCGTGCTCGGCGTTGGGTTTGGGATCGCGGTCTTGCTACTTCGTCTCCAATTTCCCGAATTCATCATCGTCGTCGTGCCGTCCGTGCTGTACCTCTTCGTGTCGGTTGCGCGTGCTTGCTGGTACGTGTTCCCGGCTAGCGATGCAATACCACTTACTCGAGGCGACGCGCCTGCGCTCTTCTCGATGATTGATGACATTGCGGCAGAGTTCAACACGACCGTACACCGGGTGTTGATCAATCGTGAGTTCGGTGCTTCGGCGAGAAGTACGCGTCGCTTTGGGATACCTGGGTGGCGACGCAATGAAATCGTTATGGGGTACGCTAAGCTGTGCGCGCATGATGTCGGAGACATCCGCAGCACTCTCGCTCACGAGGTTGCGCACATCGCCAACGCGCACACGCGGAAGGACTTTGGACTCGTTCGAGCGATGATTGCGGCGGGCTCGTTACGCCATCGGCTGCACGAGCGGGGCCACTGGGCGGCGCCCCTCTTTAGGGGGTTCCTCGCTCGGCAAGTCCGAACGTTGAAGTGGGTGACGCGGATACTCGCTCGACAGCACGAGCGGGACGCCGATGAAGCCGCGGGACGCATTGTTGGGCGGCTGGCTACGCGCGACGCGCTATTGCGATCGATCGTGAGGCGTCGGCTCACCAACCGTAAATTCTGGCCGTCAGTGAACGCTCGTGCCGCGCGCGAAGCTGAACCGCCGACAGGCGTATACTCTGAGGCGCTGCCGGCATTTCTCGCGCAGGCCCACGAGCTGGATGCCCGCGCAGAGTTGCGGTCCGAGCTCAAGGTGCGCACAGAATGGGACGATACGCACCCCTCAACACTCGATCGGCACTTTGCCGCTCTGAATACCACGCCTGATGCAATCGATGCGTTTGTAGACGCCTGGCAGTTGCCGCCAATCGGCGTAGCGGCCGTGCACACAATGCTGTCGGCCGGCGCGGCCGAGCGATTGGCCAAGCGGTTTGACACCGAGTGGCGGACCGAGCGCTCTTCAAGCTGGAAGGCTACCTATGAGCTCGCGACGGACGCGCGCGGACGACGTGCGGTGCTGGACGGCGAGATGCTCGAACGTAGCCTGTCACCCGAGGAGCAGGCAGAGCGGGCATGTCTCATCAATTATCTCGAGGGCGAGCGTGTTGGAGAGCCGCTGCTGCGCGCGGCTTTGGTAGAGAAGCCCGACCACGCTGGAGCGTTGTTCATGCTCGCGGAAAGTTGCCTCGCTCGCGACGATGAAGAGGGCGTGTCGCTCATGAAGCGTGCGATCGCGGCCGGCCCGAACCACGCAGTCTCTGGCTGGAATGCGCTTGCCGCGTACGCACGACGGTGTGGCGATCTGACCTCCACCGCGACATACGACGCAGGGCGGCACTCGGCTGAAGCGCGCGACGCTGAGCGCGACGCCGAACGCGCGGCCTTGACACCATACTCCCGGTTCGTGCCTGGTATTCTGTCGCCAGAGCGGGTCAACGCGGCCATTGGCCCATTGCCTAACGAACGCCGCGTGCGGCGGGCCTGGCTGGCGGCCGTAGCCGTGCGGCATGATCCCGAGAACCCCCCGCATGTTCTGTTGCTGGACACAGGTTGGTGGTGGCCGGGCATAGGGTGGCGCGACGACGCGCTCGTCACGCGCATCGCCCCCGAGTGCCGATTTCGAGGAAAGGGCTTCGTCACGACCGAACACCTGTGCCGTCGACTGCGGCGGAGGATCAAGCGTGCGGCGGGTGCACCCGTGTATGTTCGCCAGCGGGTTAACCGACTTGATGAGTCATATCGAAATGACTAGAATGGTCAGATGAAGAAGGCGTCGATTTCCTATGCCAAAGCGCACCTCAGCGCGCTCCTCAAGCGCGTGCGCGAAGGGCAAACCGTCCTCATCACCGACCGCGGCAGAACCGTCGCGCGACTCGAGCCTGTCGCAACCGTGGACTGGGATGCGCAGCTCCGCTCCTTGATAGAGGACGGGATCGTGGCACCGCCAAGTAATCCGTCCGGAAAGGATTGGTTCAGGAAACTGCCGCCCCCGATACGGCTTCCACCTGGCGTCAGCGTTGTTGAAGCCCTCCTTGCGGAGCGCGAGGAGGGCTGGTGAAGTACTGGGATAGCTCGGCCGTTGTCCCATTGCTGACAACGGAGCCAACGAGTGCAGCCTTGTGCCACCTCGCCGAGGGCGATGGGGCAATGCTCGTGTGGTGGGGCACTCGGATCGAATGTGTTTCGGCGCTGGCCCGCTCCGCGCGTGAGAACCGACTCAGCGCGATAAACTTCTCCGAGGCGAGGCAGCGACTCGCCGTCCTCACGGCGAATTGGAACGAAATTCAGCCCAACGGCGATGTGCGCGCCAGCGCAGAGCGTATGGTCACGGTGCACTCGCTTCGCGCTGCCGATGCCATCCAACTCGCCGGCGCGATCGCCGCGTGCCATGGTGCGACGGCCGGCCTGCCGTTCGTCTCCCTCGACACCCGGTTGCGCGAAGCGGCCGATCGCGAGGGATTCACCGTTCTCCCGGAGAACGCCGCACGTGCCACCGCGGTCAGAGAGCGGCCTCCTCGGCGGAAGCAAAGCACTCGAATGCGCCAGCTTGGCGCCTAGCCCTGGTACAACGGCTCCGGCTTGTTCCGGCTCCCTCAACGGGCTAGCTTACATAGCTACCCTTGAGCGTCCGAGGACCGATGAAGAAAGACATTCACCCCGTCTACGCGACCGCGACCGTGAAGTGTGCCTGTGGCAACACCTTCACCACCCGGTCCACGCGCGACGAGATCCATACCGATATCTGCTCGAACTGCCACCCCTTCTTCACCGGCAAGCAGAAGCTCGTCGACACGGCAGGCCGCGTCGAACGCTTCCGCCAGAAGTACGGCCGGGGAGACAAGGCGGCCAGCACCAACTGAACACGATGAAAAAACACCGCCCGCGCGATACTGTGCGGGCGGTTCAACATCCGGGACCTTCGTTCCCACTCACTGCGACGACACGTCGATCATGTTGTCGTCCGCGTTCCGGTCGATGAGCTTGTTGTACGGATCGATGCCGGCCCGCGTCGGCTTCTGATCCACGATGATCGTGATCGTCGACCGCTCCTGCGTGAACTTCCGCTTTTCCATGTAGAGCGGCTTCTCCTCGTCCGTCTTGCCCGTGAACACGCCCACCTCGATGTAGTCGTCGAGCGGCATCGGCGTCTCCACGCCGTTGCTGTCGGCCTGGACCTTGCGCGCCTGCACGTCCAGCGTGACCTGGTACTTTCCGTTAGGCAACTGCTTGGACGTCGCCGAGATCGTCTTGTCGTCGTAGAGGACAATGCGGTTGAAGCCGTCGTCGATCAAGTACTGCAAGTCGGGCGGCGTCTCAGCGCGCAGCGCGTCCACCAAGAGGCGCGTGTCGGGATAACGTGTGTCCGCCGCTTGCGCGCTGTGCAACGAGTCGGCGGCGTCCACCTGGTTGTGCGCGTTCGCGTACCGGTACTGCATGAGAAAGTTGTGCAGCGCCAGGTCGACTTTGTCCTCTCCGATGTAGTCGGCCAGCGTGTACATGATCTGCCCGCCCTTCTGGTACCACACGTACGGTTCATTCTGCACTTCGGACAGCGGCGGCTCGTGCCGAACTTCACCCGTGCGTCCCCGCAGGTACTGGTCGAGGAAATGCTTGAGCACGCGGTGCATGTAGTCCTTGCCGTACCGGTGCTGCATCACCATGTACGCGGAGTACTGCGCCAGCGTCTCCGACATCATGTTCGACCCCTCCACCTCGCCGCCGATCAACTGGTGGCCCCACCACTGGTGGCCGAGCTCGTGCGCGGTCACGAAATAGGTGAGATCGACGTCCGTCGGCTTCTTCATGCGCGTGATGAAGCCGATACCCTCGGAGAACGGGATCGTGTTGGCGAACGATTGCGCGAACGTCCGGTAGCGCGGGAACTCCATGATGCGGAACTGCGTGAACTGGTACGGGCTGAAGCGCGACTGATAGTAGTCGAGTCCCGCCCGCGCGCTCGCGAGCATGTCGTCGATATCGTACGTGTGTTGAGGATCGTAGTAGACCTCGAGGTTCACCGGATCGGCGCCGCTCGAGTCGTGATACACCTCTCTGCGCACCGCGTACTTGCCCGAGAGATATGCGTAGAAGTTGAGGATGTGCTGCGACCCCATGCTGTACTCGAAGTATCGGCGGCCGTTCTGCGTCCACTCGCGCTTCAGGTATCCCGGCGCGATCGCGATCTGGTCATTCGACGTGCTCACGACCGTGTGGTAGGTGATCCAGTCCGACGTGGGCGTGAACAGGTTCCGCTTCGCGTAGGTTGTATCCGTGCGCGCCGGCAGCTCGACTAACGGACCGAGATGCTGCTCGCGGCGCCAGCGCGGGTCGCTCACCTCCTGGTTCCGGTCGTAGCCGATGGTCGGGAACACGCCGACGTCGAAGAACGTTCCGTTAGGCGCGTACTGGGCCAGCTCGTTGCCGTCGCGGAACCCGCGCGTGGTCCACCCGACGTGGAACGTCATGGTCATCGTGTCGCCGGGCTCGAGCGGCTGCGCCAATGCGTAGATCGAGTACAGGTCCCGCGGCGCTCGGCTCACGAGGTGGAACGGCCGGTTGAACGACACGTCCGACACGGTTTGCTGCGCGTCCGTCAGATGCACCTGCGAGATCGGGACGCCCGATTTGTTCTGCAGCGTGAAGCGGCCGGTGCCGTCGAACGACCGGCGATCCGGATAGATGTTGATCGTCGCATCCACCGCGGTGGTCTTGGGCTGCGGGAGGAGCTCGTACTTCTTGAAGTCCCGCTCGTACCCGGCGCTGATGGCCCGGTTGTCCTCGGGCGTGCGGTACTCGTTGAGGACGTGCGCGTTGTAGTAAAACCATCCGCCCGCGCCTAACGCAACGATCAGGAAGGCCGCGGCGGCCGGCGCGAGCCGCGGCGCCCGCGCGAGCGCCTGTTTGGCACGCGCCCGCCACGATTCCTCCTCGCCGCGCTGCGCAAAGGCAATCGAGACCAAGCCGAGGAACGCAAAGATCGCGAACCAGTAGGTGACGGCCCAGAAGATCGTTTGCACGTAGTACCCGTACCCGTTCATGTCCGAGTACGTGTAGTTCGTGAACACCCCGGGAAGGTAGAGCGTGTTCTGCCACCCGAAGTTGTACAGAATCGGCGCCATGACGAAAATCGCGATGACGATCCCGTGTCCCAGGAACTTGTTCGACACGACCGTCTGCACGAACATGGACAGGAGCGCCCACGCCACCACCTGCGGGAACGTGACGATGTACAGCTCCTTGGCGTACTGTAGCAGCTCGTAGTGATGGTAGCCGGCGATGGTCTGCATGAAGACCCCGACCACGCCCGTCACCGTGAGCAGGATCAACTCGATCACCGCAATCGTCGTGAGCTTCGAGAGCCAGTCGGTGGTGGCGTGCATCGGCAGCGCGTCGTGAATGCCATCGAAGTGGTTGTCGCGCTCGCGCCAGATCAGCTCGCCCGCATAGAGCGTGGCCACGATGTAGAAAAAGAGCTCGGCCGAACCCTCCACGGCCTGCAGCATGAGGTACGTCACCGGCCAGACGTTCTGATCCCCCACGTTGCCGGCGAAATTGCCGTTATTGATCGCGAACACGATGAGCAAGGCGACGATGCCCCAGAACGGCACCTCGCGCATGATCATGCGCACGCGCAGCTTCGTGAGTGTCAGGTACTGCGCGAACGTGGTGCGCCGGCCGAATACCTGCTTCACCTTGGGTAGCGCCGCCGCGATGCGCGTGCGGATGGGGCGCGCCTCGTCGGCGTCCATGAGCCGGGCCTTCGCCGCGCGCTTGCTCTGCGAACGTGCGGTGAGCGCTTCCACCGACATCGGGAAGAGTCGCCACACGACGCCTAACGACAGCAACCCGACCACGCTCCACACGATGCGATTGTAGAGGAACACGCCGGGCGAGTAGCCGCTGAATCCCCACGGCACGAGCAGCGTGTTCTTCTCGAGCACCGTCCAGTAGCGCGTGATGTTGTCGAACAGCACGAACCCGACGGGGTCGAGGATGCCGGACCAGAAATGCTCGAGCGACCGCGTGGTCGCGTACACGGTGATGCCGATGATGTACACCATGAAGAGCGCCACGCCCTCCAGGTACACCACCACCAGCTTGCGCGTGAGGGCCGCCACCGCGAAGAACAGCGAGCCGAGGACGAAGATCTGGATGACCGTGATCGAGAGGAACGGCTGGACGTACCACCAGAGGACGTTCGGGGCGATTCGCGCATGATCCGTCCACGGCGCGTACGTGCCTAACCACATGCCCACCGACACGCCGGCAAAGACGAACACGCAGGTGACGAACGACGCCGCCCAGCGGCCGCCCAAGTACGCGAACTTGGAGATCGGCTTGGTGAACAGCATCTGGTACGTCTCGCGCTGGAAGTCGCGGAGAATCGACGGGCCAAAAATCGCCGATATGATGATCACGCCGAACAGCGCCGCCGCGAGCTGGTTGTACGCGAGCGCGTACGGTCCGTTGAGCAGTACCTTGCCGTTCTGGAACCCGACCGGTCCGAAGCTCGACGATCCCGTGCAGAAGAATCCGAACGCCAGCCACGCGATGAAATACACGTAGGTGGAGATGCTCTTCGCACGGAGCTTGAGCTCGAACGAGAAGAACTCGAGGAACAGGTTCATGGTCGCGTCGCTCGGTCGTGAGTCAGTTGACGGCGTGACGGGCAACGGTCAGGAAGTACACGTCCTCGAGCTCGGTGGGCACGGACTGGAAGGCGGCGCCGGGATTCGTCCGCGAGAACACGCGAATCTCGTGTTGTCCCGCCACCAGGTGACTGCTCACCACCTCGAGCTCGGCTTCGATCGCCTTGAGCTCGTCCTCGCTGCTCAGCACGTGCGACCAGATCTGTCCCTCGAGCCCGGCGAGGTACTCGTTAGGCGCGCCCTCGAGCAGCACTTCGCCCTGGGCGATGATCGCCATGCGCGGACAGAGCTCGAGCACGTCGTCCACGATGTGCGTCGACAGAATGACCGTCACGTCGCGGCCGATCGATGACAAGAGATTCAGGAACCGGTTGCGCTCGGCCGGATCGAGACCAGCGGTGGGTTCGTCGACGATGATCAAGCGTGGGTTCGCGAGCAGCGCCTGTGCGATGCCGAAGCGTTGCTTCATGCCGCCCGAATAGGTGGACAGCGCTTTCTTGCGCACGTCCCAGAGGTTGGTCTGCTGCAGCAGCGCCTCGACCATCGTCTTCCGCTCCCCGGCACCGGCGATCCCCTTGAGGACCGCGAGGTGCGTGAGCATGTCGACGGCCGACATCTTGGGATACACGCCGAATTCCTGCGGCAGGTAGCCGAGGACTTTGCGCACGTCGTCCTTGTCCTTGAGCACGTCGATGCCGTCGAGCTGGATGGCGCCCGAATCGGGGTCTTGGAGCGTGGCGATCGTGCGCATGAGCGAGCTCTTGCCTGCTCCGTTAGGCCCCAACAGGCCGAACATGCCGCTGCCCACGGTGAGGGAGACGTTCTTGAGGGCGCGAACGCCGTTGGGATACGTCTTCGAGAGGCCGGTGATCGTGAGGGCCACGGTGCAAGTCTCCAGTGAAAGGCGCCTGTCCTATCGGATTGGCCCACGATATGTTTCACGGCTGATCAAAGTCCAGCCTTTCACCAAACCCGGACTCGGTACCCGCTTTGAAGGGGCCGAGCAGAAGTACGGCAGGGCGCACTGAGCCTCCGAGATCGTCTCCACGACGCCATTACTCGCGCCGAAGAAGTCGAGCGCGAGCTTTCGAGCCCGGACGCCGTTCGTGATCCACGGCGGCTTGCCGACCTCGGCCGTGAGCATCGCCGCCTCGCGCCGGTCGTCGAGATGGCTATGCGCCTCAAGAAGCACGAGGATGACCTCGCGCAGGCGCAGCAGTTGGTCGACACCGACGACCCGGAGCTCGCCGCGGAAGCGCGCGCCGAGGAGCTGCGGGCGCGGCAGGAGATCGCAGCGCTCGAGGAGGCACTCAAGCCCGCGCTGCTCCCGCGCGATCCGCTGCACGACCGGCCCGCCATCGTCGAGATCCGCGCCGGCACGGGCGGCGACGAAGCGGCGTTGTTCGCGGCCGACCTGTACCGCATGTACACGCGCTACTGCGAGCGGCAGGGCTGGCGCGTGGAGCCGATCGCGCTCTCCGAGGGATCGTTAGGCGGGATCAAGGAAGTGATCTTCAAGGTGCAGGGCGAAGGCGCGTACGGCCGGCTGCGGTGGGAGTCGGGCGTGCACCGCGTGCAGCGCGTGCCGGTCACCGAAAGCTCGGGCCGCATCCACACGTCGGCGGCAACGGTGGCGGTGCTGCCGGAGGCCGAAGAAGTGGACGTCACCATTGAGGACAAGGACATCCGGATCGACGTGTTCCGATCCTCGGGGCCGGGCGGCCAGAGCGTGAACACCACGGACTCCGCGGTGCGGATCACGCACATCCCGACGGGCATCGTGGTGAGCCAACAGGACCAGAAGTCGCAACTGCAGAACAAGCTCAAGGCGCTCGAGGTGTTGCGGGCGCGGCTCCTGGACCAGCGGTTGGCGGAGCAGGAAGCGGAGCGCTCGCGCATGCGGCGCACGCAGGTGGGGACGGGCGACCGGTCGGCCAAGATCCGCACGTACAACTTTCCGCAGAACCGGGTGACGGACCACCGCATCGGCTTCACGCTGCACGAGCTGGATCGCACGCTGGACGGCGACCTGGACGAGCTGATCGACCGCCTGATGCTGGCCGACGTCGAGGAGCAGCTCAGTGCCTGACCCCTGGCGCTCGCGAGCGGGTGCGCGCCGCCGCGAATCCCTTGCGTTAGGCCGCGGCGATCGGGTGTCCGATCTGCGATACGCGGCGGCGATGTTCCTCAAGGGACGGGTCGGCGACGACCCGGATATGGAGGCGCGCGACCTGATCGCGGCCGTGTTGGACAAGCCGCGATTCTGGCCGTCGCTGCATCCCGGCGTGCGCCTCGATGAGGCGGCAGTCCTGCGGATCTGTGAGGCAACCTTCGCGCGCGTGCGCGGCGCACCGTTCGCGTATGCCGTTGGGCGCGCTGCCTTCCGCCACCTCACGCTCGACGTGGATGACCGCGTGCTCATTCCGCGGCAGGACACCGAAGCGTTGGTGGAGGTCGTGCTCGAGTGGGCGGCGGCGCGCGGCCCGGGTGGACTCGCGATCGACATCGGCACCGGTTCGGGCGCGATCGCGCTCGCCCTGGCCAACGAGGGCGCGTTCGATCGCGTCATCGCGACTGACGTGTCGACGGGCGCGGTGAAGATGGCGCGCGCCAACGCCGAGCGGCTGGCCGGCGCATTGCGTGCACCTGTCGAGATCCGACAGGGGGCGCTCATCGCGCCGGTGCGCGGCGAAGTGGCGCGTGTGGTGGTCTCGAACCCGCCGTACATCGCATACAACGAGATGCAGGAGCTGCCATCGAGCGTGCGAGATTGGGAGCCGCCGGTTGCACTGTACGCGGGCGACGGGGGCATGGCGGTGATCGCCGCGCTCGCACGGGAGGCGGCGACGGTGCTCGAGCCCGGCGGCCTCCTGGCGATGGAGATAGATTGCCGTCGTGGGGCGGCGTGCGCCGAGCTGCTGCGCGCCCAGGGGTGCTACCACGACGTCCGCGTGCGACCCGATCTCACGGGTCGCGATCGCGTACTCACGGCGACACGACAGGATGGGTGACGTGCTCGAAGACAAAGCGAGGGAGTTGGGGCGGCTCATTGGGCAGACGCCCGAGTATCAGGCGGTGCGCCGCGCGAACGACGCGTTAGGCGAGGACCGCGACGCGGTCACGCTGTTGCGCAAGATGGAGCAGCTGCGCGCCGATGCCCAACGGATGATCGAGCGCGGCGCGAGTCCGACGCCCGAGATGGAGACGCAGCTCGACCAGCTGCTGGAGCAGGTGCAGGTGAATCCGATCTACCAGCGGATGGTCGCGGCGCAGGAGAACTTCGACAAGACGATGCTGCGAGTGAACGAGTGGATCCTCGACGGCATTCAGAAGGGCGCGGCGAGCCCGATCATCACGCTGGGGTGACGGTGCCGCGCGGCCGGCTGATCGTGTTCGAGGGACCCGAAGGGGCGGGGAAGACGACGCAGCTCGGCCTCCTCGCGGCATGGCTCGCGGCCCGCGGCGTGGAGCACGTGCGGGTGCGCGAGCCGGGCGGCACCCCGTTAGGCGACGAGGCGCGGCGCCTCTTGTTGGACACGCCGGGCGGACTCGACGCGCGCGCCGAAGCGCTCCTGTTCATGGCGTCGCGCGCGGCGCTCGTGGCCGAGGTGATCGGGCCCGCGTTGGCGCGAGGCACGCTCGTGCTCGCCGACCGGTATTTTCTCTCGACATACGCGTACCAGGTGGCGGGCCGCGGACTGCCCGAGCCCGAAATTCGCGCGGCCAACGCGCTGGCGACGGCCGGGGTGTCGCCCGATGTGACGCTGCTCTTCTCGGTGCCCGCGCTCGTGCGCGCGGCGCGTGCGGCCGCCCGCGGCGCGCCGGACCGCATCGAGCGCGCCG
>DATEKK010000285.1:0-4767 GCA_035277485.1 Gemmatimonadaceae bacterium
GGCGCATCGCCGCGTACGTGCGCGAGCGCGGGTTAGGCGGGCTCGTGCGACGCGCCGTGCGCGGCGCCTCGGCGCCTCGCGGCACGACCGCGCGTGCGGGCCCGTCGGCACCCAATGGCCCGCCCGCAGCGCTGCCCGAACAGGTCGCGGCCTACTGCGCCAAACGAGGCATTCCCATCGTGCGATTCACCTCGCTCGACCACGCCGCGGACCTGGCGGCCCTGCGCGCACTCGACGCCGACCTGTTCGTGACCGCCGGCTTCGGCATCGTCCGGCCCGCCATGCTCGCGCTCCCGCGCCTGGGCACGCTCAACGTCCACATGGGACTCCTGCCGCCCATGCGCGGCATGAACGTGGCCGAGTGGAGCGCGTTCACTGGCGTGCCGGTCGGGTGCACGGTCCACGTGGTGGATCCCGGCGTCGACACCGGCAACATCATCCTGTTCCGCGAGGTCGACGCGGCCGGTGCGACCGACATTCAGGCGCTGCGCGACCGTGTGGACGATGCGCAGGTCGTTGCGTTAGGCGACGTGGTCCGATGGGTGCTCGAGCACGGCGCCATGCCGCCGGCATGTCCGCAGGCTCCCGACGACGGCCGCCAGTACTTCGCCATGCACGACGAGCTGCGCGCGCGTCTCGAGGCGCACCTGCGCGAGCTCATGCCCGCCACCGCTCCAGCGCGTTGAGTCCATCCACCGCGTCGCGCCCCACATAGCACTCGAGCCCGAGCGGTACGAGGCCGGCTTCTCGAAAGCGCGCGCGATGCCACGCCGGCGAGCGGCGGACGAGCCCGCGCACGTCGCCGTCCACATCGTCCGATGAGGTCACGACCGGCAGATACGCCACGCCGCCTAACCGAGCGGCAACCGCCGTGAGACCCGCGCGCATGTCGGGCGCCGTCACATAGTGCAGCATGTCGGCGCAGATGATGAGGTCGTACGCATCTCGCAGCTCGAGATCGCCGAGCGTGCCGAACGATCCCTGTCTGATGCCGCGCCGGCGGCCGAAGCGCCGCACCACGTACGGGCTCGAGTCCACACCGTCGTACGAGAGACCGGGCCGCAAGGCAACGAGCGGTGCGCGCCACAGCGCCTCGCCGCAGCCCACATCGAGCACGTGGCGCACCGCACGCCCCAACACCCATTCCGCCACGCCGAGCGTGAGCGCGGCGCGGCGGCGGATCTCGGCCGGCGTCGCGACGCGATGGCGTGGGTTGCGATACCAGCGATCGTAGTACCCGCGGTCGAACCGTTGGCGAGCGCTCAGAATTTCCTCCGGGCAAGGTGTGGCACTGATTGGCACTGAATATTGCGCCGCGCGCGACACGCGACAGGACACCCGCCGCGCAACCATTGTGTGCGACCGCGCGGCGCCCCATGCTTATCGCGCGCCGAAACGATCTCACCGAGGAGGAGCGATGACGCACGACGACGATCCCGCAACGCCGGCGGGAGGGATGAGCCGGCGGCACTTCGTCGGGGCGAGCCTGGCCGGCGGCGCCCTCGCGCTGGCCCGCGCCTCGCTGCCTCGACTGGACCGCGCCCATGCGCCGCCGCCTAACGCGACGCGGCCGGCCCGCTACGTCGCGGCTCCGTTCGAGCTCGAGGAAACCACGATCGCCGACCTCCAGGCCGGCATGGCGTCGGGCAAGTACACCGCGCGCCACATCGCGGAGCTGTACCTCGCCCGTATCGACGAGCTGGATCACCGCGGACCGGCGCTCAACGAAGTGATCGAGCTCAACCCCGATGCGCTCGACTTGGCCGACGCGCTCGACCAGGAGCGCAAGAGCAAAGGACCGCGCGGGCCGCTGCACGGCATCCCGATCCTGATCAAAGACAACATCGCGACCGACGACAAGATGATGACCACCGCGGGGTCGCTCGCGCTCGTCGGCGCGAAAGTGCCGCGCGACTCGTTCGTCGCGGCGCGGCTGCGCGCCGCCGGTGCAATCATCCTCGGCAAGACGAACCTGTCCGAGTGGGCGAACTTCCGCGCGTCGCATTCGACGAGCGGATGGAGCGGGCGCGGCGGCCAGAGTCACAACCCCTACGCCCTCGACCGCACGCCGTCGGGTTCGAGCTCGGGATCGGGTGGCGCGTCATCCGCAAGCTACGCGGCGGCGGCCATCGGCACGGAGACGGACGGATCCATCGTCAGTCCCAGTGCCGCGTGCTCGCTCGTGGGCATCAAACCCACCGTCGGGCTGTTGAGCCGGTCGGGCATCGTGCCGATCTCGCACTCGCAGGACACGCCCGGCCCGATGTGCCGCACGGTTGCCGACGCGGCCGCGCTGCTCGGCGTCCTAACGGGAGTCGATCCGCTCGACAAAGCAACGCGCGCGAGCGCCGGCAAGTCGCACACCGATTACACCAAGTTCCTCGACGCCGACGGGCTCAAGGGTGCGCGCATAGGCGTGCTGCGCGAGCATTACATGGGATACAGCCGCGCCGCCGACGCACTCATCGAAGACGCGCTGCACGCGATGCGCGATCGCGGCGCGGTGCTCGTGGATCCAGTCGCGTTCCCAACCGCGGGGAAATTCGGCGACGCCGAGTTCGAGGTGCTGCTGTACGAGTTCAAGGCGGATCTGAACGCGTACCTCGGCGCGCTCACGTCGTCGCCCGTGAAATCGCTCGCGGATGTGATCGCGTTCAACGAGCAGCACGCGTCCACGGAGCTCGCGTACTTCGCGCAGGAGACGATGATCGACGCGCAGAAGAAGGGTCCGCTCACGTCGCCGGCGTACACGAAAGCGTTGGCGAAGTGTCACGAGCTGGCGCGCGTGCGCGGATTGGACGCGGTGCTCGCGAAGCACAAGCTCGATGCGCTGGTCGCTCCGACGCAGGGCCCGCCGTCGCCAATCGACCTCGTGAACGGCGATGGTGGCGGCGGCGGCGGAAGCTCGGAGCTCGCTGCAGTCGCCGGCTACGCGAGCATTACGGTGCCGGCGGGGTACGCGTTCGGCCTGCCCGTCGGCATGTCGTTCATCAGCGGCGCGTGGTCGGAGCCCACGCTCATCAAGCTCGCGTACGCCTACGAGCAGGCGACAAAGATGCGGCGCCCCCCGGCGTTCGCGTCGATGGCCGACATCCCGATGGACGGACATCCACACGCCACCTAATGGCAGGTCGGACACGCCGGGACAACGCCGGAACCAGCCGGACACGTTTTGCGTTAGGCAGTAGATCCGCCGCCACGATGGACACGTCACGCCGCTCCTTGAGCTACACGGTGGCGCTGGCGCTGCTCGCCGCCGGCGCCCTCGCGGTGGCGCTCGCCGCGCTGCCGTACAAGACCTTCGACCTCGACCGCTTCTTCGTGCCGAAGGAGCTCGTGCTGCACGCGGCCGCTGCGCTGACCGCGCTCGTGCTGTTGTGGCGCGCGCCGCGCCTCGAGCTCACGCGCATCGACACGCTGCTCGTGGCGTTCCTCGGGCTCTCCCTGCTCTCGGCGGTGCTGAGCACCAATTGGTGGCTGGCATGGCGCGCGCTCGCGGTGTCGCTGTCGGGCGTGGCGGTGTTCTGGTGCGCGGGGGCCGTCGCGCGCGGGGGCCGGCGCGACGCGCTGGTGTCGTGGCTCGTGCTCGGCGTCGTCGCGGCCTGTGTGACGGCGTTGCTGCAGGCTTATGGGGTGCAGAGCGACTACGTGAGCCTCAATCGCGCGCCGGGTGGAACGTTAGGCAATCGGAATTTCGTGGCGCACCTGGCGGCCATCGCGACGCCGGCACTGCTGTGGCGCACGCTCGGCGCGCGGACCACATGGGGCGCCCGCGCGGGGACTGCCGGCGTCATGGTGCTCGCCGCAATTCTGACGCTGTCGCGCACGCGCGCCGCCTGGCTCGCGCTCGCGGTGTGTGTGCCGATCGCCGTGATCGGCGTGATCGCCGGTCATCGCACGTGGCGGCGGAGCACCGCCGCCGCGCGCTCGGGACGCTTGGCTGCCGCTCTGGGCGCGACGGTGCTGGCCGCCATGTTCGTGCCTAACAAACTCAACTGGAAGAGCGACTCGCCGTACCTGGACTCCGTGCGCGGTGTGGTCGACTATCGGGCGGGCAGCGGCAAGGGCCGTCTCGTGCAGTACAAGAACTCGCTGCGCCTCGCGTCGGCGCATCCCGTGTTGGGCGTGGGGCCGGGCAACTGGTCGGTGCGTTATCCGTCCGTGGCCACGCCTAACGATCCGTCGATCGATGCCGACGACGGCATGACGGCCAACCCGTGGCCGAGCAGCGACTGGATGGCCGATCTGGCCGAGCGCGGTGCGCCGGCGGCGGCGTGCCTGGGCGTGGTGTTCATCGGGTTGTACGTCACCGGCTTGATGGCCATGTCACCGCGCGCCGGGTCCGACGAATTCGCGCAGGGCCTGGTCCTGGTCGTGACGACCGTGATCGTGGTGGTGGCAGGTTCGTTCGACGCGCTCCTGCTGCTGCCGGCGCCGGCGCTCATCGTGTGGGGTCTGCTCGGCGCGCTCGCGGTGCCATCGCGCACGCGCGTGTCGATCGATCTCACGGCGGGCCGCCGCGCCGCGGCGTTGGCGCTGGTGCTCGCCCTCGGCGTTGCGGCGGCGGGACGCAGCGCGGCGCAGGCCGTCGCGATGCAGCTCGTGGAGCGCGACGGACGGACCGTGGCTATGGAACGCGCGGCGTCGCTCGATCCGGGCAGTTATCCGATTCAGATGCGGCTCGCGACGCTCGACGCGCGGCGCGGCCGGTGCGACGGGGTGCGCCAGCACGCGGGAGCGGCGCACGAGCTGTTTCCCGCGGCGCCG
>DATEKK010000286.1:0-5735 GCA_035277485.1 Gemmatimonadaceae bacterium
CGTCATCTGCGATGCCCAACTGGCGGGACTGCTCGAGTGCCGCGAGGGACACGCGTGGCTCAGGCTCAACAGCCTGCGCACGGTGCCTAACGATCCACGTCCCATCTGCATGACCACCGCGTACGTCGACGCCGGCCTGCCCGACATCGACAAGCACCTCGAGACGGTCTCCGGACCCATCTCGGCCATGCTCGAGCGGACGTACGGCATCCGCATCGCGCGCATCGAGCAGGGCATTCAAGCCATCCGCTTGGGCAAGCGCCAGGCGACGCTGCTGCGCGCGGACGCCGGCAGTCCCGCCCTCCGGGCCGTGCGCCGCTACTACCGCGAAGACGGCACGCTCATCGAGCTGTCGAGCGCCATCCATCCCGGCGATCGTTTCACGTACGTGACCAGTCTCGTGCGCGAATAACGCCGTCGATCTTGCCCGCGACGCTCGGGCTCGCCAGCGACGCGTCGGCACACGTTCTGCTTTATGTAACGGTGCCGAACCTATGTTGCTGGAGAGGTAGTCGCGTCGCATGCGCATCGCCCTGTTGTCCACGCCGTTCATCCCCGTCCCACCCCCACGATACGGCGGCACCGAGCTGGTAGTGGCGGAGTTGGCGGAAGGTCTCGCCGAGCAGGGCCATCAAGTCACGCTGTACACCACGGGCGATTCGAGCGCATGCGTCGAGCGACGCGCGCTCTACAAGCACGCGCAGTGGCCGCCACAGCCGCTGCCCGACATTAATCACGTTTCCTGGGCGCTGCACGAGGTCGCCGCGCGCGAGTTCGATGTCGTGCACGCCAACTCCGCCAGTGCGCTCGCGTGTTGGCGGACGACGCAGCGCCCGCCGCTCGTGTACACGCTGCACCACGTGCGTGAAGAAGAGCTATCCAGCTTCTACCGATTTTTTCCCGAGGCGTGGTACGTCGCGATCTCGCACGACCAGGCGCGACGCGAGGTTCCGCTTCCGCACGTCGAGGTAATCCATCATGGCCTCGACCCGCGCAAGTACGAGTGGACGCCAACGCCCGGCGAATACGTGTGCTTCGTCGGACGGTTCACGCTCGTGAAGGGACCGCACATCGCCATCGACGTTGCGGAAGCCGCGGGTGTGCCCATCCGGGTCGCCGGCGAGGTTCACCCGGTCGACGCGGAGTTCGGCGCTCGCGAAATGGCCCACCGTCTGGCCGCGAGCCACGTCACGATGCTCGGCAGCATCGGGATGGGGGACAAGGTGCCGCTTCTGCGCGACGCGCGCGCCTTATTGGCGCCCATCACATGGGATGAGCCCTTCGGTTTGGCGCTCATCGAGGCGATGTTGAGTGGATGTCCGGTGATCGCGTTCCCACGCGGCAGCGTGCCGGAGCTCGTTGAGCCCGGCGTCACCGGATTCGTGGTGCACGACGCCGCCGAGATGCGCGACTTGGTCCGGCGCGGCAGCGTACTCGATGACTTCGATCGGGAGCGGTGTCGCGTGCGCGCGATCGAGCGCTTCGGACGTGATCGCATGGTGCGCGACTACGAGCGCTTGTACGCGCGTGCGGCGGCAAAGGGACGGACGGGCGGTCACATGAAGCGAGCGGCCCGATCCAGCGCGACGCGTCTCCTATCGAATCATCATGACGGTTGAGGAACGGACAGAGCCAAAACCGATCTCGATGCAAGACGCCGTGGGATACACGGCCATCGATTGCCGCCACGGAACAGCCGTGCATGACAGCATGGTGCTCAAGCACGAGCTCCTGTTCCTGCTGCTCGATGCACAAGGCAACATCGACCCGCCGGGTCATTGCGGGCTTGGTCTCTTCCACCACGACACGCGGATGCTGAGTCACTACGTGTTGAACGTGGCCGGCGGGACACCCACGCAACTCTCGTCGCAGGTGATTCGCACGTTCAGCGCGCAGATCGATCTGGCGATCGATGATCAGACGTTCGGCGGCGACGCCTGGAACGTGTCTAACGCAGTGCACGTGCGGCGCGAGCTGCTGCTGGACGAACAGCTCACGGAGCGCGTGACATTCACGAATTTTCTCACGTCGCCGATCGAGTTCTGGGCGGCGTTGTCGGTGGCGAACGACTTCGCGGACATCTTCGAGGTGCGCGGCTGGCATCGCGAGAAGCGCGGCACGTTTCTCGAGCCCGAGGTCGATGCGCGGTCGATCACGTTCTCGTACCGCGGGCGCGACGGCCGTACCATTCGCAGCATCATCTGCTTCGACATGACGCCGGACGACATCGGGTCCGATGGCGCGCGGTGGCGGTTCCGCCTCGAGCCGAACCAGCCGCACCATCTCGAGTGGCACGTGATTCCGGATCCGCTCACCGAGGCGGATCCGGACGACGGCGAGCCAGAGCACACGGGCCACGGCACGTTCCGGCTGCGCCACGACGAGATGGAGACGCTGTACGACGGATGGCGCGACTCGTGTACGCGGTTCACGTCCAACGTGCCGGAGTTCAACGGGGCGTTGGAGCAGGCGACGATCGACCTGCGCGCGCTCTACACGCAGGTCGACGACCTGCCGATCATCTCGGCCGGCATTCCGTGGTACTCGACGCCGTTCGGTCGCGACTCGATCATCACGTCGCTGCAAACGTTAGGCATGAACCCGGTGATCGCGTGCGACACGCTGCGCTACCTGGCGCGGATGCAAGGGCAGCGCGAAAATCCGGAGACAGAGGAGCAGCCGGGAAAGATCATGCACGAGCTCCGGCGCGGCGAGCTGGCGCGGGCGGGGGAGATCCCGCACGTTCCGTATTACGGTACGATCGACGCGACGCCGCTCTGGCTCATCCTGCTGCACGAGACGTGGCGCTGGACGGGCGACCAGGCGCTCGTACGCGAGCTCATGCCCAACGCGGCGCGCGCGCTCGACTGGATGGACCACTACGGCGACCTCGATGGCGACGGGTTCATCGAGTACTCCAAGACGTCGCCTAACGGACTGGTGAACCAGGGGTGGAAGGACTCGTGGGACGGCGTCCCCTTCCCCGACGGATCGTTGCCGAAGCCGCCCATCGCGCTGGTGGAGGTGCAGGGCTACGCGTGCGACGCGAAGCGCCGCATGGCAGCGCTGTACCACGCGTTCGGCGATCACGCGCGCGCCAAACAGCTGCGCGCCGAGGCGCTCAGGCTGCGCGAGCAGATCATGGATTCGTTCTGGCTCGAGGAGCTGGGCACGTTCGCGCTGGCGCTGGACGGCATGAAGCGTCCGGTGGCGACGGTGACGACGAACGCCGGGCATCTGTTGTGGTGCCGGGTGCCGGACGCTGCACGCGCGGCACGGACGGGTGCGCGTCTGCTGGCGCCGGACGTGTTCTCCGGCTGGGGACTGCGGACCTTGAGCGCCGAGCATCCCGTCTACAACCCGATGAGCTACCACGACGGGTCGGTGTGGCCGCACGACAACGGGATTGTTGCGTTAGGCCTGTCGCTCACGGGGCAAAAGCAGGCGATGCTCCCGATTTTCAGCGCGATGTACGATGCCGCGCTCGGCCTGCGGTATCATCGCTTGCCGGAGTTGTTCTGCGGGATGCCGCGATCCGAGGGGCGCCGGCCGGTCTTGTATCCGGTGAGCTGTTCACCGCAAGCGTGGGCATCCGGCGCGTTCTTCATGATGATGCAGGCGGCGACGGGAATTCTGCCTGACGCGCCGGGTCACGACCTGCACATCCGGGAGCCGCTCCTGCCAACGTTTCTCCGACGGCTCGTGATCGAAGGGATGCAAATTGGGAACTCACGGGTGTCGTTGCAATTCACGCGACGCGGCAAGCGGACGCTGGCCAATCTGTTGGACGTGGAAGGGGATCCGCTGAGGGTGAGGATCGACTTGTCCTAACTGAGGCCTGAGCGACACTCGCAGGGAAGCAAAAGGCTATTGGTGGGCTTCTCTGACGTTGTATGAAAGGATAACGACAAGGATACAAGGGATGGGGTCGGTGCGCATCCGAACTCAACGACGCACGGACCTCAATGATGTCATGGGCGTTAGTCTTTGAATTCTTCGTCGAAGACGCTCACCTTGCGCACCATCGTGCCGCGCCGCTCAGCGCGTTTGATTGCTGCCCTTGGCCCGAAATGAAGGAGCAAGCCTATTTGTAAGTGCGTCGCGCGCAGATAGCTGAAGACTTGCCTCAATGACGCAGGCGGCAGCTCGGCGCCTGCTTTGAGTTCGACGACGAGGATGTCATCGACGATCATGTCGAGTCGCTGTCGTGCGATCTCTCGCCCCTTGTAGGAAATGGCCACAGAGACTTCGCGCCCAACGCGGTGTCCGCGGGCAGCGAGCTCTATTTCGAGGGCCGCGGCATACACGTGTTCAACAAAGCCGTAGCCGAGTGAATTGTACACTTCGAAGTACGCGCCGATGACCGAGCGCGTTAGTGCGGTCTCCGGCGCGAAATCATTGTTCGTCATGCCTGAAAGTATGAGCGGCAGAGCCAGCGCCGAACGTATTTCGTTGCGGCGCGGATCTTTTCATTGCATTGGTCTCGCGGGCACATCTCGATTGGGAGCGGCTGTGAATAAAGGCAACCCGTGTTAGGCCTGGTTAGTCCCTCTGACGTTGTCTCGAGGGATAACAACAAGGATTCAAGGGATGGGGATGATCGCATCGATGCGATGGCTGGTACATCGCCGACGCAAGTGGCACGGCCAGGTGCGTGAGGCGTTGACGTCGTATGACAACCGACCCCATCCCTGGCATCCTTGTCGTTATCCTTTGAACCCTTTGTCGAAGATGCTCGGCTTACCGTTTGCCGACGATGCTCGGCTGAACTTTTTGTCGAAGACGCTCGGCCCTTGGCCGAATGAAGCTGCGGATACGGCCGCGCTCGCTATACTCGCTCGCTATACTCTATAGTAGGGCGCACGAATTAGGCCTCCGGGAAAGCCCTTAACTCTCCCTCGGGATCTTCCCCTTCCCTCCGTCGCCCGGTTGGGCGACGCTATTACGCTCTTGACCCTGCCCTTTATGTCCATACATATTAGGGCCACATTTTGTCCGTACAAATAGACTCTCTCTGACCACGGAGCCTTCGGGGGATGCCACCGGCCTCGCTCGCGCGGCGCGCCACGCAATTGTCGTCCGTCATGCCCACGTCGAATCCGGATGACAAGATCGCATTCGATTCCGGACACGCGTTCCCTGGCGTGCTGCCCGATCTCACGAGCGAGGCGGCCCAAGCCCTGTCTCGATTCCGCGCCGAAACCCTGCAATACGCGCCGCGACCCGGACTGCCCGAGTTGCGCGAATGGATCGCCGGTCACATGCGCGCCGACGGCGCCGCGGTAACCGCGTCGAACGTGCTCGTGACCAACGGCGCCAAGCACGCGCTGGAGCTGGTGTGCCGCCTAACGCTCGATGAAGGCGACGCCGTGGTGGTCACGTCGCCCACGTACTTCAGCGCCATCCCGATCATCCGTAGCTTCGGCGCGACGTTCATCGAAGTGCCTCAGGACAAGGACGGCATGGATGTCGACGCGGTCGCGCGCGTGCTCGAGCGCGCGGCATCGACTGCCCGCCTGCCCAAGTTCATCTACAACGTCCCCGATTTTCACAACCCGACGGGCGTGACGATGCCCATCGAGCGGCGCCGCGCGCTCGTCGAGCTCGCGGTGCGTTACGGCGTGCTGCTCGTGGAGGACAGCCCGTATCGAAAGGTGCGCTTCGAGGGAGAGTCGGTGCCGTCGCTCAAGTCGTTGGACACGGACGGGGCGGCGGTGATTCAGTTAGGCACGTTC
>DATEKK010000287.1:0-13651 GCA_035277485.1 Gemmatimonadaceae bacterium
CGCGCACCAGCGCGCCCTACCTTCGCCTAACGACCCGCCGCCGCCAGCCGCCGCCAGTCGCGGATGATCTCGAGGATGCCTTCCGAGGGCTCCGCGCCGGGATCCCACTCGGTTGGCGAGCCCGCCTCGAGCAGCAATCGCCCGACGGTCTCGAAATCACGCCCGTTGCCAGGCTGCGAGCGCTGGCCTTCCGCCGCCCAAACAAGCGGCGTTGCATGAAACTCCGTGTCGCGCGCCGACACCGACGCACCGTGCGCCAGCAACACCTGGATGGCTCCCGCCTGGCCGCTCATCGCCGCGGCATGCAGTCCCGTTTTCCCGATTTCGTCATCGGCGTGGTTGGGATCGAAGCCGCAGCTGAGCATCGTGTCGAGCACGCGCGCATCGCCGCGCTCGGCGGCTCGATACAACGCCGCGTAGTGCTCGGCGCCGATGGCGTCGCGCAGTGCCGGATTTGTCGCGAGCATTGCCTGTGCGGATGCACGATCGCCGCGACTGCACGCCGCCACGAAGCGATCGAGATCGGATAGGTCTGTCGCGCCGCCGTTGGCTGCGAGCCAGTCGGCCACCGCGTCGTTGCCGGATGTTGCCGCGACAGCGTACGGCGTGCGGCCATCGCGGCGCGGGCGTGTCGGATCGGCACCGCGTCGCACGAGCTCGGCCGCGAGCTCAACGCTCCCGCGCCGGGCCACGACGTGGAGGGGCGTCTCTCCGTTGGGCGCGAACACCGGATCCGGATCGGCGCCGTGCGCGAGCAGCCAGCACGCGCCGTCGGTCGCGTCCCCCCAGCCGAGAATTGCGTAGAGCGCGGCCGAGCCATCGGTCGCCCAGGGCTGATTCACATCCGCGCCGTGCACGAGCAAGAGCTCGAGCGCCGGCGCATCGCCGCCGCTCGCCGCGAGAGTGAGCGTCACACCGTCGTTGGGATTTGCTCCCGCCTCGAGTAGCGCCTCGGCGAGCGGCAAGAGGTTGGCGACGCAGACCGCGCTCCATAACACGGGTCGATGGACGCCGTGGTGCAGCCACGGGAAGCGCGCATTCGGATCGGCGCCGAGTGCGAACAGGCGCCGCGCGATGGCGACGAGACCGTCGGCGCGGCCGGCCGGACCGAAGCCCAACGCCGTATGGCACACGTAGAGGAGCGGCGGCCAGTCGCGCGGCCCGCCGGGCTCGGTCGCCAGCGCAGGGCGTTCCGTTAGGCGAGAGACGACGCGGTCGGCATCACCCAGCAGGAGCGCGGTATGGAAGCTGGCCTGTGCGATGGCCGGGTGCAGCGCGAGCAGTCGCGCGGCGCGCTCGGGGCGTACTTCGGTGGCGGCGTCGATGAATTGCGTCACGGCGTCGCCTAACTGGAGCGTGAGCTCCTCGACCCGCGCGACGAGCGCCGTCCACGACGCAAAGCCGTGCTCGCGCGCGATCACGGAGTGTGCATCGTGCAGCGCAGCCGATGCGGCGAGCGCCGCGTCGTCCCGCTGTTGGGCGAACGCCGGAAGGGTGCGGAGCCGCATGAGGGCTCCGGGATCACGCGCTTTCGCCGCGCGCAGCAGGTCCTTGGCCTGGCGCTTGAGCTGCTCGAGATGCGGGCGCTCGGGTAACTGCTGGGTCATACGTCCTCCATGCCGATAGCCGGCGGTCCGCAGGCTGGCCAGCACGGAGATGACGCGCAGTCACCGTGATTGGAGGAGTGGACTCAGTCCTTCGCGCGGACCCACGGGCGCCTCCGAGCGCACACCAGAATAGTTCACGTAGCGGGTAGCGACGTCAACCCCGCCGCACGAATTCTGGCACGCCACACATGATGACTCACGACAGTCCCTTCACGACGACACCGATCAGCCCCGCCGCCACGATCACCAGCGGCTCCGGAATGCGGCGCACCCACGTCAGCACCGCCAGCGTTCCGACCGCAATCGCGATCGTCGGCACATCGATGATCGATCGCCGGCCTAACACAATGGCCGCACCGGCGATCGCGCCGATCGCCGCGGCCGTCACCCCGTCGACGAACGCGCGGACGCGGGGATCCGCTTTGAGCCGCTGATAATGCGGCGCGGCGAGCACCGTGATCGTATACACCGGTGCGAACACGCCGATCGCCGCCACCGCTGCGCCAACGAAACCGCCGACGAGATACCCGATGAACGACGCCGTGATCACCACCGGCCCCGGTGTGATCAGGGCCACCGCAACCGCATCGAGGAATTGCCGCTCGGTGAGCCAGTGGTGCTGTTGGACGACGCCATCGTAGAGAAACGGCACGATCGCCAAGCCGCTGCCGAACACGAACAGCGCCGCGGATGCGAAGAACAGGGCGAGTGTCGCGAGCTCGGGCACCGAAGCCGCGCCGTGCAGGCCCGCGGTCAGTTGCGTTAGGCCCGTGAGCCCGCCAGCGTACGAGGCCAACGACTTGCTCCGTTTAGGCGGCGCCTTAATGGCCATCGCGACGAGCCCGCATAACACAAACAGCCATACGAGCTCCGATTCGCGCCACGCGGTTACCCCGGCGCACACCGCGAACAGCACCCACAGCAGCGCGTCGCGGCCGAGGGTCGTCCGCGTCAACTTGATCGCACTCCGCGCGATGATCGCGATGACCGCGGCCGCTACACCATAGAATGCGCCCTGGAGCCACGTCATTCCGCCGAAACGCGCGTACAGTGCCGCGAGAACGGTCACCATGACGAACGACGGACCCACGAACGCGAGTCCACCGAGCGTCGCGCCGCGGACGCCATGGCAGACCCACCCGAGGTACATCGCGAGTTGGGCCGCGAGCGGACCCGGCGCGAGCTGCGAAAACGCGAGGCCGTCGCGAAACTCCTGCTGCGTCACCCACTGGCGGCGCTCCACCAGCTCGTGCTCCATGTAGCCCACGAGCGCGATCGGTCCACCGAAGCCGGTGGCGCCGAGGTTCGCGAAGAACCGAACGAGCTCAACCCGTGATGGGCGCATCGGTCACGCGCCGGCAGCCAACGCGGCGTACAGATCGTCGAACAGCAAGGCGCCACGCTCGAGTCGCGCGTCGTCGTCGGGATGCGCAGCGGCAACGCCCGCCAACAGCCGTTCGATTCCGGGCGCCTCATCTCTGCCGAACTTCTCGTCCTTGAGATCGATGTCGTGCACGATCTCACCGATCGCATGGAGCGCGCGATCGTCGATGCGAAAGCGGTGCAGCAACGTCTCGAAAGTGCAGCGCTCGCCTTCGTGCGTGAACTCGCCTTCGAACATATCGAAGCGGAGCTCGCCCGGGACCGGCCGATAGGCGGCGGGATCCACGAACCTGAAGCGCGCATCGCGATCGATGAAGCGGCGGATCAACCACGAACTTGCGATTCGGTCCACGAAGATGCCGCTCCGCGTCACCCACGTGCGCCCCCGAACGGCCGCCGCGTCGGTCATGCCTAACGGGTTGTCTTGTCGCGCGTTCGGGCTCACCGCCTCGGAAACGGTGCGCAGTGCCTCCTCGGCCATGGCGCGCCCCGGCGCGCGAAAGTAGTCGATGGCGACAATGGCGGCGAACCGGGTTTTCAGCCGCGCGACGTCGTCCTCCGGGTGTACGCTCCGCCGGTCGGCATCCGGATCGCGTCGGCGCAGCGACGCGCGCAGCTCGCGCGCCGCGGCCGCGAGCGCAGCGTAGTCCGCGTCGCGCGCTCCGCGGAACAGCGCAATGATCTGATCATCGGACAGCCCATCGACGAAGCCGGCTCGGCAGATCGATGCGTCGCCTCCACCATCGATGATCTCGGCGCGGACCCATTGGAAGTCCTCGAGCGACTGCGGCCGATCGGGCAGCGCGTACACCGACTTCTTGACCGGCACAGCGCCGAGTCGCTGCAGGCGCCGTCCAATCTTGACACGCAAATAGTCTGGCTTGGGCGGAATCTGATGAATGAGAAGCAACCACGGACTATCCGGCATGACCGAGCACCGAGCGCATGGGACCAATTCATAATATCACAATTGAATCATCACAATCCCCTACCTGCTAGCGAAGCGGCGGGCCCGTGCAAGGCGCTGGCTAGTGGCGGGCAGAACAGCGGCATCGAGGCGTCGCACCTTGCCTCCTCGATCAACGATGATATTATCGCAATTGAATCTGGGAATTGTTTGTTTTGGCCTGCTCGGGAGGGGTGCATGACCCGTCTATCGTCGTACGCAGTCCGCGCTTTCACGCTCGTGATCGCGCTCTCGGCATATTCAGTCGCAGCAGGCGCGCAAGACTCTTCGTCCTGGGCACCTGTCGAACAGGCGTTGGGGCGGAGCGGCTCTGCGCAGCCGGGGGGCGTCATGAAGTTCGCCTTCCCGCGGCGCGACCTCCACGTGAGCGTTGCTAACGTCGCCGTTCGGCCCGCGCTCGCCTTGGGCGGCTGGGTCGCGTTCAAGCACACATCGGGAGGCCAGGCCATGGCGATGGGCGACCTCGTCCTCACCGACGACGAGATCGAGCCCGTTATCTCGGCGCTGCAACAGGGCGGGGTCGAGGAAACGGCGCTGCACAATCACCTGCTCGGCGCCGCGCCTAACGTCATGTATCTGCACATCGCCGCGCGCGGGAACGCCGCGAACATTGCCCGGGCGATCCGCCACGCGCTCGAGACGAGCAAGACACCGCTCGACACCGTGGCGGCGGGCGCTCCTCCCGCGCTCGACCTCGACACTGCGGCGATCGCGGCGGCACTCGGCTATCATGGAAAGGCCAGCGGCGGCGTGTACCAGGTCGGCGTGCCGCGCACCGGCAGAATCATGGAAGGCAGCGAGGAAGTCCCGGCATCGATGGGCACGGCGACCTCCATCAACTTTCAGTCGACCGGCGGCGGCAAGGCGGCGATCGCCGGCGACTTCGTGCTCACCGGCAACGAGGTGAATCCCGTGATCCGCGTGCTGCGCGACAACGGCATCGAGATCACGGCGCTCCACAGCCACATGATCGGCGATGCGCCGCACCTCTACTTCATGCACTACTGGGCGAACGACGATGCGATCAAGTTGGCCCACGCCATGGGTGCCGCGCTCGCGAAGACGCAATCGGCGAAGCCTAACGGGAAGGCGTGAACGCGCCGGCGCGCGACGCGCCGCGCGCCCGGCGGCTGGAGCGCCACCGACACGCGACGCGCCCGCCGGCCGAGTGATCGGTCGCGTCGTAAGGCTCGCGCTCGCGGCCGTCGTCCTGGGCCGCCCGTTAGGCGCCCAGGACTCGACCGCGAATCGCGAGGTGCCGTCAACCAACTCGATCACCGCACGCGACGTCCTGACGGCGCCGCCCATGGATCGTGGCATGGACGCCGTCGCATGGCGGGCGGCGGATTCGATCACGGACTTTCGCCAGCGCGATCCGTCCGAGGGAGCGCCGGGCAGCGAGCACACCGTCGTCAAGGTTCTGCACGATCACGATGCGCTCTACATCGCGGTGCGCGCCTGGGATCGCGATGCGAGGCGCATCAGGGCGACGCAACTGCGGCGCGATGCCGACCTCTCCTCCGACGACAACGTCACGATCCTGATCGACAGCTTCCACGATCGGCGCAGCGCGTACCTGTTTCAGACGAACCCGAACGGCGCCCGGTGGGACGCACAGATCACGACGCAGGAAACCAACCAGGATTGGAATGGGATCTGGTACGTGACGGCGAGCCGCGACTCGACCGGATGGACTGCGATGTTTCGCATCCCATTTCGCACGCTGCGATTCAGCGCAGGGGCAGGCGCGGCCTTCGGTTTCAACGTGCGCCGCTACATTCGCCGCAAGAACGAAGAAGACCTGTGGCGCGGCTGGCGCAGGACCGAGGGACTCGACCAGCTGCTGACGGAAGGCGAGCTGCTCGGGTTAGGCGGAGTGAGCCGAGCGCGGGACATCGAGCTCGAGCCGTATGTTCTGGCGAGCGCGCACCAGGCACCTCACGACTCGGTGTTGGCGACGACCGGCGGCGCCGGCGTGTCGGGGAAGGTGGGCATCGACGCGAAGCTCGCCGTGTCGCCCACGTTGACAGCCGACCTCACGGTGAACACGGATTTCGCGCAGGTCGAAGTCGATAGCCAGGTGATCAACCTGACCCGCTTCCCGACGTTCTTCCCGGAAAAGCGCGACTTCTTTCTCGAATCCAGCGGGATCTTCGAGTTCGGCTTCAACCAGAAAGCGCTGCTGTTCTACTCGCGGCGCATTGGCCTAACGGACAGCGGAACGGTCGCACCCATTCTCGCCGGCGCCCGCCTGTACGGGCGGGCGGGCCCATGGAGCATCGGGTTCATCGACGCGCGCACGGGCGGCGACGAGAACGACAACGACGCGGTCGTGCGCGTGAAGCACGATCTCTTCGCTCGCTCGTATGTCGGCGCGATGGCCACGCTCCGCACGGGGCCCAACGGACGCGAGGTCGCGGAGGGCTTCGACGCCGACTTTCCGTTGGTTGTCGGCGGCCAAAACATCGAACCGACGGTGTGGGTGGCCGGCACACAGACGCCACACGCCCCCGGCACGCAAGTCGCCTGGCGCATCGCGACCGATTTCCCGAACGATCTCTTCGACAACTTTGTCGGACTCGCCCGGTATGACGCCGGGTTCGCGCCCGCACTGGGATTCGTGAGCCGAACCGGTGCCTGGGAGACGTACGGGCACGTCGACGTCATGCCGCGACCGCACGTGCTGGGGATACGGCAACTCGAGTTCGAGCTGCCGTCATGGGACATCTACGCCAACCACGACGGATCGCTCGTGCACGCACGCGACTGGCAGAACGCGACCATCGAGTGGCATCCGTTAGGCGCCGTCTTCGAGAGCGGCGACCAGTTCCAGGTCATGATCGTCCGCGACATGGACGCGCCGACGGACCCGTTCACGATTGCCCGGGGCGTTTCGATTGCCGCCGGCCGGTACTGGTGGACACAGGCGGGTGCGCAGTTTCAGACGTCGCTCGGGCGAACGCTCGGCGGATTCGGCCTGGTCTCCACAGGCACGTTCTACGACGGACGCAGCACCGAGACCGACGGCGGCGTCACGTGGCGCTCGGGCGGACACCTCATCCTCGGCGCGAGTCTGTCGCGGACCGACGTGACACTGCCCGTTGGTCACTTCGTGGCCGTCCAGTCCGCGGGTCGCGTCGAGTATGCGTTCACGACCCGCATGGATTTCCTGGGCTTCGCTCAATACGAGACGGCGCTCGCACGCACCGATTTCGATTTGCGATTCCACTGGGCGCCGGTCATTGGCGATGACGTGTACGTGGTGTGGAACTCGGGCTATACCAATGATCCGCTTTCGTCGTTCCGCTTTCCGAGCAGTCGAGCGCTCGCGCGGCCGCTAACGGCGACATTCACTGTCAAGTACGTGCACCGCATCGCGCCATGAGAGTCACTATGCGCCTAACACCACTCGTCTTTGCCTGCGCCTTGGCCGCTCCATCGGCGGCGCAGGCACCCGTTCTCCGCACGGTCGCGGACGTGCCGATGCCCGGCGCCGCCGTGCGCTTCGACTATCAAAGTCTCGACACCGCGGCGAACCGTCTCTACATCGCGCACATGAACGCGGGGCAGCTCGTCGTGTTCGACGTCGCGATGCGCCGAGTGGTCGCGAACCTCGACGGATTCGATCGTGTGCACGGCGTATTGGCTGTACCGGAGCTCGGACGGGTCTACGCGTCGGTTACGGGCAAGCACCAGGTCGCGGTGCTGGATGCGAAGACGCTGCGCGTACTCGCGCGGCTCCCGGGCGTCGACTATCCGGATGGCATCGCATACGCGCCTGGCGTTAGGCGCGTGTTCGTGTCCGACGAGCATGGCAAGGCCGATGGCGTGATCGACGCGACGACGAACGCGTTCCTTGCGTCCGTGAAGCTCGGCGGCGAGGCCGGCAACACGGTGTACGACCCGACCGCAAATCGAATTCTGGTCGCCGTGCACGAATCGAACGAGCTCGTCGCACTCGATCCGGCGACGGCGGAGATCATTGCGCGCTATCCGTTGCCGGGGATCGAGGGCCCGCATGGGATCGCGCTCGACCCGTCGCATCGGTTGGCGTTCGTTGCGGGAGAGGGCAACGCACGATTGGCGACAGTCGACCTGGCGACGATGCGCGTGCTCGAGACACACGCAGTGGGCGACGATCCGGACGTGCTGGCCTTCGATCCGGAGTGGCGGCGCCTCTACGTGTCCGCCGAATCCGGGACGGTCGCGGTGTTCACCGAGCGCGCCGGCACCGGCGGGATGTCGCTACACCACGATGGCGATCTCGTCATGCCGCATGCACACACGGTGGCCGTGGACCCGCGAACACACCTCGTGTATTTCCCGCTCGAGAACGTCGGAGGCAAGCCGGTGCTGCGGATCATGACCGGCGATCCGCCTCCGGGCGTCTCCAAGGGTGGTGCCATGCGGCCAAGCCGCCCAACGCCAGAGCGCGTGTCGCACCGCGCGGGCTCGAGTCACACCGTGCCCTCTGTCCCAATGAGCGCGCCCCGCGCGGCTGGTGCCGATGTTCCGCGCAACGCGTCGTAGGTGCGCATGGCGAACACCATGCCTGACACAGGAGCGGCCCAGTACAGCCAGTGCGAGGTCCAGACGCCGCCGACCAACGCCGGTCCCAGCGTGCGTGCGGGATTGAAGCTCCCGCCCGTGAGCGGGCCGGTGACCAACGCGCCCGCGAACACCGTGGCACCAATGGCGAACGGCGCAACCGCTGCCGGCGTTCGCGCATCGGTGGCCACGCCCATGATCACCAGACCGAGAATGGCGGTGTAACCGCCTTCCACGGCGAATGCGCGCACCGTCGAAACCAGTGGCACCGTCGCGCCGAAATTGCCGACGGGACCCAGAATCCAGGCCAGGGTCGCCGATGCGGCGACCGCTCCCACGCATTGCGCGACGATGTACGGGACCAGATCCCGCGTCGGGAAACGGCGGACAGACCAGAATCCGATCGTGACCGCGGGGTTGATGTGCGCACCGGACACGTGTCCGAAGCACGCGACGCAGAGCGCGACGACGACGCCGAACGCGAGCGAGATTCCTAACGGACCGAACGTATGCGTCGACGCGGCCACCATCACGGCCCCGGGACCGATCGCGACCAGGATGAACGTGCCGAGGAACTCCGCCGTGTACCGCTTGAGCGCGTGGGTCATGCGGATGCCGGCACCTGACCGCCGTGACGCAGATATTCCGCCAAGTCATCAGGCAAGTCGCTCCGCCGGATTGCGTCAATCGTGCGTTGGACGTCGTACTCCACTCGCACGAAGTCAATCGCCAGGGAGCCAGCCGCGCCGACGTCGACGATCACGAATCCGGCGCGCGCGTCGCCATCCTTCGGTCGTCCCACACTCCCCGTGTTCACGAAGTGCATGCCGCCCACCACGCGGTGCCACGGCTTGTGGGTATGCCCGAACGCGATCAGATCGCCCACACGTGCACCCGCAGCCTCGGCCATTTTCAGGAAAAACGCGTCCGGCCGATCCTCGGTCCAGTACGTGGTGTTGTTGAGCGGCGTTCCGTGCACGAGCGTGAGCGTCGGACCGGCTACGTGTCCGCCTAACGGGCGGAGGTCAATGCGGAACGGCAGGCCGCCGAGATACGCTTTGGCGTATGGCGAGACGTGCGCTCGCGTCCAGGCGTAGCTCTCGTGTGACAGCGCCTCCTGGCGCGGATCCTCGTAGCGGCAGCCGCAATGCTTGTAGTCCGCGGCCACGGTCGAGTCGTAGTTGCCGGATACGCCGGGAATCCCCGCCTCGCGCAGGCGCCCGACGACTTCGTTAGGCCACGGTGCGTAGCCGACCAGATCGCCCAGATGGTAGATCGCATCCGAGTCGCCGCGCTGGGCGATGGCGGCGAGCACGGCATCGAGCGCCGGAAGGTTGGCGTGCACATCCGAGAGGAGCGCGTACCTCACACCAGCGCCCGCTTCATCGCGACGGCAGTCGCCGGACATGCGCACTTGAACTCCACGGTCTCGGCGATCTCATCCGGGATCGACGACCGCTCGATACGCTCGAAGCCTAACCGCGGGAAATAGTGTTCGGCCGTCATCGTGAGCAAATAGAGTGCGTGTATGCCCCGCGATTCGGCGTCGCAAACGATCTGCCGAACGAGCTCACGGCCCAGGCCGCGACTGCGCCACTCGGGATCCACGGCGACGGACCTGAGCACCGCCGTGTTGCAGCACACTTCCAGTCCCGCCACGGCCACCAGGCGTCCAGGCGCCGCGCCCGTTTCGGCCACGAAAAAATCCGCCGGGTGGGCACTCAGAATCTCCGCTACACCGGCTGTCGGAAGATCGGTGGAGACCAGCAGGCGCTCGATCGCCGCCAGGTCGTCACGCGTGGCTCGTCGAATGGACGCAGCCCCTATTGTCGTCGATGTCGTCATGGTCGAACCTCGTTGCGAAACGAAACATCTCGCCTAACGGCAGCAGTCGTCGGCGCACCCGCACGCGCGGGGCGATGCTGCCTGCGTCAGGCCCCTGCGAGGCTGCGTCGACACCCCGGTCGGCGCGGCCGGCTTGGTTGCGCGCACGAACCCACTCATGATCTTGCCTTCGATCTCGTCGGCCAATCGCTGGTCGAGGCCGGTGCCGGCGAGCAGCGCCGCCGCGTCGTCGCGGGTGTAGACGCGCGTCGGCTCGATGCTCGCGTCCTCGAAGCCGGTCTCCGTTAGGAGATCGAGGAATGCCTGCTCTTCCAACGCGCCGGCCACGCACCCGGTCCACAGCGGCATGTTGGCCGTCACTGCCTCGGGGAGGCCGCCGCGCACGATCACGTCGCTCACCGCGAATCGCCCGCCGGGCTTGAGCACGCGATACGCCTCCGCGATCACGGCGCGCTTGTCACCCGACAGGTTGATCACGCAGTTCGAGATGACGACGTCGACCGTGTTCGACGGCAGCGGAATCGACTCGATGTGCCCCTTGAGGAACTCGACGTTCGCAATCCCCGCCCTCTCCTTATTCTGCAACGCGAGCGCCAGCATCTCGTCCGTCATGTCCAACCCATACGCCTTGCCCGTTGTTCCGACCCGCTTGGCCGACAGCAGCACATCGATGCCGCCGCCGGAACCGAGGTCGAGCACGGTCTCACCTTCGTGAAGTTCGGCGAGCGCAGTCGGGTTACCGCAACCCAGTGATGCGAGGAGTGCCTCAACCGGCAAGCCGGCGGTCTCACCCGCATCGTACAGATTGGCGGTGATGGGATCCCATGTTTCATTGGCCGAGCCGCAGCAGCCGGAGGCCTCGCCCGTGCCGCAGCACGAGGCGTGGGGCGCGCCGTCGACGACTTGTTTCGCAACGCGACCGTAGCGCGAACGCACGATTTCGCGAATCTCTTCGACTGACGTGGGTCCTGTTGTGTGCGCTGACATCGCCTCTCCTAAATGATCAAAAAATATTGATATATACGACAAACGAAACGGCCCTCACTCACAGCAGGCGGCCTCCCGACGCACCACCATCGCGCGGCGCGATGGCCTGAGGGAAGCGACCGCCTCTTGCATCTCGGCGAAGGCGAGTGCATTCAGCGAGTAAAGCACCCACCGTCCGTCCTTCCGATCGATCACCAGACCGGCGTCCTTGAGGACTTTCAGATGGAACGACAGCCGCGACTGCGCGGCATCGAGCGCGTCTTGCAGCTCGCACACGCATCGTTCGCCGTCCTGGAGCATCCGCACAATGGATACCCGCGTGTCATCGGACAGCGCGTGAAAGAGCTTGGTGGCTCGGCGAAGGTTGGGAGCAGTGACGCTCATGACACTAATATATCAAGATTTTTCGATTGAACAAGTCCGGTTGCAATTATGCAACCCGCCAGTGTTGCGACGGGTGTTAGGCACGCCCGCGATCGCATGCAGCCGCTCGACGTCCTGATCGTCGGCGCCGGCCCGACCGGACTCGCCCTCGCTGCCCAACTCCAGCGCTTTGGTAGGCCCTACCGAATCATCGATCGGTCGCTCGACCGCGGCCACGAGTCTCGAGCGCTCGGCGTGCAGGCAAGAACCCTCGAATGTCTCGACGCCATCGGAGTCGGCGATGCTCTGGTGCAACGCGGGCGCACCAGCACGCGGGTGGTCATGCATGCCGGCGCCCGGCCGATTGCCAGCGTGCAACTCGGCGAGATCGATGGTTTGGACACGCGGTATCCGTTCATTCTCTTCGTCTCGCAGGCCGAAACGGAGCGCCTGCTGATCGACCATCTTCGCGCGGCGGGCACAACCATCGAACGCGGCACCGAGCTCGTCGCATTCACGGCGGGCGACGACCAACTTGAGTGCGTGCTGCGCCATGCAGACGGCGACGAGGAACGACTGGGCACGCGCTACCTCGTCGGGTGCGACGGCGCACACAGCACCGTTCGCCGCGGCGCCGGCATTGCGTTCGAGGGCGACAGCTACCCGCAATCCTTTGCGCTCGGCGACATCGAAGTCGACGGGCCGCTCGAGCCCGAGGCGATCAACGCGTTTCCCGGCGCGCGAGGGATCGCAATCTTCTTCCCGTTAGGCCGCCCGACCATGTGGCGTGTTATCGCCGTGTCCGCGAACCCCGTGCCCAACGCTCGCGATGCGCCTGCCGAGACAACGAGCGACTTGACCCTCGCCGAGCTTCAGACGATCGTCGATGCACCGACGCAGCAGTCGGTCCGTCTGAGAGATCCGGCGTGGTTGACCCGATTTCACCTGCACCACCGGCAAACGGCGCACTACCGCGCGGGTCGCATCTTTCTCGCGGGGGATGCCGCGCACATTCACAGTCCTGTTGGCGCGCAGGGCATGAATACCGGGATTCAGGACGCGTGGAACCTGGCATGGAAGCTCGCGCTCGTACTGCGTGGAGCCGCCATGCAGAATCTGCTCGACACGTATGAATCCGAGCGATGGCCCGTGGGCCAGTTTCTCCTCCAATACACGGATCGGCTGTTCGGTTTGGTCACGCGCGTGATGTCGGCCGGCCGCGTCGCATCGTGGGTTCGCGAAGGCGTGGTCCCGCGTGCGGTCCCGCTCATCATGAAGAGCTCCTGGGCGCGATCGCGGATCTTTCGCTTCGTGTCCGAGCTCGCGATCCGGTACGACTCGAGCACGATCGTCGAGGAAGGCACACCACGGCTGCGCCACGGCCCGCGCGCCGGCGCGCGGCTCCCCGACGTACGCCTAACCGTTGACGGCGAGGCGACTCATCTGCAGCGCGCCGCGATCGGCGCGCGCCTCGGACTCATCCTCTGTGGGGATCTGGACGCGTGGGATCGAACGGGTCTCGCTGAGCTGTCCGACGATTACGCGGATGTGCTGTCGGTCAAATATGTGCGGGGTGGTGTGCCCGGCAATGCGTCGGCCATCGCGACGCTTGGTGCGCAACACGGCGCCCAGTACTTGGTTCGTCCCGATGGATACATCGCGTATCGCGCCGCCGGGTACAATCTCGCGGGCGTGCGCCGGTTCATGAAGCGTTCATTTCGTTCCGCGGTGGATGGATTGCCGAGGCTTTGACATCGGAGTGCGCATCGCATATGTTGGTCCCATGCAGCTTGCTCGCGTCACCCACCATCACGCGCTCCATCACCACGGCCCGACGGGTCGGGGCGAGGCGCGTATGCGGATGATGCGGTAAGCATCCACTACTCACGCCACGCTGCGGCCCGTCCAGTCATGGACGGGCCTTTTTTGTTGCCCAACGACCACCACCGTG
>DATEKK010000288.1:0-9090 GCA_035277485.1 Gemmatimonadaceae bacterium
AGGACCCCGCGGGCGCGCTGCTGAATCCGGCGACGGCCAACTTAGGCGGGCCTAACGCAGATCTCGTGGCGCAGAACATCCGCCGCTCGTTCCGCGCATTCCGCGACGATGAGCGCCGCGGCGACGACGGCTTGGGCGACGGCGATGGCTCAGGCAACGATCACGACGGCGGCGATCACTAGGGATATCGTGGTCCGTGCAGTGCCCGCTTCCTCATGAACGTTGATGCTCGCCACGCACAGACCGGCTGGAAGATCTGATAGCAGATTACGGCGACGGTTCGGAAGAGCGAAGCGCTCAATCCGGCGCGCGGGGAAGCGTCAGCTCGAACGTCGATCCGTCGCCTAACACACTGTGCGCCGTGATGTCCCCGCCCATCGCACGCGCCAACGCCCGGCTGATCGCGAGCCCGAGGCCCACGCCACCGTTGGCCACGTTGGTCAAGCTGCGGTTCACCTGTACGAACGGCTCGAAGATGCGGTCAATGTGATCGGGCGGAATCCCGACGCCGGTGTCGTGCACCTCGATGGCGACCATACTCTGCGTGCTGCGGCACCGAACCCGGATCCCACCCGACGACGTGAATTTGATCGCGTTGCCTGCGATGTTCTGCAGGATCTCCTGCAAGCGCTCCGCATCCGCCATGACGTACGTCGAGCACTCGTCCTGTTCGAACGTCAGCCCCTTGGCTTGCAGCTGCGGATCGAGCAGCACTTCGAGCGAAGACAGGGTAGATTCGACGCTGACGCGCGCGATGTTCAACGGCGTTGAGCCCGCATCGAACTTGGCGAAATTCAGGATGTCATTGATGAGCGATAGCAGGTAGTTCGCGCTGCGCTTGATGCGGGCGACATCCTGCAGTTGGCTCGACGTCAACGGACCGTGCACCAGGAGATCCAGAAGATCCGCGTAGCCCGAGATGGCAGTGAGCGGCGTGCGCAGGTCGTGACTCAGGTGCGTGAGGAACGACGTCTTCGCCACGTTCGCCTTGTGCGCTGCGTCGCGGGCGGCCTCCGTGTGCTCCAGCTCCACCCTCCGCTGTTCCGACGCTTCCTCTGCCTCCTGTCCGTACCGCTTGATGGCATCGATGTCGGTGAACACCAACACCGCACCATCCACCTTCCGGTCCGTCGTGAGGTAGGGGCGAATCGCCAGCGACCACCAGCGTCCCAACTCGTCCTGCACGTCGAGCTGCGCAACCACCAACGTGCTCAATGTTGTGGTGATACGCGCCTCGAGATCGGGAATGCGGACACGAAGCCTGAGGTCGGTGAGCGGTCGCCCGATATCGGTCGGAATGATTTTGACGACCTGGTCGGTGACGGGCGTAAAGCGCCGCACCAGCAGGTCCCCGTCGACGATCAGAATCGGGATCTTCGTGCTGGCGAAAATGTTCGCCAGGTCCGCCGACGCCGCGGCGAGCTCGCGGTTGCGATGCCGCAACTCCTCGTTCACCGTCGTCAACTCTTCATTGGTCGACTGCACTTCCTCCTTCGTCGTCTCGAGCTCTTCGCTCTTGCTCTGCAGTTCCTCCAGGCTCGACTGAAGCTCCTCGTTTGCCGCACGCAGCTCTTCGTTCGCCCCCTCGTACTGCTCGATGACGTCCTGCAGATATCGCTTCGTTTCCGCGAGCTCGTCGCGCAGCGACGTCATTTCGCGTGAAGGGCGCCCTTCCGCCTTGGAAGGTCGAAGCCCGAGGCCGCGGCTGTGTCGCCGTTGTGCCCTCTCGTGCTGAGCTGACGCCGATTTGGGCTCCGGAACAAACAGGATCACGAAATAACGATCGCGCGATTGCCCCGAGCGGAACGGGATGACCTCCATGTCGATGAGCCGCATTCCGTCTCCATCGGTGAGCGCGATCCCTGTCTCGCGCACGATGTCGTGTGACACGCGCGCGGTCTCGATGGCTGTGCGGAGGCGGGGCAAAATCTCTGGTCGCACCAGCTTGAACACGTGAAAACTTGCCATGCCGGACGAGTGCTGCAGCACATCCGATGTGTCCCCTCGGAACTGGGTCACCTCGAGCCGGTCATTGATCACGACGCCAGGCAGCCCCATGCGATCGAGCACCGCTCGATCGGCGTCCTGGCGAATGCTGTCGGGAGTCGAACGCTGCGCCAGACGGTCGCGCGAGACCCTGTCGTGCGACAGCGGGAAGATTTCGGCGATACGCTCGGCGTCCATCGCCGGGCGCGGGCCGACCTGCGGCCGGAAGATGCGCTGGCGCTTGTCGAGCGGCACGAAGTAGTCGCCCCCCTGTCCGACCGACTCCGCAGCGCCTAACACAAGAATGCCGCTCGGCTTGAGCGCATAGTTGAACATCGGGATCAACCGCTTCTGAAGGGACGGCTCGAAGTAAATGAGCACGTTGCGACAGCTGATCACGTCCAGCTGCGAAAACGGTGGATCTCGCACCAGGTTCTGCGTGGCAAACACGCACAGGTCGCGCACTCGACGGGTTACTCGATACCCGCCGTCCTCTCGACTGAAGTACCGGCTCAAGCGCTCGGGGGATACATCCGCCTCGATCGAGGCCGGGTACATTCCTTTCCGCGCGCGTGCGATCGCTGCTTCGCTGAGATCGGTGGCGAACACCTGAATGCCGACGTCTGGCGCGCTGCTCTCCTCCCGAAACTCGAGAAGCGCTATCGCGAACGAGTACGCCTCTTCGCCGCTCGAGCATCCCGCGACCCAAACGCGAATCGGTGAGTCCGGCGGGCGCCCGTCCATCATTTCAGGAAACGCGGATTGCTTGAGCGTCGTGAACACTTCCGGATCGCGGAAGAAATGCGTCACGCCGATCAGCAGGTCTTCGTAGAGCGTGTCGAGATCTTCCGGATGGGTGCGGAGGTACTCGAGGTACTCGGCGTGCGTTGTTACATGGTGCGCGAGCATGCGGCGCAGAATGCGCCGGTGCACCGTTGCTCGGCGATATCCACGGAAGTCGGTGCCCGTCCGGCTCCGCAACATCAAGAGGATTTTCTGGATGTCGCTGTCTTCCGCCGGTGCCAGCGTCGAGCGATGGTCCTCGTCGAGGTGCCGGGCGATGAGCGTCAGCTCTTCGCCGATCTGCTCCGGCGTGAGGACGAAATCCACGCAGCCGGTGTCGATCGCGGCCTGTGGCATCCCGTCGAACTGAGCCGAGCGAGGATCCTGCGCGATCGTGATGCCGCCGTGCTCCTTGATGGCCTCGATGCCTTTCGCGCCATCGGAGCCAGACCCGGATAGCACCACGGCGATCGCATCGCTGGCGTGAACGTCGGCCAGCGACGAGAAGAAATCGTCGATGACCGTATGCACTGCGCGCGCCCGCTGCTCGGCGGACACGATGCGCAGGGTGCCGTCTACGATGGTCATCGTCGAACCCGGCGGGATCACGTAGGCGCGGTCGGCCTCGACACGCAGCCCATCGGTTGCAGAGATGACCGGGATGTTGCCGGAGCGATCGAGGATCTGCGGCAGCATGCTCCGATGCGCCGGATCCAGGTGCTGGACGAGGATGTACGTCAGGCCGTTCCCTGACGAGACGTGGCTCAGCAATCCGACAAACGCCTCGAGACCACCAGCGGATGCCCCAATGCCGACGATCGCGTGCGGCCGCCTAACATCCGGACTGCTGCCGTCTGCGCGCGGACTCGCACGTGGCCGGTCCTCGGTGCGACGCTCGGTCTGGCCGGCCTCGGGCGCCGTACCGGCATTTGCACCGCGAGTCCCAACCCCGCCGGCCCCTCGCTTCTTTTTGGGCATTCCAGCTCCCGTCAAAGATTCACGAGCCGAGCAGCCTCAGGTGGCGCGAGTGCGACCTGTCGAGCGCGACCTCTAATGCATACGGCGGGCCGGGCCGCACCACGTCGCCACCCCCCAAACCTGCCTAACGCTGGGCCCGCGCCGTGTGCGCGCCAGTCGACGCGCCGCTCCGCGATTGGTACGGCGAATGCTGCGCGGGTTCCGGTGCGCGAGCGTCGGCATGACCGGATCGTCGTCAGTGAAATCAATTCCCGCCGGCGTTCGCGCGCCACCCGCACATCACTCGTACGCGAACCCCCCAACGTACCGGAGGGCACCATGGCTCTACAAGACCTCGGCGAACTGTACCTGGATCAGATCCGGGATCTCTACAGCGCCGAAACGCAGATCGTCGACGCGCTGCCGAAAATGATCGAATCAGCGTCTCACGATCAGCTCCGCGCCGGATTCGAGCACCACCTCGATCAGACCCGCGAGCACGTCCGCCGCCTCGAGCAAATCGCCCGGCGCCTCAACGAGGACGCGGACGGCAAGACCTGTCAGGGCATGAAGGGACTGCTCAAGGAAGGGAAAGAGACGATGAAGGAGCGCGCCGAGTCCGATGTGCTCGATGCGGCGCTCATTGCCGACGCACAGCGCGTGGAGCACTACGAGATCGCCGCGTACGGTTGCGCGCGGACGTACGCCGAAGCGCTGGACCGGATGGATGACGCCCGCTTGCTGCAGCAGACGCTGAACGAGGAAGCCGAGACCGACCGCAAGCTCACCCAGATCGCACTGAGCGTGGTGAATCCCGACGCCGGAGCTCGGCCGACGTCGGCGTCTCATCTGGCCGATGTGGACGTCACGCCAGCCGCCGCGCGCGACGTGCAGCGGCCGGCCGACCGTTCTCCCCGTCGTGACCTCGATGAGGGCGGCGACACGCCGTACGCGCCGGAGGCCGATCTGCGGTAGCTCGAGGCGGCGCGATTTTGGTGGGGACGAGGGCGCGCACCGGCGATGCGCGCCCTTGTTTCTTGTATGACCTTCACCCAACGGAGTCCCAGCGTCGGCCGTACGGGTGTCGAACGCACACGAATTGGAGACTTCAATGTCCGACGCGCGCTGGCGTCTGCGATTTATCCTGGTGATGTGGTTGGCAGCGGTCGCCGCGCGGGCACCGCGTGCGGCAGCGCAAACCGATGAAATCCAGGTCTACACGGCCGAGATCGCCGCGCCGGGCGTGTTCAACCTGACGTGGCACAACAATTTCACGCCCGACGGCCTGCGCGATCCCGCGTTCCCGGGCGGCTTCTCGCCTAACCGAACGTTCAACGGCGTCACCGAGTGGGCGTACGGTGTGGCGCCGTGGTTCGAGGCCGGCTTGTACCTTCCGCTCTACAGCGTCACCGGCGACGGTAGCGTGATGTTCAACGGGTTCAAGCTGCGCACGCTGTTCGTGGTTCCTAACGCAGGCGAGCGGTCGTTTTTCTATGGGGTGAATTTCGAGTTCAGCTGGAACGCCGGCCACTGGGACCCGCATCGGTACAGCTCCGAGATCCGGCCGATCATCGGGTGGCGATCGGGGCCCGTCGACCTGATCGTGAACCCGATCCTCGACAATTCGTGGACGACGTTCTCGCGCTTGGACTTCGCGCCGGCCTCACGCCTCGCGTACAACATCTCGAAGAGCTGGGCGGTTGCCGCAGAGGAATACGATGACTTCGGCGAGCTGAAGGGATTCGTGCCGGCGAGCCGGCAGGCGCACCAGCTCTATGCCGTGGTCGACCGTAATGGCGAGCCGATGGACATCGAAGCCGGCGTCGGCTTCGGCCTCACGTCTGCGACGGACCACCTCGTGCTCAAGCTGATTCTGTCGAAGGACCTGAACGCGTCGCCGCGATCCGGGAACGAGCCGTAGAGCTCGCGTTAGATATTCGTCGCTCGCGTGTGAGATTGGAATGGCAGTGCGAGCGCTTCCCATTCCCTAACCGCGATCACAGGCTCTCGCACGTGCCACTGCTCAACGCTTGGCGCGATCGAGCTGCGCGACGCGCGCCCGGGCCTCGGTCACGCGCGGCTGCAATTCCGGATCGGCGTTCGCCCACAGATCGACGAAGCGGCCGTAGTACTCCGCCGCATGCGGGGCATCGCCCGCGCCCTCGTACAGCTCGCCTAACCGAAACAGCGCGGGCGCGAGATCGAGCCGGTCGATGGTCGAGCGGCCCGCCGCGTGCATCTCGACATACTGCGTGAGATACGTCCGTGCCGAGTCGGCCCGGCCCCCGCGGTCGAACGCGAGACCGAGCAACAGCGGCGTGCACACGGTACAGTTGGGCGTCGGAAGGCCGTCCACCTCCGTGTCCCCACGGCGGAAGTCGGCGACCGCGCTGTCGATCTTGCCCTCCGCGACGGCGATCATGCCGCGTAACCGCGCGATGTTGACGGCATCCTGCCGGCGGGCCAGCGTGTCCATTCGTCCTTCGTACCGGTTCATGACATCGCGTGCCTTCTCCGCGGCACCCGCCCGCGCGTACCCGGCCGCCAGCCAGAAGAGGGTCCGATTTCGAGACAGCGGGACCGTGGCCACCGGCACGGCGCGCGCTGCCGCGTCCAGCGCCGCCACGCCGCGCCGTGCATCGCCGCGCAACTCTGCATCCACGAGCGCCTCACCATACGCCGTGAGGTAGGGACTAACCGTATCGGCATGCAGGCGCGCCCGTGCCGCGTTCACCTGCGCATACTGTTGTTCGGCTTCGCGCAGCCGTCCGTGCAGGAGGGCGATGTCGGCGAGCGCGGATTGCGCGCCTAGGCTGGTGTCGGCGTACGGTCGTACGAGGCGCTCGGCGGCGTCGTAGTCGCGCCGGTTCCAATACTCGGCGAATCGGGGTCTCACAGTCGGAAACGGTACGCCGCGACTCGCGATCACGCCCATGACGGAGTCGAACGACGCATGCCGACCCATCTCGGTGTAGAGCTGCGCGAGATTGGTCAGAAGGGTGCCGTTAGACGGGGCGCTCGCAAGAGCGACATGGTACATCGCGTCGGCACCGGTGTAGTCGCGTATGTCGTCGAGTGTAACCGCCAGGGAGTTAGCCGCATCGTAGTTCGTCGAGTCGAGCGCCACCGCGCGCCGCAGCGCGGCGATGGCCTTCCGGCGGTCCGGTGCGACGGCCAGGTAGTACGCGCCCTCTACGTCGTACCGCTCTCGCTCGGGGAGCCGGTCGCGTAGACGAAATCCCGTCGTGAGCGCCGCGTCGATGTCCGCCGTCGAGTTCGCGCGCGGGAGCGCCATCATGGAGTAGGCGAGCTGCACGTATGCCATCGCGAACGTGCTGTCTTGTCCGATCGCGTCGCGAAAGTCCTGGATCGCCGTCCTGTAGTCGCCCCGGACGTCGTTGGCGTCCATTCCCGCGGCGTAACTCTTGAGCGCGCCTAACGACGCAGTGGTCACCTGATCGAGCGGTGGCGCGGCCCGCACGCTCTTGAGCGACTCGCCGATTTTGCCGCGCAGCGCCTTGGTCAGGCGGTCCACCGAGGGGATCAGGTCGCCGGCGTCCTTCGCCGATTCGCTGTATGACGCGAGCTCGTCCCCGGACTCGGCCGCGATGAGGCGCGCCGTCACGATGTAGCCGCTGCCTGCCGGCACGATGCGCCCCGCGACGACCGCTTTCGCACCGGTGCGCTGCGCGATGTCGCGCGCGACGCCCAGGTCGACGCGCGTCGTATCCGGCCGCTGCATCTGCTCGAGCGCCGCGACGATCGAGCTCGTCTGCAACACGTGTACGACCCGGCTCTGCGACAGGTTCGTCCGCACCGCCTCGGCGATGGTCGAGCCTAACGACGTATCCGCGCCCGCCGCATCGAACGCGGCCACGAGCACCTTGTCGCTCGGCGCGAGCTTGCCGGCAGCGAGCAGCGACCCCGCCGGTCCAATGCCGAGCATGCGCAAGAGCATATACACGGCCACGAGTATCGCGAACACGCTCACCGCAATGATCCCGCCGCGCATCGTGCGCTTCCACGAGACGTGCGGGCTCGCGCGGATCGCCAGCGTGGCCATCGTGCCGCGCACGTTCCCGAGCGACGGAGTGCCGCCCGGCGTGAAGGTGGGCGTCGCCGTGGCCATGCGATGCGACACATACTGCGTGTACGCGGTGAACAGGATCACCGGCAGGCCGAGCGCCATCACCGCGAGCGCGCCCGGGAACACCCAATCGGGCAATCCGATCGCGATGATGGCCGCGCGCGCGACGACCGCGACGGCGAGAAAGGCGACCGCGTACACCGCCAGGGCGCGCACGAGCATCGTGCGGCCGCCTAACAGAATCGCCGGCATCGCGGCCTGCGGCGCCGACGGCGACGCCACGGCGTCGAGTCGCTGCAAGAGCTCGGTGGCGCTCGCGGGCCGCGAGGCCGGATCTTTCGCCAGGCACTGCATGACGAGCGCGGCGAGCGCCGCCGGGCAGTCGGGCCTGAGCTCGCCTAACGGCTTGGGCGTCTCGCCCATGTGCGCGACCAGCAGCTTGTGCGGCGGCAGGCCGGGGAAGGGCGGCTGCCCCGCGAGCAGCTCGTACGCCATGCACCCGAACGCGTAGATGTCGGCGCGGTGATCGGTGCTCGGATCGCCGGCGGCCTGCTCCGGCGCCATGTACGTGGGCGTTCCCACCGCTGTGCCGAGCTGCGTGAGCGTGGCGCCTAACGCCCCGTCGGCCGCGGCCGCGATGGCCTTCGCGATCCCGAAATCGGTGACCACCGCCGTGTGGCCGGACAGCAGCACGTTGTCCGGCTTGATGTCGCGGTGGATCACGCCATGCGCGTGGGCGTAGGCGAGCGCGCTCGCGACTTCGCGCAGGATGCGCACCGCCTCGGGGATCGGCAGCTCGCCCTCGCGAGCGAGTCGTGCGCGGAGCGACTCGCCGGCCACGTACGGCATGGTGAAGTACGGCAGGCCATCCACGTCACCTGCCGTGAGCAGCGGCACCATGTGGGGGTGCTGCAGCCGCGCCGCGATGCTGATCTCGCGCCGGAAGCGGTCGATGGCAAGCTGCCCGGACATCTCGGTCGGGAGCACCTTGATCACCACGTCGCGGCTGAGCGACGTGTCGGTCGCCACGAAGACGCGCGACATCCCGCCGCCACCGAGTTCCCGGCCGAGCGCGTACGCGCCGCCCAGGGTCCGCTGGAGCTGTTCCTGCAGGTTGTCGGGCATGGAGTCACATTAAGATGCCGTGCATCGACGACACGCGGAAGGGTGGCCGGTGCGGGGAGCGATCATGAAGGCGCCGGGTCGCTGCGCGGTCCCGGTCATCCCCGACCGGCACCCGGGCCACGCACGTCACGGTCGCATGACAACCGGAAACG
>DATEKK010000289.1:0-4046 GCA_035277485.1 Gemmatimonadaceae bacterium
ACCGTGGCGGCCGCGGCAGTCCGCGCGGCCAGGAACACCAGCAGCATGCCGCCGGCCAGGGCGTGCAACAGCAGGCTGAAATGCTTCCGATTCCTCATGGGCCGCCACCTCTTAGTTAGTGATATATCTCACTATAACACCAGTTTGGGATTTGTCAAGCCGGGTTTGACCGGCCGGGAGCCCGGATGTCGAAGCGAATTCCTTTGCAACTCCCGGGTTATCCTACGCCTCCGACTTATTCCCCCGACATGCAATCCTTCCCGGAGGTTCCCATGAGGCCCGTACTTTCCCTGGTCGTCGCGTTGGCGGCGGCGCCGGCTCTGGCTCAGGCGCCCGGCGTACCGCCCAGTGAACACCCGGTGCTGCGGGAAATCGTGAATGCCGTGAACCCCGGCCGGATCAAGGCCACCGACACGCACCTGGTCGGTTTCGGCACCCGCCACACGCTCTCGACCACGACTTCGCCCGCGCGCGGCATCGGCGCCGCACGCCGCTGGGTGAAGTCGCAGTTCGAGCGGATTTCCGAGGACTGCGGCGCTTGCCTGGAAATCATCACGCCCTCCCAGATGTTTACCGGCGCGCGCATGCCCAAAGCCGGTGCGGAAGTCATGGACGTGGTGGCCATCCAGAAAGGCCGCGATCCGAATCGCTATCTGGTGATGACCGCGCATCTGGATTCGCGGGTGACCGATATCATGAACTCGACAGCGGATGCGCCGGGTGCGGACGACGACGGTTCGGGCAGCTCCGCGCTTATCGAGGCGGCGCGCGTGCTGTCGAAGTACAAATTCGCGGCCACGATTGTGTATTCGGCCGATTCCGGCGAGGAGCAGGGCCTGTACGGTGGCAAGATCATCGCGCAATACGCGGTCGACCATGGCTGGAACGTCGAGGCCAACCTCAACAACGACATGGTTGGCAATTCGCACGGCGGCAACGGCGTGTACGACCCGCACACCATCCGCATCTTTTCCGAAGGCACCAAGACCAACGAGACGCTGGAGCAGGCGGCGTATCGCCGCTACCACGGCGGCGGGGTGGATTCGCCTTCGCGCAACATCGCGCGCTACATGCAGACGCTCGCCGAACAATACCTCGACGATTTCCACGTGCGCATGGTCTATCGCACCGACCGTTGGGGCCGCTCGGGCGACCAGGTGCCGTTCCTCGAACAGGGCTTTCCCGCGGTGCGGTTGTCCGAATCGAACGAAAACTACGACCACCAGCACCAGAACGTGCGCGTGGAAAACGGCGTGCATTACGGCGACGTGATTTCGGGCGTGGATTTCGATTATCTCGCCAACGTCACGCGCCTCGATGCGATCACGATGGCGTCCTTGGCGATGGCGCCGCCGCCGCCTTCCGATCTTGCCGTGAAAGGCGCGGTGGCCTACGACACCACGTTGTCGTGGAAACCGTCGCCCGGCGCGGCCAGCTACAACGCGTGGTGGCGCGAAACCACCGCGCCGCAATGGCAGCACGTGCAGAAGGCGGGCGACGCCGATTCCGTGGTATTGAAGAACATCATCCTGGATGATTTCTTCTTCGGCGTCTCGGCGGTCAGCAAGGACGGCTGGGAAAGCCCGGTCGAGTTCCCGGGCTTTGCCGGCAGCTTCGCGCGCTCGCCCAAGCTCGGACCGGATGGCAAGCCGGTCGATGAACGCTACCCGAGCCTGTTCGGCAAGTACGGCGGCGGAGCGGTCGGCCCGGCGTCGTGGCAGACTGGCGGCAAGCCATCATCCGGGAAAACGCCATGACCCGTCTTGTCGCCGGTTTGTTCATCGCCATCGGGTTGATCGTGGGCGGTTGGTTCGTTGGCAACGGATTCGCGCACTCGCGCAACGAACGTTTCGTGACCGTCAAGGGCCTGGCGGAGCACGACGTCAAGGCCGACATTGCGCTGTGGCGGATCCGCTTCGTTGAAACCGGCGACAAGCTCGCCGACGTGCAGGCCGCGGTCCAGCATGACGATGCCGCCGTCACGGCATTCCTCGGCCAACACAAGCTCGGCAAGGACGACATCGCGTTCCGCAACGTGCAGGTCACCGACCGCGCCGCGCAGATGTACGGCAACCAGCAGTACAAGACCCGCTTCATCGTCACGGGCACCCTCATGGTGCGCACCAAAAATGTCGATGCGATCGCGGCCGCCGCGCAGGACACCGGTGCGTTGATCGCGCAGGGCGTGGTGTTGGGCGACGCCAACGGCGGCAACGACGAGGGACCGACCTATCTGTTCGATGGCATCAATGCGTTGAAGCCGTCGATGATTGCCGAGGCCATGAAAAATGCGCGCGAAGCGGCCGAACAGTTCGCGCACGATTCCGGCAGCAAGCTCGGCGGCATCCGGCGCGCCAACCAGGGCGTGTTCCAGATCCTGCCGCGCGACAAGGCGCCGATGCTGCAGGAGGACAAGCAGGTCGACAAGACCGTGCGCGTGGTCGCGACGCTGGACTACACCTTGAAGGATTGACCGCTCATCGACGTGGTTTGGCGCGATGGGTGGGCGTGGCATTCCAGGGATCATCCGGCCACAGGTGAGACGGTGCGCTTCACGATAGATCGTGCCTGCCATCCATGGCCGAGAGCTCCGTGATCGCGCGTCGGCGAGCGCCCGGAGCATGGAATGCGCAGGGCCGGACTCACACGACGAGACAGGGATGTCGAGTCGATGTGAGCTTGCATCCCGGCATGAGTCAGGAGCGTTTTTTGGTGCGATGCGTTGGCATCGCCGTCCAGGGGTCGTCAGGCCATGGATGCTTCGGATAGCGCCCCTTCAATTCCTTTTTCACTTCGGGATAGGTGCGATCCCAGAAACCGCGCAGGTCCTGGGTGACCTGGATCGGACGCGCGGCGGGTGACAGCAGATGCAAGGTCACCGGCACGCGGCCGTTGGCGATCCGCGGCGTTTCGGCGAGGCCGAACAGTTCCTGCAGTTTCACCGCGAGTACCGGTGACGCGGCTTTCGATTCGCCGTCCAATGCCGCCGCGTAATCAAGCTTGCGCGTCATCCCGCTCGGCACCGTGATCGCGTCGGGCGCGGCTTCGTCCAGCAGCTTGCGTTGCGGCCAGTCGAGCAGACCCGTGAACGCGTTCGACAAATCCTCCGCCGACAACGCGTCCAGCTTGCGCTTGCCGGCCAATGCAGGCGCGAGCCAGGTTTCCAGCGGCGCCAGCAGCGCATCGTCGGCCACGTTCGGCAAACCGGCTTCCGGCATCGCGCGTCGCAACCACTCGATCCGCGCGCGCAGGCGCAGTGCCGCATCGCTCCATGGCAGTGCGGCGATGCCGCGTGTGCGAACCGCCGCCAGCAACGCGGGCAACGCGTCTTCGCCTTCCACGTGAACGGGGCGGCGTTCCAGCACGATCGCATCGAAGCGCCTTTCCTCGAAGGCTTCGACCACGTCGTTGGTGTTCATCCGCACGACACGTTCGCGCTTGAAGCGTTGCGGGTAATCACGTTCCAGCAGCATGGCGTCGAACGGCGCGGCCGTGAGAATCAAGCTGTCGCGTGTATCGAAGCGCGCCTCGGTCACGATGAGCCACGGCTCGCCGAACAATGCCGAAGCTTCGTGCAGGCGCGCGCCGCGGCCGTTGGCGAGCTGGTACCGGCGCGGATCCTTTGCATCCTGCCTGGCAACCCGGTCGGGAAACGCGTGCAGCAGCAGGTTGCCCACGCTCAGCGCGTCCGGCGTGCCGCTGGCGCCGTGCCGGACATCGAGTCGTTTGCGCCAACCGCGTGCGGCCTGCTCGATCGCGGACAGGGCGCCGCCGTCTGCGTCGCGTGCCGCGCGTGTGCCGCCGTCGCGGAATCGATGCAGGGCATCGACACGCGCTCGCAGGTCGTCGTTGAATTCGCCGCGCAACGGCGAACGCGCATCCAGCAGCGCGAGCAGATCCGCGATGAGCGGGAGCAAACTAGCGCCATTCCTGGCGGAAGAACTCGGCGGCGCGCGCAGCGCCGCCGCGGCCATGCGCGGATTTGCGCCGAGCTGCAGCATGTCTCGGCCCAGCGGCGTGACGCGCAGTCCGGCATCGATTGCGTC
>DATEKK010000290.1:0-1860 GCA_035277485.1 Gemmatimonadaceae bacterium
CGTCGTGGTCATCGTGGTGCTGGTGCTGCTCGGCGTCTACTACGTGGTCGCGGGGCATCGAGCGCCGTCGGCGCTCGATGCCGGCATCGCCGCGTACACCGCCGGACACCGCGACTCCGCGCGCGCGTACTTCGCGCGCGCGGCGGCGGCGGCGCCGAGCAACGCCCTGCCGCATCTCTATCTCGGGCGCATGGCGCGGGAAGACGGCGACTACACCACCGCGGGGAAGGAGCTGCGCACCGCCGTCCAACTCGACCCCTCGGGCGCGGCCGCTCAGCGCGAGCTGGGTGCGTTCTTCCTGGCGCGCGGCGGCACGTTCGCGTCGGAGAGCCGGCCCGATCTCGCGTCGCAGGACTACGATGCCGCGCGCCGCGCCTATGTGCGCGCCATCCAGGTGGACGCGTCGGACACCGCGTCGGAGGGCTATCTCGCGTGCGCGCTCGCGCGCCTGGGACGGGCCGATGAAGCCGCGACGTGGCTCAAGCGCGCCGGCCCCGGGCCGTGGAGCAGCTGCGCGTCGTCTCCCGCCGCGCCGTGACGCCGCCGGCCGCACTCTCCGCAGACAGCGTCCATCGCAGTGCGTTAGGCAACGGTCTCACCGTGCTGGTGCACCGCGACGACTCGGCGCCGGTCGTCGCGATCGTGACCCACGTCAAAGCCGGATACTTCGACGAAACCGACGACGTCACCGGCATCGCGCACGTGATGGAGCACATGTACTTCAAGGGCACGCCGGCCCGCGGCGTGGGCGAGATTCCGCGCGCCACCAAGGCCGCGGGCGGCTACCTGAATGCCGGCACGATCTACGATCGGACCAGCTACTACACGGTGCTGCCCGCGAGCGGCTTCCAGGACGGCCTCGAGATCCAATCCGATGCGTACGCGAACTCGCTCGTCGACGCCGGCGAGCTGGCGCGCGAGCTGGAAGTGATCATCCAGGAAGCGCGGCGCAAAGCGGACACGCCGGGAGCAGTCGCTGTCGAGACGCTCTACCGTCTGCTCCACGACACGCATCGCATGCGCCGGTGGCGGATTGGAAGGGAAGAGGACCTGCGACACTTGACGCGGGACCAGGTGGTGGCGTTCTACCGGACCTATTACCAGCCGTCGAACACGATCCTCTCGATCGTCGGCGACGTGGATCCCGACGCGGCGCTCGCCGCCGTCGAGCGCCGCTACGGCGGGCTCGGCGACCGGCCCGTTAGGCGGGACCGCGGCCCCGCGGAAGCCGCGGGGCCGCGCGGGTTCCGGTTCGAGGACCTCGCCGGCGACGTGACACAGTCGCAGCTCGTGATCGGATGGCGGACGCCGGCCGCGCTGCACCCGGATACGCCGCCGCTCGAGATGGCGGCCACTGTGTTAGGCAGCGGACGGGCCTCGCGCCTCTATCGCAGCGTGCGCGATCGCGCGCTCGCGGCGTCGGTCACGGCATCCGACTACACGCCCACCGAGCTCGGCGTGTTCGTGGTCCACGCCGACGGCCCGCCGGCGCTGTCGAGCGACGCCCTGCGCGCGATCTGGGCCGAGGTGCGCGACCTGCGCGAGCACGGCGCGGTGCCCGACGAGATGTTCCGGGCGCGGCGCCTCATCGAGGCGCGCTTCGCGCGCGCGCTCGAGACGATGGAGGGGCAGGCCACGTGGCTCGCCGATTGGGAAGCGCTGGGCGACTGGCAGTTAGGCCTGGAGCACTACGACCGCCGGATGGCGGTCGAGCCGCGCGACGTAGCCGACGTGGCCGACCGGTGGCTGGGTCTCGATGCCGCGGCGGTGGTCTCGTACCGCCCCGACGCGATCGCGCCGCTCGCCGCCCAAGGCGGCGCGCTGCGCGATCGCGTCGAGGCGCCCCCGCGTCCGATCCCC
>DATEKK010000291.1:0-1146 GCA_035277485.1 Gemmatimonadaceae bacterium
TGTCCTACCCACGGACGTTGTGAACGCGGCTGATTGGTGGCCGGTCGCTGAGTGAGCTGTGTGGTCGTTGCCGGTTGTAGTTGTTGAGCCAGTGTGGCAGGGCGGCGTTGCGGTGTCGATGCGTTCGGTAGGCGAGCCCGTATGCCCACTCGCGCGCCATGGTCTGGTGGAAGCGCTCGACTTTGCCGTTGGTGCGTGGCCGGTAGGGCTGGGTGGTGAGGTGGCGGATGCCGCGGGCTGAGAGCAGCTCGCGCAAGCCTCGGTTCTTCACGTAGCTGAAGCCGTTGTCGGTTATCAACCGCTTCGCGGCGATGCCGTGCTCGGCGTAGAAGGCGAGCGCTCGTTCGACGAAGCCGGTGACCGTTTCCGCCTTCTCGTCGTCGTGGAGCTCGACGTAGGCGAGCCGGGAGTGGTCGTCGACGATCGCGTGCGCGAAGTCGTAGCCGACCCTCGTCTCGGCCCGCATCCAGTTGCGGTGGCGCTGTGAGCGGTCGCCGGTGACACGATGACCCGGGCGCAGAAAGCGTGCGTAGCGGCTGGTGTCCATGTGCAGCAGATCGCCGGGGCACGGCCACTCGTAACTGTTGGCCGGCTCCTTGGCGACACGCTCAGGACGGGACAGGCCGTGCCGGCTGAGGACCTTCCAGACAGTCGAGTGCGCAAAGCCGGTCGCGCCGCCCACAAGACGCGGCCCCCAACCGGTCTTGCGGCGACAGTCGCAGATCCGCTCCTGCAGCTCGGCCGCCAAAAGCCGCGGCGAGCGCCGGGGCCGGCTCGAGCGATCCAGAAGGGCACTCTCGCGTCGACTGCCATCGAGCCAGCGATGCCACCAACGATGCGCCGTCGCCGGCGACACGCTGAACGCAGCGGCAGCCGCCCGCAGCGTCGATCCCTCCTCGATCGCGCGCACCAGCGCAAGACGGCCAGCCAGTCCGAGCTTCGCGTTAGCGTGCAGATACATCCGCGCCCTCCTTTGAGCGTGAGTCCGGGAAGACCCACAGCCTCAAAGGAGGGCCGGATAGAACCTCAACCGTTCACAACCTCTGTAGGCAGGACAGCTAGGATCTAGGACATGGCCGAATACGGGACGATGCGGGTGAAGAGCGGCCTCGCCGAGATGCTCAAGGGCGGGGTGATCATGGACGT
>DATEKK010000292.1:0-7283 GCA_035277485.1 Gemmatimonadaceae bacterium
CATCGCCGTGATGCTCCCGGCGAGCGAAATCGGAAAATGCGCGGCAATCGCCGTGAGATGATAGGACGCGATCTGCGTCGCCCAGTTCACGATCGTGAGCGCGAGCGCGGCGCCCATGCGCCGCAGCGTGACGATGTGCGCCAGCCGCTCGATGAATCGCTCGAACCCCGCGCGCGTGCGCGCCACAAAGCCCTTGATCTCCTGACCGGGCGGCGGCGGATGTGGTGCGTGCGCGAGCAGCGCGATGAGCACGACGACGATCGCGCCGAGCATCGCGACCGCCTCGGGCCGCCATCGTGCTACGTCCTCGGGAAGCGGCAAGAGAAACGCCGCGCCGATGAGCACGAGCACGTAGCCGATGAAATCGAAGAGCCGTTCCAGTGCGAGCGCCGCCACGACTCCCGTGCCCGACGCTTCGGAGCTCCGCGTCACCAGCACCGCGCGCGCCGCTTCGCCACTGTTCGCGATGAGCAGATTGTTGATGCCTGCGCCGGCCGCCGTCGCGCGCATCGCCAGGCCCAACGACGGCGCGCCAACCGGCCTCAGGAAGATCCACCAGACCAGCGCCTTCGCCGCAACCGTCGCGAGATTGGCGAGCGCGGCCAGAAACAGCAGCCACGGCGACGCTGACCGGATCGCATGCCACGCCGCATCCCAGTGCACGGTCCGCGCGTAGTACACGAGCAGCGCCACCATGCCCAGGGTCAGCGCGCCATGCAGGAATCGCTTGTTGGTCAACCGGAAGGCCATGACGGCGCCGAAGACGTACGTGAAGGAACAGAGCGCTGAACGCTAGCAGAACTCGACCGGATTGTCATTGCGTTGGGGCGGCACATCGCGGTCACGTCCTGGCCGCGTACCCAACACGCCCGGAACGACCCCGGTAATACATGACACGCACGGGTCCTCGAGCCCGTACTCGCCCCTTGAACCCGACTCCCGACCCATCGTGACGATCTCCCACCCTGGGTGCACGAACTTCCGGTGCCGAACGGCGTTGCTGGCCGTCGCGCTCTTCGCCATCAGTTTCATGGGGAGCCCAAAGCGATCCGCCGCACAAGTCGGAACCACCACCGACATCCTAACGGGAACCGTCACCGATCCGACCGGCCATCCCATCGAGGGCGCAGATATCGTGGCGACGTCACTCGAGACCGAGATCTCGCGGCACACGCTCACCAACGACAAGGGACGATACACCATTGTCTTCCCGGATGGCGGTGGACAGTATCGCGTCACAGTGCGATTCATCGGGATGGCGCCATCGGTGGTCCAGGTGTCCCGCCAGGCCGACGAAGACCGGCTGGTGAGCGACATTCAGATGTCTCCCACTGCCCAGCGTCTCGCCACGGTCACCGTCAACGCTCGGCGCACCAATGGCCGGGGGAACCAACGGACGCCCGGCTCGACCGAGCGGGACATCTCGTCGGAGATGGCGGCGCGGCTGCCGGTCGACGCCAGCGACCTCAACGCCTTGGCCACCTTGGCACCGGGCGTCGTCGGACTCGATGGCACCGACTCCACCGATGCCGCGTTCTCGGTCGCGGGTCTTCGCCCAACGGCCAATTCGCTGACGCTCGACGGACTCAGCTTTGGGTCCGGCAACGGCGCGGTCCCACAAGATGCGGTGCGCTCGACGCAGGTCATTACGAGCACCTACGATGTTGCGCGCGGAGAGTTTAGCGGAGGGCTCGTCGCATCAACCACTCGCGGCGGCACGAACGTACCCGAGGGCTCGTTCACGTACACGCTGCGCGACCAGTCCCTCGCCTGGGGCGCCGGCGACTCGTCGCTCTCCGCCGCGTACACGCAGAACCAGTTGGGCGGTGGACTGGGTGGCCCCATCGTCAAGGACAAGCTGTTCATCTTCGGGGCGGTGCAGGGGCGCTGGCGCGACAACGAGCTGCCGTCGCTGCTCAACGTGAATCCCGCCGTGCTCCAGCGGTTAGGCGTGAACGGCGATTCGCTCAACCGGTTCCTGTCGCTCGTGGGCGCGGCCGGGGTGCGTCCCGATCTGCCGGACATCGCCCCCGAGCGCCGCGCCGACAATACGTTAGGCCTGGTGCGCGCCGATTGGTTGATCTCCGACAACCAGACGCTCATGGTCCGCGGCGACTGGCGCGACATCACGCAGAACCCGACGCGCGTGAGCCAGTTCGCGTTGCCGCAGACGGGCGGCACGTCCGATGAGACGGGCGGCGGCCTCATGGCCGTACTGACCTCGTACTTCGGCGGCAGTTTCATCAACGAGCTGCGTGCGTACTGGTCGCGCGATCATCGAGCTGCCGACCCGTTCATGGATCTTCCCGACGGCCGGGTGCAAGTGGCCTCTCAGTTGGCCGACAGCTTGAACGGCATCTCCGCGCTCGCGTTCGGCGGCAGCAACGGACTCCCGCAGCGCACGAACAACACGAGCTTCGAGTCCACCGAAGAATTGTCGTGGTTGCCGGGCAGCGGCACGCACCGGATCAAGGCGGGCCTCTACTACGATCGCACGCGGTACGACCAGGACGTCACGACCAACGAATTCGGGACGTACTTCTACTCGTCGCTGCAACAACTGGCCGACAACCAGCCGGCGGAATTCACGCGCACGCTCGCGCCGAACATCCGCGCCGGCACGAGCGAGAACGCGGCGTTCTACCTGGGCGACATCTGGCGGTTCGGCCGCGTGCTCCAGGTCACGTACGGTGCGCGCGTCGAAGGCGCCACCGAGTCGGGCGCGCCGGCCTTCAACCCGCTGGTCGATTCGCTGTTCGATCGCCGCACCGACCGCTTCCCGTCGGAGCTGAGCGTGAGCCCGCGCCTGGGCTTCACCGTTCTGTTAGGCGGCGGTGGCGGGTTCGCGTCCACCATCATCCGTGGCGGCGTCGGCGAGTTCCGGAGTCCCACGCCGAGCGGGTTGTTCGCCGCGGCGCAGGGCGCGACGGGCCTGCCCGGCACGGAGTCGCAGCTCGTCTGCATCGGCGGCCAGGTGCCGGTCCCCGACTGGACATCGTTCGCGCTCGACCCGTCCACCATCCCGACACAGTGCATGGGCGGCGCGGGCACGACGTTCGGCCAGTCGCAGCCCAACGTCGTCGTGTTCGACCCGAGCTTCACGTCGCCCCGCGCCTGGCGCGCGTCGTTAGGCATCCAGCGCCGGCTCGTCGACCGCATCGGCATCAACGTCGACGCGAACTGGACCCGCGGCGTGAGCCAATACGGCTTCTCCGACCTCAACCTCGACACGGTGCCCAAGTTCCGTCTGGCCGACGAGAACAACCGGCCCGTGTACGTGACGCCGGCCGACATCGATCCCGTGAGCGGCGTCGTCAACAGCGCGGCCTCCCGCTTGCACCCCGAGTTAGGCGACGTCATTCAGGTCCAATCGAACCTCGCGGCGCAATCCGGCCAGCTGACCATGGGGCTCAACGGCTTCACCGATGCCGGCGCGGTCTACTCGATCTCGTACACGTTCACCAAGGCGCGCGACGAGTCGTCGTTCTCGTGCTGCTCCGCCACCGCGGGGTTCGGGTCGCCGACCACGGACGGCAATCCGAATCGCCCCGCGTGGGCCAACAGCAACTACCAGCGCGAGCATGCGTTCATCGGCACGTTCACCGTTCCGGTCAACGTGGGCGTCGAGCTCACGAGCATCGCGCGGCTGTCGTCGGGCGCGCCGTTCACGCCGCTCGTCGCATCGGACATCAACGGCGACGGTGCTCGCAACGACCGTGCGTTCATCTTCAATCCGGCCACCACTGCCGACACGGCCGTTGCCAACGCGATGCGCCGCGTCCTCGCGTCCGCCGCGCCATCCGTTCGCGACTGCCTCAGAGGCCAGCTCGGCACAGTGGCCGCGCGCAACAGTTGCCAGGGGCCGTGGCAGCCGGCATTCGACCTCCAGCTCAACATCCGGCCTAACGTACTCGGCCTCGATCGCCGCCTGACGCTCTCGATTGTCACGACGAACCTCATTTCGGGCATCGATGAGCTGCTGCACGGCGCGAACGGCGCCCACGGGTGGGGCGCGGTGCGCCTGCCCGATCCCACGCTGCTCTTCGTCCGCGGGTTCGACCAGACCACGAACAGCTACGTGTATCAGGTGAACGAGCGCTTCGGATCCACGGCCGCGTCGGCGAGCGCGTTCCGGGTGCCGTTCCAGATCGGCTTCCAGGGCCACTTTGCGTTAGGCCCGGATCGTATGCGCGACCGGTTGCGGGCCGCGTTCGGCGGCCGCGGCGGCCGCGGCGGTGCGCCTAACGGACCGAGCACCGGACCGGGCACCGCCTCCGACTTCGCCTCGCGCATGGGACGCGGCTTCACCAATCCGGTGACGGCGATCCTCTCGCTCAAGGATTCGCTCCACCTCACCGACGACGAAGTCGCCAAGCTCCAACCGATCGCCGCGCAGCTTCAGGCGAAGAACGACAGCGTTGAGGCCGCCATCAGGAAGCGCATCGACGACGCGGGCAGCAACGCCGATCCGCGCGCGCTCGTGCTGTCGCTCAGGCCGCGTCTCGCCGACGCCCGGCAGGCGCGCGAACGCGCGCTCGATGCCGTGAAGAACGTGCTAACGCAGGAACAGTGGAAGAGCCTGCCCGACGAGCTCAAGTCGGCGGGTCGCGGCGGACCGCCTCGTCAGCCCTGATCGGCGGCGCGCTCGCTCCGCCGCCCTGCGGATGAATGTTGCGGGCGCGCGGGAGGGCGAGCGTGAACGTCGACCCCTTGCCGGGCGTGCTGCGCGCCGTGATGTCGCCGCCCATGGCGCGCGCCAGATCGCGGCTGATGGCGAGGCCCAGCCCCGCGCCTTCGCGGGGCGACGCGAGGTCGCGGTCGAGCTGTACGAACGGCTCGAAGATGAACTCGAGCTTTTCGGCCGCGACACCGACACCCGTGTCCCGCACGATGATGCGCACAGTATCGCCGCGCGCCGCCGCGCGAACCGTGATCTGCCCGCCGGGCGGCGTGAACTTGACCGCGTTCGAGATGAGGTTCTGCAGCACCTGACGCGCGCGGTCAGGATCGGCGTGCACGAATGCGTCATCGTCACCCGGAATCCATTCGTACGCGATATGCCGCGTGGTCATCTGTGCGCCGAACAATGCCTCCAGTCCATCGATTAATTCCCGTGCCGGTACTTCCTGCATCGCGAAGCGCAGCCGTCCGCTTTCGGCTTTCACGAAGTTGAGCACGTCGTTGATCAAGGCCAGCAGCTCGTGCTGCGCGCGCTGGATCCGGTCCAGGTAGTCGCGCTGCACTTCGTTCATGGGGCCGCGGACGCCGAGCGTGAGCAGCTCGGTGTATCCCGCAATGGCGTTGAGCGGCGTGCGCAGCTCGTGGCTCATCGTCGCCAGGAAATCGCTCTTCGCCCGGCTCGCCACCTGCGCTTCGGCGCGCGCGCCGCGCTCGGCCTCGTAGAGGCGCGCGTTGTCCAGCGCCACGGCCGCCCACGAGGCGATGCCGTGTGCGATGCGCTGGTGCCGCTCCGAGAACTGACCCGGCAGCTCGTCCAGCAGGTAGAGCACGCCGAGCACCGCGCCGGAATGCGAGGTGATGGGGACGGCGAGCACGCTCCGCGCGGGCGCGCTGCCTAACGGATCGGGGAGGCCGTCGGCCAGCGTGCCGAACGCGAGCGGCGGCGTGAGGTCGCCTAACCGGAGCGGCGCCGCGCCGGCGAGCACCGGCGCGAGACCGGGCGCGTCGTCCGGGAGCGTCACCGAGCCGGCCAGGTCCTGCGATGCACCGGCGACGGAAACGAGCTGCAAGGGTGCCTCCGGCGCGTCCGGATCGCGATAGAAAAACGCACCCAGCGTCGCGCCGACCAACGCCGTCGCCTCCTCGACCACCACGCGCGCGAGACGCGGCAGATTGAGCTCCGCCGCCACCATGCTCCCGATTTCTTGCAGCGTCGCCAGCACGCGTGCTTCGTCGCGCAGCGCATCGTGCAGCCGGATGCGCTCGGTCACATCGCGTGCGAACGCGACCACACCCTCGGGAACGGGGACGACGCGTTGCTCGATCCACGATCCAGTCGGCTCGTAACACGCGAGATGCTCGACCGGTTGATGCTCCGCGACGGCTCGCATCATGGCACGCTGAAACGGCGTGCCGACGAGATCGGGAAAGTCCTCCCACACGATGTGTCCGACCACCTGATCCGGATCTTTGCCTAACCGCCGCAGCCACACGGCGGCCGCCGGATTGAGGTACAGCCAGCGCCACTGCGCATCGAACGCCGTCGCTGCATCGGGAAGGCCATCGAGGATCGCGGCGATGCGCCGGCGCGCCTCTTCGGCTTGATGCCGGAGATCGTCGGCCTGCAGGCGCAACTCGCGCTCTCGCTCGGTCGCCGCTTCGTACTGGCGCGCCCCGATTCGCCCAAACACGATGGCAAGCGTCAGTCCGATTGCGACCAGCGCGGCCAGCAACAGCTCGAGCGACTCAGATGTCATGATGGTGATGCATCGAACCTGCGATTGGGTGCGTGATGAGCCACGGCGCCGGATTCGCCCACCAGCCGGGTTTCTTCCTCAAGCCCCTTCGCGCGCTGCATACCGCGTTCCCCACGCTGCGTTTCACCGCGTACAGAGAGCGTTTTGTCGCGGGATTGTTGTCGAACACACGCGCCGGCAGCGATGCTGCGCGGGCCAGTGCAAGCCCAAGTGGCTCACAACGTTGCAACGCGCGGTCGCTATCCTCCGCCATGCCCTCGGTGCCGTTCGCGCGCCGCTCGCGATCTTTGGCCGCGAAGCCCTCGGCGTTCTCCACCGGCTCTATCTAGGTTGCGCGAGCACGTGAGTCCCACCGCTGCATCAGCGTCAACAGCGGATAAGCACACGTCTCCTCGCACCGGAGAGCGCCATGCCAACACTCCATCGTTTGATGCTGGTCGTTCCTGTCCTAACGCTGGCCGCCTGCAGCGATTCGTCCGGACCGGCTGCCGGCGCGAGGGTGAGTCTCTCGTTCGCCACGCTCCAGTCAACGAGCACGACCGCAGGCGACCGCGGCACGTCTACGGGGTCGCCCGCGCACACGCTCGTGATATCGAGCGCGCAGATCGTACTCGACCACATCGAGCTCGCACCCGCGACCGCAACCTGCGCGGACACCGGCGACGACGTGGGCGACGCGAATGGTAATCGCGCGGGCGTTTCCGCCGCGGACGACGGTCGCGATCAGGAAGATGGATGTGAGGACATCGCACAGGGTCCCGTGCTCGTCGACCTTCCCGTTGGGCAATCAGTAATCACGACGTTCGATGTTCCGGTTCCTGCCGGCACCTACACGTCGCTCGAAGC
>DATEKK010000293.1:0-3568 GCA_035277485.1 Gemmatimonadaceae bacterium
GCCGTGAGCAGCGCACTCCCCACCCCTTCCCCGCGTACGCGCTCGTCGACGAAGAAGTTGCTGATGTAGCCGTGCCACTCGCCTTCGCCTAACGGATTGGGGATCTTCTCGACGATCTGCATCCAGATCGCGCCCACGAGCGACGCATCGCGCTCGGCCACCCAGCATCGCCAGGGACCGCCAGGACGCAGGCGGTCCGCCATCCAGTCCTGGCACCGCGCGAGAAAGGTGGCGGACTCCTCTTCGGCGGGCGCCAGTCCCGTGCGTAAGGCGTAGCGCAGATGCGCGAGCGCCGGCGCATCGATGTGTGCCGCGCGTCGCACGATCGAGGACGAGGTCATGTCAACGAAATGTCCGAAGCGGTCCGCGCGCGACTCGTGCGAGTCGGCGCGCCGTACAATGTACTCTGTTCACCCCGGGCGACAACCACGTTGACATCGGGCGTCCGTTAGTTGGCGCGAAAGAGCTCGAACGGCCCCGACTATGCAACGATTGCGTCTCATCTTTTCGCGCAGGCCGTTGGTGAACGTGATCGCCCCATTCCTCACGACGCCGCGCCGGGTGTCACGCGTCTCACCTCCGAGACGCGTCGCCCGCCCACCGCCGTATTTCCTGCACGACCCAGCCTGAACAAACCGCTCATCATCATCCACCGCGCCCGCGGCGTGCCCAACGCAACGGCGTCGCGTTCGTGAGGTGTGCTCGACCAATACGCTTCGAACCATGGAGGTTATTCCTATGATCCCGAACTCGCGTTGGGGATTGTCGAGTACGCGGAATCATCTCGCCATGACGGCGCTGGCTGTGTCCCTCGCTGCCGCAGCCGTCATGCCGATCGCCGCCAACGCTCAGGCGGCAGGAAACGGCACCGTTGCCGGCAAGGTCGTGGATGAACACGGCACGCCGATCAGCAATGCGCAGGTCTTCGTCGATCGAACGACCATCGGCTCGCTGACCGGCGGTGACGGCACCTATGTCCTTCGCGGCGTGCCGGCGGGCGCACATCTCGTGCGCATTCGCCTCATCGGCTACCGGCCGGACTCGGCGAGCGTCACGGTGAGCGACGGCCAGCGCGCCGAGCAGAACTTCACGCTGCGCGCGGATCCGCTGCAATTGCAGAGCGTGGTCGTCACTGGTACATCGACGCCAACGGTGAACCTCAAGTCGAGCGTCGCGGTGACGACAATGAGTCCCGCGGAAATCCAGCAGGCGTCGCCGCGCAGCACCACGGAAATGCTGCGCTACGTGCCGGGATTCACGCGCGTCGAGAGCTCGGGCGGCGAAGTGAACGAGAACATCAGCATGCGCGGAATCTTAGGCGTGGAGTACGTGATGTTCATGGAAGACGGACTGCCCGTGTTCCCCACGATGCACACGTTCTTCATGAATGCGGACAATCTGTTCAGGCCCGACGAGAACATCGAGCGCATGGAAGTCGTGCGCGGCGGTGCATCGGCGCTGTTCGGGTCGAATACACCGGGCGCCATCATCAACTTCATCAACAAGACGGGCGGCGATCAGTTCCAGGGCACGATGGTCGCCACGGGCGGCACCGAAGGGTTGGCGCGATACGACGTCGACATCAACGGTCCGCTGAACGACCAGTGGCGTTTCAACATCGGTGGCTTCTATCGGTACGACCACGGCGTGCGCGATCCGGGCTTCCCGGGGATTCAGGGCGGCCAGCTCAAGGCGAACGTCACGCGCCTCCTCGACAACGGCTACATCCGGTTCTCCGCGAAGGTCATCGACGACAAGAACCAGTTCATTCTCGATCTGCCGTTCATGAACAACGGCGATCCGCATTTCGTGCCCGGCTTCGGCGCGTACGGATCGATGAACACGAACGAAGGCCTCGACCTCAAGGTGCCGACGCCGACCGGGTCGCAGACCTTTCCGTTAGCAAACGGCATCGCGACCGACGCGTCGTGGTTCACGGCCGATGCCGCATTCGACATGAGCAACAACTGGCATCTCCGCAACAGCGCGCAGATCATGCGCGATCACGAGGAGTGGAACGCGCTGGTGCCGTCCAACGCGATGACGGTGCAGAATTTCGTGACCATGCCGAAGGGCCAGGGCGGGCTCGGGCTGCCGGCCGGTTCGACGGTCCAGCTCACCTACACCAACCATTTCGACGACTTCGGCAACCCGTTGCCGTTCAATACGCCTAACGATCTCGTGGCGCCGGGCCAGGACATCCACGTCGCCAAGCCCATCGCGGCGTTCCAGGATCAGCTCCAGCTGCGCAAGGAGTTCGGCAAGAACGCGATCTCGTTCGGCGCGTACTTCGCCAACTACAGTCAAGACAACCACTGGTTCTTCAGCCAGGTGCTGACCGACGTGCGCAACAATCCGCGGTTCCTGGATGCGGTGGTGACCACGCCCGGCGGATCGCCGACGCCGATCACGCAGAATGGATTCATGAACTTCATGTCGGGCTACAGCAACGGCACCGGCCAGACGACGATCTTCTCCGGTGTCATCGGCGCCAGCCTGCAGCTCACCGACAAGCTGCGCGCGGATCTGGGTGGTCGCATCGAGTACGACGACTACGTGCAGGCCTCGGAGAACACGTCGACGTTCGACCTCGACAGCAACGCCGCCACGCCGTGGAACAACGAGACGTTCGGCAACGGGTCGTTCCGCCATTTTCAACGGGGCATCACGGACTGGGCCGGATCGCTCGGCTTGAACTACGCGGTGACCGACAACTTCTCGATCTATGGGTCCGCGGCGCGCGGCTACAAGATGCCGGCGTTAGACGAGTTCCTGCAGGCGTCGGCCCAACAGCAGGTCAACCTGTTCAAGTCCAAGGAAGTGCAGTCGTACGAGGCCGGCGTGAAGGGCGTGACGAACGTGTTCGGGTACACGGTGGACGGGTTCTACACCGTCCTCAAGAACGTGGTCAACCAGGGGTTGGTCATCGACTCGGTGACCGGCGCATCCACGTGGGTCATCCAGCCACAGCCGCAGAACAAAGCGTACGGCGCGGAAGTCGAGCTGACGGCGAACCCGATCGAAGGCCTGCAACTGTTAGGCAGCGGCACGCTGCTCCGCGCCGAGCTCGGCTCCGGCGCCGGGGCGCAGGTGGGCGCGCGGCTCAACGGCGTACCGGCATCGTTAGGCAACATCTCCGGCACGTACACCGTCGACCGGTTCCGCGCCCTCGCCGATTGGCACTGGGTCGGTTCGCGGTTCGTCGACATCACGACCGGCATCGCACTGCCCGCCTACAGTTACTTCAACTTCGGGCTGTCGTACCTGTTCCCCGAGAACGGGGTGACGCTCGACGTGCGGTTGCTGAATGCATTCCAGGGCCAGGGTCTCGAGGAGGGCAATCCGCGCCTCCTGACCTCGGGCACGAATCCGATCTTCCTGGCGCGGCCCATTTTGCCGCGGCGGTTGACGGTCGGGTTGCGGTACGATTTCGGCGCGAACGGCGCGCAGGCATCGTCTGATACGACGGCGGCGGCGCCGTCGTCATCGCCGTCCAAGTCGCAGCGTTAGCGAATGGCAGTCTGGTTGGTTAGGCGGCGGGCCGGCACCGGCCCGCCGCCGGGCCGTA
>DATEKK010000294.1:0-4845 GCA_035277485.1 Gemmatimonadaceae bacterium
CGTGCCGGGCGTTGGTGGTGCCGCTGGAGCCGCCGGTGCAGCCGGTGCAGGCGGCGCCTCCGCTGCCGCGGCGCTGCTCTCCGCCGGCGCGCTCGCGAGGATCGCACCGATGTCCTCGTCTGCTGTCCCGATCACGCCGACGAGCTGCCCAACGGGAGCCGTTTGTCCTTCGCCGAGCACACGCTTGCGCAGCACGCCCTCGCCGCGCGCCACCAGCTCCATCACCGCCTTGTCCGTCTCGACCTCGGCCAACACCTCGCCTTTGGCGACGGTATCGCCCTCGTTCTTCACCCATTTCACCAAGCGCCCTTCTTCCATCGTGGGCGAGAGCGCTTCCATCACGACCTTCGTTGCCATGTCACACCCTGCGCATGAGTCGAAGACCCCGTTACTGCTCGAGGTACATCACTTTCTTCACCGCCGCGATCGTCTTGGGCACGTCGGGTTTGGCCGCGCGCTCCAGGTTCTTGGCGTACGGCATGGGCACGTCCACCTGGTGCACGCGGATCACCGGCGCGTCGAGGTCGTCGAAGCATTCGCGCTGAATGTAGTCGACCACCTGCGCACCGATCCCGGCGATCTCCCATCCTTCCTCGAGCACCACCGCGCGATTCGTTTTCCGGACCGTCGTCCCAATCGCCTCGACATCCATGGGACGGAGACTCAACAGATCGAGCACGTCCACGCGGATGCCTTCCTTGGCCAGCTGGTCGGCGGCCTGGAGCGCGACGAGGATCATCTTGCCGTGCGTGATGATCGAACAGTGGTCGCCCTCGCGCTTGAGCGCGGCCTTGCCTAACGGAATGAGATACTCCTCCGCCGGCACCTCGCCCTTGGTGTTGTAGAGCATCTCGCCCTCGAGCACGATGACGGGATTCTCGTCGCGCACCGCGCTCTTGAGGAGGCCCTTCGCGTCGTAGGGCGTGCCGGGCGCCACCACCTTGAGGCCGGGGATGTGCGCCAGCCACGATTCCCACGCCTGCGAGTGCTGCGCCGACAGCTGCAGCGCCGCTCCGTTAGGCCCGCGGAATACGATCGGGATGCTGTACTGGCCGCCGGACATGTACAACATCTTGGCGGCCGAGTTCACCACCTGGTCGAGCGCCAGGAGTGCGAAGTTCCAGGTCATGAACTCGATGATCGGACGCAACCCGACCATCGCGGCGCCCACGCCGACGCCGGCGAATCCGAGCTCGGTGATGGGCGTGTCCACGACGCGCATCTCGCCGAACTCCTGCAGCATGCCCTTGGACACCTTGTACGCGCCCTGATAGACGCCCACCTCTTCACCCATGATGAAGACGCGGTCGTCGCGCTGCATCTCTTCGCGGAGCGCCTGGTTGAGCGCGTCCCGATACGTGATCACCGGCATCGTCTAGAGCTCACCATTGACGTACACATCTTCCGTCAGCGACTCGAGCGCCGGCTCCGGGCTCGCATCGGCGAAGTTCCAGGCGTCCTCGACGATGCCTTTGATCTCCTCGTCGATCGCGGCCATGTCCTGGTCCGACCACTCGCCGTGCTGCTCCATCTCGGCGCGCAACACGGTGATCGGGTCGCGCTTCATGTGCTCTTCCAGCTCCTCCTTCGAGCGGTACGTGCCGCTCACGGCGTCGGACATCGAGTGCCCCATGAAGCGGTAGGTGCGGACTTCGATCAAGGTGGGCGTGTGCTCCTCGCGCGCCCGTTGGGCGGCGCGCATCACGGCGTCGCGAACGGCGAACACTTCCTGCCCGTCCACGACCTCGTTAGGCATGTCGTACGAGCAGGCGCGCTCGGCGATATCGTTGATGGCCGACGCGCGCTCGAGCGCGGTGCCCATGCCGTAGCGGTTGTTCTCGATGAGATAGATCACCGGGAGCTTCCACAGCGCCGCCATGTTGAGCGCCTCGTGGAACGCCCCGCCGTTCACCGCGGCTTCGCCGAAAAAGCAGAGGCACACCTGGTCGCCGCCGCGATACTTGATCGCGAACCCGACGCCTGTGGCGAGCGGAATGTGGCCGCCCACGATGCCGTGTCCGCCCAGGAAGTTCACGTTGCGATCGAACACGTGCATCGATCCGCCCTTGCCCTTCGAGCACCCGTCCGAGCGTCCGAACAGCTCGGCCATCACCGAACGCGGCGGCACGCCGCGCGCCAGGGCCTGTCCGTGGTCGCGGTAGCTGGCAATCACGTAATCGTCCTCGCGCAGCGCCGAAATGGCTCCGACGCCGACCGCCTCCTGGCCGATGTACAGGTGGCAGAACCCGCCGATCTTGCCGAGTGCGTACGCTTCGGCGCAGCGCTCCTCGAAGCGGCGGATGAGCAGCATCTCGCGCAGCAGCTCCTTGCGGCTGGGTGCCGGCGCCTCTTCCGTTAGGCGGGACGAGGAGGCCGGCGGCGCGGCGGTTTTCACGGACGAATCGGACTTCTTCTTGGGCATGCGAGGCGGCGACTTGGGCGTTGAACGGCGTGGCGGATCAGGTCCGGGCGGCGCGGTGACCGCGCGCTCACGCCGTGAGACTCTGGACCTGCTCCCACGCGTGATAACTCGACCGGACTAACGGACCCGACTCGACGTGTCGGTATCCCATCGCCAATCCCGTCTCGCGCAACGCGCGAAATTCGTCGGGCGTGTAGTAGCGGTCGAGCGCAATGTGCTGCGGCGATGGACGCAGGTACTGGCCTAACGTGAGGATGTCGACGTCCACGCCGCGCAGCTCGCGCATCGTGTGCTCGACCTCCGGCATCGTCTCGCCCATGCCGAGGATGATCCCGGTTTTGGTCGGGATGTGCGGCGCGATGTCTTTGACGAACCGGAAAATTCGCAGCACGCGCTCGTAGCGGCCGCCCGGCCGGCACCGCTTGTACAACCGCGGCACCGTTTCCGTGTTGTGATTGTAGATGTCGGGCTCGGCGTCCAGCACGGTGCGAATCGCATCCTCATCGCCCTGGAAGTCGGGCACCAAAACTTCCACCGAACAATCGGGCAGCCGCTGTTTGATCTGCCGAATGGTCTCGGCGAAAATGCCGGCGCCGAAGTCGGGCAGGTCGTCGCGATCGACAGACGTGATGACCACGTGCCGCAGCTGCATCTGCTCGACTGCGGACGCGACACGCGCCGGCTCTTCTATGTCATAGACCGGCGGACGTCCGTGTGCCACGGCGCAGTACGCACAATTCCGGGTGCACACGTCGCCCAGGATCATGAACGTGGCGGTGCCGTGCTCCCAACATTCGCCGACGTTCGGGCAGTGCGCTTCCTCGCAGACGGTGTGCAGGCCGAGCTCGCGCATGAGCGCGCCCAATCGATTGTAGTTCTCTCCAACCGGCGCGCGCACTTTGAGCCAGGGCGGCTTGCGGTCGGGGAGTGGGGCAGCGGAATGGCGCCCCATAATCTGGTACAGCGTATCCGTCATACGATTTGGTATGCAGTTCTGTCGTCCCCTCAACCACCGTGCAAGCCCCATCCGTACCGACACATAGGTCGACAGGGACTCGGCAAACCTACCCGTTTGGGCAGGTCGGTGGAAGTGGAGCTACCCTCTAAACGACTATTTGATGGTTATGCGAGACGCCTCGAAGCGCTCAACCGAAAACGGGCTCAGGTCTAACGCCGGCGTCTCGCCGGATGCCAGTGCCGCGATGCACTCGCCGGTCAACGGTCCGAGCAGGATGCCGTTGCGCGAATGGCCGCAGGCGTAGAGCAGCATCGAGTACTCGGGATCGGCGCCCAGGATCGGGAGCAGGTCGGGAGTCACCGGGCGAAGCCCGCTCCACCGCTCGAGCGGACGCGCGCTCGCGAGCGCGGGCGCGATCCGCTGAGCCACGTCGCCCAACGCGCGCATGCCTTCTGGAGTCGTCCCTGTCGCAAAGCCGACGTGCTCCATGGTAGAGCCGACCACTGCGTGCGCGCTCGAGCGCGGCACCACATAGCCGTCGCCCGCGTACGTCACGTGGCGAATCGGACACGCGCCGAGCGAGAGCATCTGGCCACGCACCGGCTCGACTGGGATGCGGCGGGGGAGTCCCTCGATTCCCGGCGACCACGCTCCGGCCGACAGCACCAGCTTGGACGCGATCATTGTGCGCCCCGATGCGAGCTCGACCCATGGGCGCTCGTTCTCGAGGTCGATCGACGTGACGCGATCGTGGATGATCGTGACTGTCGAGCTGGCTTCGACCATCGCGCGCAAGACGCGCAGCAACGCGACGTTGTCGACCGCGCCGTCATCGGGGAAAAGACAGGCTCCGGCGGCATGTCCGATACCCGGCTCGAGGCTGCGAAGCTCATCGGAGCTGAGCCACTTGCCGCCCAACGACGTGATGTCGGCGCGTTTGACTTCGGCCTCGTGTTCATCGAAGACGAGCTCGAGTATCCCGTCGCGGTTGAGCGGCACGAGCGTCCCGGTAACTTCGGCCAGCGCTTCGACGTAGCTCGGATACAGGTCGCGCGCGGCAATCGCAAACTTGTGGGCCGGGCCTTCGGCCCGTTCGACGCTCGGCGCGAGCATGCCGGCCGCAGCGCGTGAGGCTTCTCCGGCGTTATGGTCGGCGACGATGGAGACGTCGGCGCCACGGGCGGAGAGGGCCGCGCCCGTGGCGAGGCCGACCAGGCCGCCGCCGATGATGATCACGTCGCCACCCCGGAGCAGAGCGGGGTGGCCTTCAGTTGGATACGTCATTTTGTTCCTGTAAGGAACGCTGGAGCGTGAAACCTCGTTGCCACGCCAGTCGTAATGTGCGCAGAGACCGAGCCATCGGTCGAACTCGTGGAGATTCCGATCATGCTGCGAACCATCTTTTCCATTGGCGCATTGGCGATTCTGGGGCTGATCGCGCTCAAGTTTGTCTTCGGCGTTTTTG
>DATEKK010000295.1:0-32092 GCA_035277485.1 Gemmatimonadaceae bacterium
CGGACCAAACTGCGGCGTCGCGATTCCGTTCACATAGAGAAAAACCGTCCGCTCGGTACTGTCCTCCCCGCTCGTAGCGTCCAGCCCGCGCAGCATCCCACGTGCTTTCCTGATGCGAGCACCGCTGACACTCGCCCCTTGCGCAGAATTGATCCCAAACACATGCCCGGCTAACGCCCCGTCCACCTTCCGTAAGGCAACCGAATCGCGAATCGGGTCGAACGCCAGAAACTCCACGTCGCGAACATCCTGTATCGCCGCCTCGGTACCGCGCGCCGACGACTCCACATACCCCGACGCCAGATCCAGGTACGCCTGATACGCCCCGACCGGGTCCGCCGCCGATAACACCGCCCGCGCCCGGTCATACAATGGTTGCGCGCTGATGTTCAGGACCACGTGCCGGTCAGCCGTTACCGTTAGCACATGCTCGGTATCCGTCACCACGAGCCCAGCCGCCGGCGCCGGCATCCCGTCCACCCGCACCAGCACATTCTCGTATCCCGGCACCGGCGCGAACGCGTACGGCACCCTGGACCCATAGGACCACAACGAATCGCTCGCGCCAGGCATGCCGCGCACGCCTGCCCCCACCAACACGGTAAACCGCCGCGGCGGTCTCTCGATCCAGAACCGGATCACCAGGCCGCCGCCCGACACCACGACCTCTCCGTTAGGCGAACCGGACCGCTGCGCGTCCTGGCTCCCTCGCACCCGCACATCCAGGTGCCCGCTGTTCACGCCATCCACCAGCACCCCGATGCGCAAGTTCGCCCCCGTGTCGGCGAGCACGCGCGGCACTGCCCACACGGCCTCGTAGAACGCCCGACCCGCGTCGCCCATGGGCGCTCCGCCCACCAGCCGCAACCGCGACCCGCCACTGGCGCCCGTATCGAGCCGCGCGATTGCATCGCCAACACATACCGTATCCGCGCGAACACAAATCTCGACAGCCACCCGGTGTGATACGTCCGATGCGCCGCTCGGCATGCTCCCCGTGCCTAGCGGCGGAAGAAAGATGACGCGCCCCGCGACAGGCGCCGATTGCGTGAAATCCTGTCGAGGCGCACGCGGCGGACCGGCGACAGGATCAGAACACGCGCCCGCCAGCGCGGCGAGCGGGACCAGGGAGAGATACCGATGAAATGAGTGCATGACGGCTACCTCGATGAGCGTGGGGCGAAAACGAGCGTACGGTGCTCGTGGCGGTCGATCGACCGCGCGCGAACACCGTACACAGGTCCCACGCTCGTGCCGTCATCGGACTCACGGCACGAGGTACCAATTATTGCGGGCTCAACTCCCGGCGTTGATCACAATGTACTTCACATCGTCCGCCGACATCGCCTTGAGCCACGCGATGAGCGCCGGCATCGCACTCGCCGGCTGCACGCCGGTGGTGCCGACGAGCGACCGCGTCACGTGCAGGGTGTCGCCCTGCTGCGTGTACTGCGCCGTGTACGTGCCGAACGCGCTCGCTTGCGTGAGCGACTTGGGCAGCTGCGCCTTCCACCCGGCTGGCAGCGTCACCGTGAAGTCCTCGAGCTCCTCGTGCGGCCCCCAGACTTTCTCGATGTCGATCGGATTGACGCGCGGCCCGCGCTGCTCGAGCCCGGCCACCACGTTAGGCACCGCGAAGTCGCGGATCGGCAGCGTCAGGATCTTCGTCGTGCCGGCGTCGTTCACCATTTTGCCGTCGGACAGGAGCACCGAGATCTCCGGCTTTGCGCTCAGGTCGCGGCCATCGAACACGCGCAGACTGTCGCCCCGCGCGCCCTGAATGATCGCGTTGGCAATGGCGAGCGTCGCCCGCGCCCGCTGCGTGGAGTCCATCTGCGTCGAGCGCGACATCGAGCTGCGCAATCCATACTGCTGCAACCCCGTCGCCGTGCGCACCCATTTGCCCTTGAAGAGACCGTCCGTGGACAGCGCGCCGTCAATGTCCACCCGCGACAGATTGTGCACGGCCGAATCCGATGGGAAGGTGATTTCCTCGCTCGTTCCATCGGGGTGCACCAGGAGGCCGAATTCGCCCGGCTCGCCCGGAGGCAGCGCGCCGTACGGCGCGAGATCCGCCGTCAGGTCCACATAGGTGTACGCGCCGTCGGGCCGCTTCACCGCCGCGATCATGTGATCGAACTGGTGCGCGCTCGGCAGCGCGCGGTCGACGCCGCCGTCGGCGCTCAGCAGCACCGGATAGGCCGTCACGCCTAACCGGCGCATCGCCGCGATGAAGAACGTCGCCTTGTCCTTGCAGTCGCCGTATTTGTTCTCGAACATCGACTCCGGCTGGTGCGGCTGATATCCGCCGATGCCTAACGAAAGCGACACGTACCGGAAATCCTGAGCCACCCACCGGTGCACCGCCCGGATCGAGTCGTCCAGCGTCTTCGCGTTCTTCACCACGTCGGCGATTTTCGCGTCGATGGCCGGCGTCGTCGCATAGCGGTCGCGCGAGAGACCCGCGTACCAGTGCGAGATGTCGCTCCAGGTGCGCGGCGCGGCGATCGCGATCGACTCGCCGTACGACGAGTCGGGCGCCAACGGCTCCGGCTCGGGTTTGGGCACGTCCTTCGTCGCCCACGTGATCACCCGCCGGCCGTTCGACACATGCTCGGCGCGCGCAAACGTCAGGTGGTGCTCCTCGATGCGCGGACTGTAGTTGGATGGAACGTCGACGATGTAGCGCGAGCGCCGCGTGTACACGCCCGTCTGCACGCTCCACGACGTGAGGAAATCGCCCGGAATGAGCGGATCGAGCGTCTCCGTCGTCACGCTGAAGTCGATCAGCGTCCCAGGCGCCACACCGCCTAACGTAACGCGGTGCAGCTTGAGATCGGAGTACACCGGCGCGTCCAGCGACACCGGCGCGAGCGACTCCTGCTCGTGCGTCGGCTTGGCACTCACCACCTCGCCGTTCGGTTTGACCACGCGGATCCAGTTGATGGTCAGCTTCTCGCGACCCGCCGAATAGCTGAACGTGTGCTCGCCCCATTGCTCGGCGGCTTCCTGCGTGAGGATCTGCACCACCTGCCGGTACGTCGTCGTGAGCCGGCCATCCGGCTCGATCTTCACGACGCCGTCATCCAGCAGCAGCACGTATGGCTCGTCGGCGTGCGACCCGGCCGGCACAGCCAACGCATAGATGGAATCGCTCTTGACCGACGGATCGCCGGCCGGCGTGATGCGCGGCGCCTGCGCGCCCGCGGTGAGAGCGACAAACGAGACGGCGGCAACGGCAACCAGCACACGCATAGGGAGAAACCAGCGCTCGGAGAGGGAAGGGAACTCAACCACCATTCTCGATTGACGGCGGGCTCGGCGACGGCGTCACACGCATCCGTGGCGCCCCGTCACCGGCTCGCGCCTAACTGTGGAAACAGCGACACCTGCACCACGTTGCGCTCGTCGAGGTATTGTCGCGCCGCGTCACGCACGGACGCCGCAGTCAACCCGCCGATCTCGGACTTGAACGCGAGAATGTCGTCCAGATTCCACTTGTTGTACAAGTAGCTGTGGAGAATCGTTAGCCAGAAGCTGTTCTGCGTCATGCCGGTCTCCCTCTCGCGCAGCTCCGTTTCCCGCACCTTTTCGATGTCGGCCGCCGTCGGCCCGTACGTCTTGATCGAATCCAGTTCGGCGCGCGCCGCACGCACGAGCTCGTTCACCCGGTCGGGCGCCGATCCAAACGTAATGGCCACCTCGTACCGCGGCCGCGGAAACTGCGTCGGAGTCGCGATCACATTCACGCCGTACGTTCCGCCCAACTTCTCGCGCAGCCGCTGTCGCAGTCGAATCTGCAGTACGTCCTCGAGCGCTTGCAGCTCGTACACCGAATGCCGCGAAAACTCGAGCGGACCGCTGTAGATGATGTCCGTGTTGCTCTTCGGCTCCGCGCCGCGGTGCACCTCGCGGTGAATCACGCCGCGCGCGAAGTCGATGCCCACATCGCGCCACGCCTGGCGGGCGCCGGAAGACGGCAGCCCGCCAATGTACCGCTCGATGAGCGGCTTGAGCGTGGTCGTATCGATGTTACCTACGAACATGAACGTGAAGTCGCTGGCATTGGCGAAACGTGCGCGATAAAACGCCAGCGACGCACCAAGATTCATTTGCGCGGTCGTCGCGCTCGTAAACGGTGCGAGCCGCGGGTTGTGCTGGTAGAGCGTGGCTTCGATCGTATCCGAGAAGGCGGCGCCCGGGCTCGCGTTGCGGTTGGCGAGCAATTCCCTCATGCGCGTCTGATACGCCGTGAACGCCGAGGTGTCCGCGCGCGGCGACGTGAAGTACAGATAGACGAGCTGCATCATCGTTTCCGCATCGCGAGGCGATCCGCTGCCCGTTAAGCCCTGCTCGTACGACGTGACATACGGCCCAACCGCCACCGTCTTGCCGGCGAGCGCCTTGTCCAGCTCCGTCGCGTTGAATGCGCCCACTCCGCCGGCAAACACCACGTCGCTTGCCGTCTTCGCCGGCACCAGCACGGAGTCGTCCGCCAGAGAAATTCCGCCGGGGCCGAATGCACGGAACAACAACTCGTCATCCTTGAACTGCGTCGGCTTGAGCACGACGTGGGCGCCGTTCGAGAGCGTCCATTCAATGACGCCCACCGACGGCACGGTCCGGGCCGACACCACGCGGCCGGGTGCCGGCGCCTGCGCGACCAGCGGCGCGTTCGACACCGAATCCACGTACGCCGTCACCGGCGTGCGCCCCACGCTGTCCGCGAGCGCCGCCAGCTGTGTCGCGTTAGGCATCTCCGCGCTGTCGCGGCTCGGCGCGCTGGCCGTGATCACCCGGCTCCGGTCCGCCAACCACTCGCTCGCCAACCGATTCACTTCGTCCAACGTGATGCCGGGCAGGAGCGCGCGTGTCAGATCCCATTCCTGCGCCAGGCTCGGGATCGAGATCCCCTCGAGATAATTGTCGACATAGCTCGACACGAACACGTCCGAGGAGGTCTTGGCGCGTTCCGCGTACGCCTGCTCCATCCCCCGGAGCATGTCCGCCTTCTCGCGCGCCAGCTCGGTGGCGGTGAACCCGTGCTGCTCCACGCGCGCTGCTTCCGTTAGGACAGCGCGCAGTCCGCGCGCGATCCCGCCGTCCTTCACGATCGCGGCCAGCTCGTACACATCCTTCGACCGGATGAGCCGCCCCTGAATGGACTGCGCGTTCAGGAATGGTGCGTTAGGCCGCTGCGTGATCTCGCCGAGGCGCTCGTCCAGCATGTCGTCGTACAAGGCGCGCACGAGCCCGTCGCGATAATCGCCCACCGTGCTGTCCCGGTGTACGGGCTGCAAGTAGTAAAGCGCCACGTTCGACGACGTCGCCTCGGGGTCCGTCGCCACCGACACGAGGGTGCTGTCGTGATCCGGCACGGGATACACCGGACGTTCGCGACGCGTCGACGACGCGGGCACCTGGCCCAGATCCGCTTTCACCCAGCGCTCGACCTCGGCCTTGTCGAAGTCGCCCACCACGACCACCGCCATGAGGTCGGGCCGATACCAGTCGTGGTAGAAGCGCAGGAGCTCCGAGCGCGGCGCCGTCGCAATGATGTGCGGATCGCCGATCGGCAGACGCCGGGCATACCGCGAGTTCGCGAACAACACCGGAAACTGCTTGTCGCGGATGCGCTGGCCTGCGCCTTGGCCTAACCGCCACTCTTCCGTGACTACGCGGCGCTCGCGCGCGAGTCCGGTCGTGTCGAACGTCACGCCGTCGGCCCAATCCTCGAGAATCTGGATGCCGCGCTCCAAGAGTTTCGCGCTGTCGGTCGGCACCGTGAGCTGGTAAACCGTCTCGTCGAAGCTCGTCCCCGCATTCAAGTCCGCGCCGAATCGCACGCCGGTCGACTCGAGGTAATTCACCAACGCCTGCCGCTCGAAGTGTTTCGTGCCGGCGAACGCCATGTGTTCGATGAGATGCGCGAGCCCGCGTTGGGCGCTGTCTTCCAGAATCGATCCGGCGTTGACCACGAGCCGCAGCTCGGCCCGGTGCTCGGGCTTGTGGTTCTCGCGGATGTAGTAGCGCATCCCGTTAGGCAAAACGCCGATCGTCACGTCGGGATCCGTGGGGATCGGCGCCGAGAGTGGCGGCGCCTGCACGGCCGACGTGTCCTGCGCGGCCGCACCACACGCGCCGCCTGTTCCCGCGAGCATCGCGACAGCGAGCCCGACCGCTGTCAGCTGAAAACGAAACGCCATGCCGATCTCCACAGTGAAATGCGCGGCCACCGCACGCACCGCATCGCGAAACCTAGTGCCGGCGCTCCACGCAAGGAGCGCCACGCCAAGCCGCATCGTATATTCACGTCGACACGAGGCGTCGCGGTCTTCTTCGCGTAAAATCCCACCGCCGACGGTCTGGACGCACCTGCAAATGGAAGGCGAGCGGATGAGCAAATCGCTTTTCACGCCACTGCGTGCGCTTGTACGCTACGCCGAGTCGGTCGTCTGGGTGGTGGCCGCCGTCGTCATCGGACGCGCCTCCGAGCTCGTGGCGCACCCCACCGCATTCTTCGTGTTCGGCGCCGCGATCACCGCCTGCAGCTGGCGACGCGGTCGCATCCCCGGTCTCGTCGCGGCGCTCCTCGGCGCCGCCGGCCTCACGTGGCTCGTTCACGTCCCCGGTTTCCACGAAACGGCGAGCGTCTGGGGCTTCGTTTCGCGTTTCGTGATGTTCGGGCTCATCTCCGAAGGCGTCGCCATGCTGCGGCGATCTCGGGACGCCGCCCGCGTGCGCGAAGCGGAGCTCGCACGCATCGCGCGCGAAGCAGCAGCCGATCGCGAGAGCGCCGTGCTGCTTGCGCGCCGCCGCCAAGAAGCGCTCGCGGTGCTGGACACGCTGCTCGCCTCATCGCCGGTCGGATTCGCGTACGTCGATCGCGACTTGAACTGCGTCCTCGTCAATCGCGTCCTCGCCGAGATGCACGGCGTCCCGGTGGATTCGCCCGTTGGGCGCCCGCTGCGAGATGTGCTCCCGCTGCTCGCGTCACGCCTCGAACCCACGTTGCAGCACGTGATCCAATCCGGCCAACCGGTGGTCGGGTTCGAGCTCGCCGACGTCCGCCCCTCGGGCTATGGCCGCCCCACCGCATGGCTCGTCAGCGCCTATCCCGTTAGGACACCGGATGACCAGCTGTTAGGGACGGGCATCGCCGTCATCGACATCAGCGAGCGCAAGCAGCTCGAGATCCAATTGAGCCACGCGCAGAAAATGGAAGCGGTGGGCCGGCTCGCCGGCGGCATCGCGCACGACTTCAACAACATCCTCACCGCCATCAAAACCTACAGCCAGCTCCTGCGCGACGGCCTTCCGCCGGACGACTCCCGCGCGATCGACGCGCGCGAGATCCAGAAATCCGCCGATCGCGCGAGCTCTCTCACGCGCCAATTGCTCGCGTTCAGTCGCAAGCAGCTCCTCCAGCCGCGCGTGATCGACCTCAACGACACCGTCGCCGAGATGGAGCGCATGCTCGTGCGACTCATCGGCGAAGATGTCGAACTGATGATTCGACTCGCTCCGGACTCGTGCTGGGTGCGCGCCGACCCGGGCCAGGTCGAACAGGTGCTCATGAACCTCGCGGTCAATGCGCGCGACGCGATGCCCGACGGCGGTGTGCTGCTCATCGAGACGGAGAACGTCGAGCGCACGGGGCACGAGCTCGACGACGGACTCGAGCTTCCGCCCGGCAGCTACGTGTCGCTCTCGGTGCGCGACACCGGTGTGGGCATGAGCGCCGAAACGCTGGCGCACGTGTTCGAGCCGTTCTTCACCACGAAAGGATTGGGACACGGTACGGGACTCGGCCTGGCGACCGTGTACGGCATCGTCAAACAGAGCGACGGCGACGTGTGCGTGCACAGCACGCCGGGCCGCGGAACCACCGTCGACGTGTGCCTGCCGCGCCTCGAGGTCGGCGAAGCGCTGGATGCGCCGCGCGCCGATGATGCGCCCAACACGCCTAACGGAAACGAGACGGTCCTGTTGGTCGAGGACGACGAGTCGCTGCGGCCGCTCATGCGCCGCGTCCTCGAGACCCATGGCTACGCCGTCCTCGAAGCCCGCCACGGCAAGGACGCGATCCGCGTCGCCGACGGTCACGGCGGCGCCGTCGACCTCGTCATCACCGACGTCGTGATGCCGGAAATGGGCGGCCGCGAGCTCGCCGAGCGCCTCGCCTCGGCCCGACCGTCATCCAAAATCCTGTTCGTGTCCGGCTACACCGATGACGTCGTGATTCGCCAAGGCATCCTCGACAAGGGACGTCCATTTCTGCAAAAGCCCTTCACGCCGCAGGAATTGCTAACGAAAGCGCGCGAGGTATTGCGCGGCTGATCGCGACGCGGTCACGATCGCGTCACGCGCAGCACCTGCTCGAGAAGCGAAAGCAACCAAACGCATAGTTCAATCATCCAATACCAAGAACGACGCGAGCTTCTTGGCTCGTCGTTCCATTCTCGAAACGGAGAGTCCCAATATCGGACAATCGCCGCGCTCGAGAATCGGTTGACGGCCCTGCAACACATTGGCACTCAACGAGTTCTGCGACGGATGACATTGGCCCGGTACTTTCCTAAGGAGATTCACAGTTGGGCTCATCCGTCTCCTCCGACCACGAGCAGCGCATGGAAGCTCTAGTCCTCGACTCCGTTGTCCGCGCGCCCCGGCTGACGCCGACGCTCGAGCGCGGCACCCCGGACATCGAGCGCGATCTCGTGGCGCGCGAGCTCACGCGACAATACCAGGTCGTGCGGCCGCTCGGTCGCGGAGGCATGGGCGCCGTGTATCTCGCCCGCGACGTCGCGCTCCACCGGCACGTCGCGCTCAAGGTGCTCCGCAACGATCTCAAGACGCGCGAGGATGCCCGCGAACGGTTCCGCGCCGAGGCGCGCTTGTCGGCACAGCTGGAGCATCCCGGCATCGTGCCGCTGTACGCGTTCGGCGAGACGTCGCGGATCATGTACATGGCCATGCGCTACGTGCCCGGCGACTCGTTAGGCGACCGCATCCGCGCGCAGGGTCGTATCTCGCCCGAGGAAACGCGTCTCGTGCTGATCCAGCTCGCGCGCGCGCTCGACTACGCGCATGGGCAGGGCGTGGTGCACCGCGACCTCAAGCCGGAAAACGTGTTGGTCGATCGCGAGACTGGACGTACGCTCCTCGCCGACTTCAGCGTCGCGCGTCGCCGGTGGTGGGATCCGCGGCCGAATGAGCTGCGTTGCGCGTTCGGCACGCCGCACTTCATGTCGCCCGAACAGGCCGTGGGTGAAGCGGACCTCGATGGACGGAGCGATCTGTACGGCCTGGGTGTGCTCGGCTATCTAATGCTCGCCGGACGCCTCCCGTTCACCGGCGAATCGTTTGCCGAGATCACGGCCAAGCATCTGTTCTCACCCGTGCCGCCCCTCGCATCGCTCGCGCCTGGAGCGCCGCGCGATCTCGTGCACGCGATCGAGCGTTGCCTCGAGAAGGACCTCGGCAAGCGGTGGCAGTACGGGCGCGAGCTCGCCAGGGCGCTGGAGCAGGGCAGCAGCCGCTTCGGCTTAAGCCGCGCCCTCCGCCGGTTCTTCGGCGCGGGCCGCGGCGCCTAACGCTGTTCGTCGGGCGCCGCCGGTTGCGCCGCGCGCGTCAGCCGGTCGCGCACGCCCGCCCACGCCGCAGTCTCGGGCGGTGTTTCGACGAGCACCACGCGGCACCCGGCTCCATCCAACGTGTGCAACGCGTCGTACAACGCCCGCGCGTATGCGGTGGCGTCGTTAGGCATGTGCACGGCATGCGCCACCGGTGCGCCCAACGACGTGAGCAGCAGCGCGCCAACGGTGTCGCCGCGATCCCGGTACCGCTCGGCGGACCGCGCAGCTGCCTCGCGGGATGCGTCGTCGAAGAGCTCGATGCGGGCACGCGGCGCGTAATGGCGGCGCAGCATGCCCGGCGCCCGCCGTGGCGTGTCGGCGCCGTCGTGCGCGTCGATCACGGCGATGTCTAACGCACCGATCACGGCCGCCAGGGCCGGTGCGGGAATCGAGCCGGGTCGTAACACGACAGGACCATCGCCCGACAGATCCACCACCGTCGACTCGATGCCGACCGTCGTCGGGCCGCCGTCCACGATGAGATCCACGCGGTCGCCCAACGCGCGCGCCACGTGCTCCGCCCGAGTCGGCGAAAGCTCGGTGAATCGATTAGCGCTCGGCGCCGCGATCGGCACGGTCGCTGCTTCGAGAATCGCGCGAGCAACCGGATGCGACGGCACACGCACGGCGACCGTATCGAGTCCGGCAGTCGCGACGTCCGGCACGAGCGACCGCTTCGGCACCACGAGCGTCAGGGGGCCGGGCCAGAAGGCTTCCGCTAGCCGGTCGGCGGCTTCTGGCCATTCGCGTGCAACCGCGCGCGCGGCCGAAGCGTTCAATACATGGATGATCAGCGGATCGTACGTCGGACGTTCCTTCGCGGCGAAAATCCGTCCAACCGCGTTCGCGTCCAACGCATTTGCACCAAGCCCGTACACGGTCTCGGTGGGGAAAGCCACTAACCCACCGCGGCGCAGTACGTCTCCCGCACGCCGCACCACGTCGGCGTCGGGCCGTTCAGGGTCAACCGTGAGGTAGCGCACTTGTTCATCCGTCACGCGGTAGTAATGTAAGACAGGTCGTGTCCCTCCTGTCGCATGACGCCCGCCCGGGTCGTTCGTCTCCCCTCCAAAGCTGCTCCTCGGCCTCGAGGCCACGGCGCGCGGCAACTCCACGTTTCTTCGTGGGTATTCGCAGGTAAGATGATCCCGCCGCTCCATTTCACTCGCGCACGCTCTCTCATCGCACTCGGCGCGTTGGTCGTCGTCGCCGGCGCGTGCGAACGCATTGCCGTTGGCCCGCAGATCGCCGGCCAGTTGCGAGCGGGACGCGCGTACGCCGAGCGGTTGGTCGAGCATCCACCTGCTGTGATGCAGACCGACGCAGACTCAGAGCACGTCGTCGCGCTGGGATACCTCGAGCGTCAGAGGCTGGGCCTCGGCGGTCCGTTCCGACTGATAGACTATGCGTTGGGCGATCCGCGACTCTCGATCACGATGCGTGACTCCATTGCCTGGGCGCTCCTCGCGAGAACCCTCGACGGTAATGCCGACGAGGTGAACCCGATTGCGCTCGACTCGCTCACCGACAGCGTCTCGTTCGTGACCGCGCCCGACGGGAACACGCAGTTCGCCCTCATTGAGCGAACGGTGCGCGACGCGCACGACCCTCGCGCGGGCGAGTTGGCCGTGCGTCTCGCCTACACGCTCGAGGCAGCCGAGCACCGCTTGAGGTCTGACGCGCCACACATCGCGGCGCAGGCGGCGGCGCTCGTCCGCGATCGCGAGCTCGCGAAGCGAGACGTGAACGATCTCCTCCGCGCCGCGTGGCGCGACGACGCCGATCCGCTCACGCTCCTCCAAACCTGGCGGCGACAGCGGCGATTCCGCGTCGAGCAGCCGCTCATGGAGCGACTCCCGTCCGACGTCGAGCTCGAGGCGATGCAGCTCACTCCGAACGTGCAGGACGAGCTCCGGAAAGCGTCGCCGGAATCACCCAAGTCCGCGGAATCGGATACGAACGCGTCGTTGTTGGGCGCCGCCGCGGGACCTCTCGAGCGCCTCGCACTCGGTCGCGCGCGACCGCCTGAGACCCCGGTGGTCGTGGCCATGTGGACGCATCGCGACGACTTGCTCAATCTGCCGGATGACGAGAGCGGCGAGCGCAGCGCACGTATGCGGTTCTTGTATCGGTCACGCGGCGAAGAGGGTTTTGCCGCGGAGCGTGCGCTCGTGTCCCAGACCGCGCCGGGTATCGCGGTCGCGCGCACCACGCTTGCCGCGGCTGTCGCGCTTCGAGCCTACGCGCAGGAAACGCCGTGGTATCCCGGCGATCCCGCGCCCACTGATGCGCAGCTCAAGGATCGATACGGGCTCACCGCGGTGACGTTCGACGGCAGCGTGCCCACTGCGTGGCGCCCGTACTATCGCGCCATGCTCGGCTCAGCCCTGGCCGACCTCGATCGCGTCCTGCCATCGCTCGATCTCACGGGACTGCGCATTCACTTCGGCGAGAATCCGCTGCGCGGCGTTGCGCTCGCGTTGCACGACCCGGTGCACCGGATCATCTACCTTCCGTCTGCGACGAGCGCGGGCACGATCGCGCATGAGGTTGCGCACGACCTGGATTGGCAAGCGGCCGAACGTCGCTACGCGGTCCGCGGCGACTACGCCACCGATCGCGCCGTCCGCGACGCACACGGCGGACAGCTCGCCGCGTCGCTGCGCGGCCTAACGGCGGCGTCGCTCAGCGCCGTCGATCGGGACGATCGCGACGTATTGAGCATGCGCCCAACGGAAGTGTTCGCGCGCAGCCTCGACTGGTTCGTCGCCGTGTCGCTCGCCCGAGAGGGCCGGATGAACGGCTATCTCTCGTCCGTGCAGGATGACCTGTTCACCGGGTACGTGACCGTCACGCCCCCGGATGTCACCGGCGAGGCGGGGTCCGCGCTCGTGAGTGTGCTCGACGACGTCGCACCACCGTCTCGGTCGACGCGCGATTGGTATCTCACGCGATATGGACCGGGCCGCGTGCTCACGCCCTACGACCTCGTGCGCCGCGTGCTCGAGGCGCCGTTGGACACGACCGGCATCGACAGCACCGCGTCGCTGGCCGCGCTCGTCGCGCCCGTCCGCGGTGTGCGCGACTCGGTCATGGCGATTGTCGACGGCGGCCGCTGCGGCAATGCGTCCGGCGATCGCGAGCAGCGTCTCACCGCGGCGCGCCGCCGATTGGTCGAGCTCGCTGCGCGGGCGCGAGCATCGGGCATCATGCGCGAACGCGGCACGGTGTTGGCCGCCGAGGATGCCTGGCGTTGGGCAATGCTCGCGCCGTACGGCAGCGCGCACGCCGAAGTCGCCACCGGCATGTTAGGCGGGTCCATCGAGAGCGCGCTTGCGGACCGCAGCTCGCAGATCGATCTTCTCATGCGCGACAGCGAGCCCACCCTGGGCGCGCTGGCCTGCGCCACCGATTCATCCGCAACCGTCCGCTGACGCGATCCGCTCCGGCGCCGTCTCCTTCGGCACTTCGATGACATCCACGGAATTGACCTCGACGGGTGGACCGGCACGCCCAGTCGCCTCATTCGATCAACAGGTCGACGTCGAGACGCCCGAGCAGGTGGTGCTGTCGTACACGCTCGCCGGCATCGGTGCACGAGCAGCCGCCAAGATCATCGACAGCCTGATCGTCACCTTCATCCTCGTCGCGTTCATCGTCTCGCTATCGCTGCTCCCGAAATTTGGGACACCGGGACCGAACCCGTCGCCCGAGCAATCCAGCACCTGGGCCGTTGCGATCTTCATCCTGGTCGTCTTCGCGTTCGAGTGGGGTTACTACGTCTTGTTCGAGGCGCTGTGGGATGGGCAGACGCCGGGCAAGCGACTCTTGCACATCCGTGTCGTGCAAGACGGCGGCTACTCGGTGTCGTTCGGCGCGTCCGCCATCCGTAACATTGCGCGCATCATCGATGGACAGCCGGGATACGTGTACGGCGTCGGCGTCGTCGCCGCGGCGTTGAACAAGTCGGGCAAGCGATTGGGCGACATGATGGCCGGCACGTTTGTCGTGCAGGAACGCATCGAGCATGCGCCGGTCGTGGCGTCCGTTGCGTCGGGCACGGAGACGGCGGTGCCCGCGGTGGCGTCGCTCAGCGCGGGCGAGTACGAGCTGCTCGAGCGGTTCCTGTCTCGTGCTCCGTCGCTGGCGCCCGAACGGTTGGCCGTGCTCGCGGACCGATTGTCCGTCAAGCTTGCGCCGCACATGCCTAACGACGCGCTACCGATGCTCGACCGCCTGCGCGCATTGTATGCGCGCGAGCGCGAGGCGCGATCGCGCGGACTGGCGGCGCGAGGCGCGAAAGGCGCCGCGCGCGAGCGTCACGCGATCGTCGCGCGATCGTCGGCGCGCTGGAGCAGCTTCGCGGCGTTGCTGCGCGATGCGCAACGTCGCGGCCTGCGACACATGTCCGAAACCGAAGTGAGCGACTTCGTCGCGCAGTATCGCGAGATCGCCACCGATCTGGCGCGCCTCAAGACCGCATCCAAAGACACGCAGTCGGATGCGCTCTTTTATCTCAGTCGGTTAGTCGCGGGCGGTCACAACCTCCTCTACCGGCAGCGGGCCGTCACCAGCGGTGCGGCGGTCCGCTTCGTCGCCGTCAACGTGCCGCGCGAGATGCGCCGCTCGTGGGGGTACATCGCCATCGCTGCGCTGTGTTTGTTCGGGCCCATGGCCGTCACGTATCAGGCGGTGGTCAACGATCCGGTACTCGCGGAAGCGCTATTGCCACCGGGCATGATCGATCGCGCGAACGAGGGCGTCGCGCGTGCGAAGAGGGGCGACCGGACATACGTCGAGATCAAATCGTTCATGCGCCCTGTCGCTGCATCGAGCATCATCGCCAACAACATTCAGGTCACGTACACGGTATTCGCGTTCGGCATCACGGCCGGAGTCGGCACGCTCTACATGCTCACCACCAACGGCGTGTCGATCGGCGCCGCGCTCGGCCTGTATCAGTCCAAGGGCATCTTGTCGCAGATCGGTGAATTCGTGCTCTCGCACAGCGTGTTCGAGCTGAGCGCGATTTGCATCGCCGGCGCGGGCGGATTGCTCATCGCGCGCGCTTTGTTGCTCCCCGGCTTTGACACGCGCCGCGAAGCGTTAGTCGTGTACGGGCGACGCGCCATCCGTCTGATTACCGCGTCGACGCTGCTCCTCGTCGTGGCGGGAACGATCGAGGGGCTCGTCTCGCCGCGCACCGACATTCCGGTTACCGACAAGATCGTGATTGCCGCGGCGTGTGCGTTCGTGCTGCTCGTGTACTTCCTGCTCGGCGGCCGCGGCATGGACGCGACCGACGAGGAGCAGTTCGCCTACAACGAAGCGCGCGCCTTGAGCTCGAGATAGCGGTTGATCACCGCCGCCGTCATGGCGCGCGGCGATACGTCCAATACCGAGACACCCGCGTGGCGCATGCGTGCCAACGCCGTCTCGCGCGCCGTCACGAGCTCCTCCGCCGCGGCAGCTTCGTACAGTTCCGATGTCGACGCACCCGCCTCTGGTTGCGCGGCGGCCAGCAACCGGTCGTTGCGCAGCGCGACCACGACCAACAGATGCCGCGACGCGCTTCGCGAGGTGAGCGCGATCAAGGCCTGCGACGAGCGCGGGTCGATCACATCCGTGAACAACACGACGAGCGCCCGCTTGCGCTGGCGTTCGCCTAACGCACGAAACGCCGCGGCGTAATCCGGCTCCGCCATACTCGCGGCCGTGGGCATGATCGCCTGGTGAACGCGCTCCAGCGCTGCCTTGCCGCGCGTCGCCGGCGACCACGCGCGGATCTCGTCGTCGAACACGAGCGCGCCGACCTGATCCTTGGACTGCGTCGCGACATCGGCCAAGAGCATGGCCGACGACAGCGCATACTCGAAACGCGGAACCTCGCCCTCGAGCTGCGTCATCATGCGGCCGCAGTCGATGGCCAGCATCACGGTCTGACCCTGTTCGATCGTGTACTCTCGGGAGATGAGCACGCCGCGGCGCGCCGTCGCCTTCCAATCGATGCGGCGCGGCTCGTCACCCACGACATATTCGCGAAGACCGGAAAACGCGGATCCATCCCCGCGCCGCCGGATGGTGCGGAGCCCGAGGTCGCGCAGCCGATGGTGCAGAGAGAGGAGACGATAGCGCTGGACCCCCGCCATGGACGGGACGACCGTTACGTGGTCGGTCATCGCCCACCGGAAGGTGCGCCGCACCAGGCCTAACCAGCCGTCCACACGCACCACCACGCGGCCCAGAGGCCACGTGCCACGCTCGGCGCCAACCAGCTCCACGGGCAGCACGCACGGCACCCCGGCGCGTACGACGTGCGGGCCGAATCGAGCGTCGTCCGCGTGCACGCCGCCCGGCAGATCATCGTAGAGCGACACGCGCAGCGCGCGCCCCGCCGGCACGCGCAGCACGTAACTCCCTTCGGCCGCGTCGCCTAACCCGACGCGCTCGGGTATCTCGCGCTCCAACTCGAGCTGCCAGCGCGCGGGGAGCGTGAGCACGTCCAGCACCACGGCCGCGACCAACGCTGCGCTCGTGAAGATCGCTATCGCTCGGCCGGTGGGCGTGCCGGACGCCATCCACACGGGAGCGAGAATGGCAGTCACAACGACGAGGCGCCGCGTGGGCACTCTCGCCAGCAACCCCGTGATCATTGCGGCGCGACAACCCGCGTCAACACGGTCTGCAACACGTCGTCGCTCGACCGTCCTTCTACTTCGACCTCGGGCGACACCACCACGCGATGGCGCAACACCGGGAATGCATAGTCTTTCACGTCGTCCGGCGTCACGAAGTTGCGGCCCGCGAGCAGCGCCGCCGCCCGCGACACACGAAACAGGGCCACCGTCGCACGCGGCGAGCCGCCTAACGTGAGTGCAGTCTCCTCGCGTGTCGCGCGCACGATCTGCGCTATGTACTCGCGCACCTCCGGTGCGACCGTCACGCCGTCCCCCGCCGCCCGCAGCTCGGCGCACGTGTCCGCATCCAGTAAGGGAGCGAGCCGCACGTCTGCCGCGCGCTCGGCGTCGAAGCCGGACGCGTAGTTGTCCAACATCGCCAATTCGGCTTCCTTGGCCGGATACGCCACCTTGATCTTGAGCAGAAACCGGTCGAGTTGCGCCTCGGGCAGCGGGTATGTGCCCTCGTACTCCACCGGATTTTGCGTCGCGAACACCGTGAAGAGTCCGCCTAACTGGCGGGCCGTTCCGTCGACCGTCACCTGCCGCTCCTGCATGGCCTCGAGCAACGCAGCCTGCGTCTTCGCCGGCGCGCGGTTGATCTCGTCTGCCAGCAACAGGTCGGTGAACACGGGGCCCGGCCGGAACTCGCTCGTTCGTCCGACGTCTTGCAGGACGGTCGTGCCCGTGATGTCCGACGGCATGAGATCCGGCGTGAATTGAATGCGGCCGAAGCGCGCATTGAGCGCGCTCGCCAACAGACGCACCAGCAGCGTCTTGGCGGTGCCCGGCACGCCCTCCAGCAACGCGTGCCCGCGTGCGAGAAATGCGACCAGGACTTCATCGATCACGGTGTCCTGCCCAACGACATGAGACGCCACGGCGGTGCGCACGGCGGCCATGCGTTCGGCCACTTGCTCGGCGGTCATCACGGAGTTATCGCCCTCTCGATGTGGTCGATGGCGCCGCCCACCGCGACCCAGTCGGGAGCAGCCATCTGCGTGGTCAAGGCGCGCTGCAAGAGCGCCGCGTCGCCGGCAGCGGCCGGCGCGCGCTGCGCGAGCAGCGACAGGTAGGCATCATCGGTCAATGAACCGGCGCCTAACGGATGGCGGCGGCGCACCCCGCGCACCAGGCGGGTCGTCGCCAGACGCGTGGCCTGAATTTGCTCGTACGCCAACCGCAGCGCACCCACGTGCTCCAGGGGCGATCGCCGCTCGATGCTCGCGCGCTCGCGCGGCGCAACAGGCCGGATGCCGACGGCGAGCAGCAGAATCAGTCCCGCGATCAACGCCTGCACCGCGGCGCGCCCGACCGGTGTGCCGAACAACGCGTGACCGATCACGCCGGACATGCTCGACTCGTCGCCGAACCCCTGATGGTACTCGTCGAACACCAGGCGGTGGCCGGGATCGATGCCGGCGCGCTCCAACAACCGCACCGCGAGGATCATCCCCGTGGTATCTCGCACATTGTCGTTCCGCGCGAACGTCAGGTCCGCGACGATCACCGCGGTTCCTTTGCCTAACTTCCGGGTCACCACGGCGGGCCACACCCGGCCGCTGTCGGCGCGCACGCGGAGCAGCGTCATCGTATCCGGCGGGAACACGGGCTCCGTGTCGCGCTCCGACGTCGGCACCGGGCGCAGGTAGCGCGAAAATCCCCCCGCGTTGACGGCGGCGGCGACGAACGAGCTCGCGCTGTCCGACGCGTCGGACGTATCCGATTGCAGCACCTCGAGATCCTGGTCGAATCGCGTCCGTCGAATGCGCAGGGAATCCGCGAGCGCCGATCCCGCGTCCGGCGACACGACGATGGTCGCGCCGCGACGCACCGCGCCTAACAGTGCAGACACTTCCGTCGCGCTGAGGTCGAGCGGCGGCGACAGAACGAGATACGTGCTGGAGGAGTCCACCGGCTCATGAAATACGCTGCGCTGCCTCGCCACATGCCAGCCGAGTCGTCCGAGCACGTCGTACAGCGCCCGCGCACCGAATGGCGTCGTGCTGTATGTCGTGAGCCGCTGGTCGAGCGAGTTCGTGGCACCGCCCGGCGAAAAGATCACCGCCGCCAGCAGCAGCGTGCCGAGCACAGGCAGCACAATCACCGGCCGCAGCCACCGGTCGATGCCCCGCTCAGCCATTCGGGCGCACCACCGGTACCGCGAGCGCGTACAACTGCTGGTAGCGTGCGGCGTCGCACGTCCCGATACCGTAGATCACGACTTCGTACGAACGCCCGAACTCGCGAAACCGCATGAACAGCGATGACGAATGCGTTCTGAGCTCGCGCACGTAATCACCCACGGTCTTGGAGGCGTGCAACCGGATCTGCTGCTGTCGCGCCGCGCTTTCCAACATTGCGGCGTACAACGCGTGCGCGGCGCTCGTGTAGTCACCTGCCGCCGAAAGCTTCTCCGCCGCGGCCCACGGATCATCGCCACTGGCCCCGCGCATCGCGCGCCACACGGCGCCACGCGCGACCTCGACGTGCCGCCATCGCCACATCACCACCGCCCGCACGACGATCGCCGCGACTAACGCAGCGACGATGACGAGCAGCGTCCAGAAGAGCACGGGGGACGCGCGCAGCTGCTCATACCACCTGAAGACGGCGCCGAGCGCACGGAACAGCAGCGACTCGAACCAGTGCCACACCGTCTGTGCCAGCGTAAGGCGCTGGTACGCCGGGTCGCGGAACACGGTGTCCACGGCGGCGGCGATACGGCGATCGGGGATCTGTTGGGCGAGAAGGACGAGCATGCGGTGCGCAGATAATAGGATGGGGCCGCGAATCGCGCCACAGGCTGCTTACCGCCGGACGACGCCCTCGAGCCCACCCGCCACGAGTGACGCGATGTTCGCCATGATCACTGGACGCAGAGCGCCCCCCGGCGATACGAGGTATTTCGGCACCCACACGGGGTGAAACCATTCCTTGAATTCGCGCACGCCCTGGAAGTTGTAGAATCGCTCGCCGTGCCCGAACGCCGCGGTGCCCAACCGATGCCACAAGGGCGCAATCGTACTCGACTGCAGCCCGGAGAGCGGCGCCATCCCGAGGTTGAACCATCGATAGCCCTGCGCTTTGCCCCACAACATCATCTCCGACAACGCGTATCGCATGATGCCCGGCGGCGCGCCAGGGGCGAAGCGCATCAGATCCACCTCGATCTCTTCGTGACAACCGGATGGCCACACGTTGGCGAACGCCACGATCTGTTCGTTGTGGCGCACGATGCCCGTCGGAAACCGCCGCACGTACGCGTCCTCGAAGAACCCGAGCGAGAACCGCTTTTCGCGCGCGTGCTTCGCCGCAAGCCACGCGTCGGATACCACGCGCAACGCCGCCACGTGTTCGCCCACGGATTCCACGGGGAGCATTTCGAATGAGCACCCGTCTTTCACGGCCGTGCGCCACGCGCGACGGAGGCTGCGCCGGTCGGCTCCCTCGAGCGAGAAATCGCCCAACGGAACGCGGGCTTCCTCGCCCAACTTTGCCACGCTGAGGCCGATATCCAGGTAGCGATGCAGCTGGGCCATGCCCACCTTGTAGAACACCGGCCACGCGCCGTGCCGGTCGCACGCCGTGATGAACTGCATTGCCAAGTCGGGCACCTCATCGGCCGGCGCCACGGGGTCGCCTAACGCAACCCAGCTGCGGCGCGCCACCGCGTACATCACGAACCCCGTGCGTGTGTCGTTGAACAGGAGCGCCTTGTCGCCCAGGAACGCGAGATTCGCCGACGCCTCCGGATACGCCGCCACGATCGGCGCCGCCGCATCCATCTCCGCCTTCGCGGGCATGCCCGGCCGTGCCCGTGCGGGTTTGAGCAGTCGGGTGCCCGCCACGATCACCAACACGACCAACACGCCCGTCGTCGCGCGCAGAAATCGCGGCGCCTCTGCGCCCGGCGAAAATCGCCAGAACGTCCCGCCGCCGATGTCCGGCCATCCGTAGGAGATAATGCCCAACACGACCGAGCCGGCGACGACGAGCACGATCGCGGCGATCCACGGCGCCGTGAATCGCTCCTGGAACAGACTCGCCTTCCGATAGAAAAACCGCCGGCTCGCCACCAAGGCCCCGAGCATTGCTGCCAGCAGCACCGCCTCCTCGACGTCCAGCTCCTTGAGCAGGCAGAAGAGCGCGCCCGCGCCTAACAGAATGACCGTCAGGTGGTACGCCGCGTCGAGCCGCCGCCATAACCCGCGCGCCAGGATGAGCAAGCCAACGCCCGCCAGACTCCCGAAGAAGTGCGACACCTCGATCACCGGCAGCGGCAGCACCTGCACCAGCCAGCCTAACCGCTCGGCCGCCGCCGGCGTCGCGCCGGAAAAGATCAGAATCGATCCGGCCAAAAACGTAGTTGCCGAGAGGAGCCGCGGCACGACCACGGGCGCCACCGAGCCCGACACGCGCAGCACGCGCTCGAGCGGACGCTTGTGCCGCAGCAGGAACAGCGCGCCGAACGCGATCGCCAACACGATACTCGGCAGCAGGTAGTGCACCGTGTTGGTCGGCACGTACGTGCCGAACCGATGGAGCGCGGTCGTATCCTGCGCGACGGTCATGGACGGTCACCCGCGAACGTCGCGCAGACCGATCGCACGGGACAGCGGGGGCAGTGCCGCACGCGCGCCGTGCACACGAGCGCGCCTAACTCCATCAGCGCCTGATTGTGCACGTACGTGGCCCGGCCCGTTCGGGGCAACAGCGTGCGCGCAACCTCCCACACGGTGCGCCGATCGCTGCCGCGTTTCGCATCGAGATCGGGCGCGACCGCACGCCGCACCACACGCGCGACGTTCGTGTCCACCAATGCTTCACGCTGTTGGAATGCAAACGACGCCACGGCGCCGGCAGTGTAGGGCCCGATCCCCGGCAGCGACCGCAACGCCGCCGCGTCGTCCGGCAACAGCGCCGGACTCCCCGCCGCGGCCACCGTGCGCGCTAACCGATGCAGGTTTCTCGCGCGGGCGTAATATCCGAGGCCGTCCCACGCTTCCATCACGCGCGCCGGACGCGCGCGCGCCAACGCATCCAACGTGGGGAATCGCTCGAGAAACGTGTCATACTTGAGCACGACGCGAGAGACCTGCGTTTGCTGCAGCATCAGCTCCGACACCAGAATCCGATACGGATCACGCGTGCGGCGCCATGGAAGATCGCGATGCTTCGCTCGATACCACGCGCGTAGCAATCGGCCGAACCGCAACCGGATCGCGGCCGCACGCGTGAGCGCCGCCTCGCGACGCTCAAGCACCGTCACCGCGGCGTCCTCGCCTCGTCACCCGCCGTGCCGCATCGCAGGCGGCGAGCTCGACGGTACGTGCGCACCTTGTCTCCCATCATTGAGACCCTCGCCTGAAACGTCGGCCATGCGCGCCGGGTATTCAACGCCTGACGGTTCCGTGTACATCGCACATTGTTTCAACTGGCGAGCACAGTGCATCATTCGATCCGTCGTGGCGCGTGCCGCGCCTTGTCGCACTCACACTGTCGCCGCGGGGGCCAAAGCCCGCGTGAGGAGCACAGATGCCTCTCGGTCGCGTACTCTCGTTGTCAGCAGCGCTCTCCGCGATGATCGCCACGGCGATGCCGGCGCAGTCGCTCACGACGTATTCGCCGGGCACTCGGCGCTACCATCTCATCGCCGTCACCACGCGGTCGACAGACCAGAACGGTCAGCACAGCGAGTTCAGAATCACCACCGAGCAAATCCTGTCGGTCAAGATCACCAAGCGCACTGCCGACACGCTCGACTTTTCCTACACGATGGATTCGAGCAGCATCGTCACCGACCCGCCGATGACCATGCCCGACATCTCGGGCATGAAAGGCACGGAAGTGCACGGCTCCATGTCGCCATCCGGCAAGGTGTACAGCTACGCGTCGGCTGTCGATACCAGCGACGCCGACAAGCAACAGCTGGTTGCCGGCATGAGCAAGTTTTTGGTTCCGTTGCCGCAGCACGCGCACGTGGGCAGCAGCTGGGTCGACACGACCAACAAGAACACGGAGCAGAACGGCAACCGTCTCGACCAACGGACCATCACGACCTCGACCATCCTCGCCGACACCACGTTCGATGGACAGCGCGCCTGGCGCGTCCGACGGCAGGACGATCTCTCCATCGCGGGCTCCCAAGCTTCGTTAGGCAGCCACCAAACGCTGGACGGACACGGCAAAGGCGACGCCGTCTACTACATCAGCAGCAACGGCGTGTATCTCGGATCCGTCGGCAGCCAGACCACGCAAGTGAAGCTCACCGAAAAGGAAAGCGGCCGGACGACGCCGGGCACGCTCGCGGCCACGTTGCGCGTCGAGCTGCTGCCCTAGCTCGATCGCTCCGGCGGCTCACTCGTCGCTCGACGGTCGCCGCAATCGCTTCTGCTCCGCGCGTCGCTTCTTGTCGGCGAGGCGACGCTCCACCGCCGCCCGCGGTGTCCGCGTCGGCACGCGCCGCTTCGGCACCACCAGCGCCGCCCGCACGAGCGCCGCGAGACGTCGCTCGGCCGCGTCCCGGTTCTGTCGCTGGCTGCGCGAATCGCTCGCCACCACGCGGACGTAGCCTGCCGCATCGAGTCGGGACGCCAGCCGCTCCAGCACGCGCGCCCGATCGGCTTCGCCTAACGACCGCGACGCCGACGGTCGCCAGAGGACCTCGACGCGCGTCGCCGACCGATTCACGTGCTGCCCGCCCGGGCCGCTCGAGCGCGTCGCGCGCGCCTCCAATTCGTCGCGCGCGATCGTCACGCGCCCATTCACGCGCAGTCCGTCGCTCACGCCGGGACCGGGCCCTCCGCCGCGCGATGCACCCGTACCGCGGCGACGCGCTTCCCATCCATGGCCACCACCTCGAGCTCGCCGCCGGGAAACGCCACGCGATCGCCCACCTTCGGCAGGCGCCCGAGTTTCGAGAACACGTAGCCGCCTAACGTGGACCAGCTGCCATCCGGAATCCGGATGTTGTGATCGGATCGCACGTCGATCAGCGACATCGACCCGGCGAGCTCCAACACGCCGTTCTGCATCAACGCGTCGCGCGCCGCCACGTCGTACTCGTCCGCGATGTCGCCGATCACTTCCTCGATCAGATCTTCCATTGTCACGATGCCTGACGTTCCGCCGAATTCGTCCAGCACGACCGCCATATGGGCACGCGTGCGCCGCAGATCATCCAGCACACGCTCTGCCGCGCGCGTGTCCGGCACGTACATGGCTTCGCGCACGAAGCGCTCGAGCGAAAACGGTTCGCGCCCATCGCGCAGCCACAGATCTTTCGCCAGCAGCACGCCAACGATGTCGTCCAGCGTTTCGCCGTAGACGGGATAGCGTGAGTACCGCTCGCGGCGAAGCACATCGAGGACCTCGGCTTCGGTGGCGTCCACTTGCAACGCCACGACTTCCGTGCGCGGACGCATCACGTCGCGCGCCTTCTTGTTGTGAAAGTCGAAGACGCCCGCGAGCATCTGCGTGTCGCTTTCATCGAGGATGCCATGGGCGCGCGCCTGCATCACCAGGAGGCGAAGCTCTTCGGGCGAGTGCACACGCGCGGTTTCTTCAACCGTGTGCAAGCCGAGCAGGCGCAGAAACGCGTTCGCCGCGCCGTTGAGCACCGCGATGAACGGCCGCATCACGGTCGAGAAAAACCGGAGCGGCAACGCGACCCATCGGCTCACGCCCTCCGGATTGAGCAGCGCCATCGACTTCGGCGCGAGCTCGCCTAACACAATGTGCAGGAACGTGATGATGACGAACGCGCTCGTCACGGCTGCCGCGCTGTGCGTGAGCGTCGGCGACGGCACGTAGCCGAACGCACGCAGCATACGGTCGAGGACCGTCGCCATCGTCGCTTCGCCGATCCATCCCAGCGCGAGCGACGAGAGCGTGATCCCGAGCTGCGTCGCCGAGATGTACAGGTCCAGATGCTTGAGCGTCTCCTGTACGAGCTTCGCGCGCCGATCGCCCCGACTGGCTAACGCATCGATCCGGCTGCGCCGCGCCCCGACCAACCCGAACTCTGCCGACACGAAAAAGGCATTGGCGAGCACCAGCAGGAGAACCGCCAGCAGGCGGAGCAGGATCGCGCCGGCGGTGAGGTCATCGGGTGGTGCAGCCACGTAACTCCTTGGCAGAGGCAGTCGTCGAAGATATAGCAAAACGCCAGGCGTCGCGGTACGTCCGCCTCTCATTTCGCGAGAGACGCCCGGCTTCGATCCCGTCTGCACGACGGACCAGGCGCCCGACCGCCGACCCACTCGACCATCACAATGCTCGACCAGCGCCGCGTCCTTCGGTGGATCTACATCGGCCGCCTCTCGCTGGCCTCCGCAATTTTCGTCGCCGCGGTTCTCGCCTGGCAGGCGGCCGAAGCACGCGTCACCCTCATTGCATCGCTCGCCGTCATCGCGGCCATCACCATGACCACCCTGTCGGTCTGGTACGGCTCGCAAGCGAGACGGCCCGCCGGCCGCGGCTTCTTCTACTTGCAAGCGATCTTCGACGTCGCCCTCGTCACCGCCGTCGTGCACGTGACGGGCGGCGGCCTGTCGCAGTTTGCCGCCCTCTACATCCTCGTCACGGCCGGCGCCTCGCTGCTGCTCCCCGCGGGCGGCGGCCTGCTCATCGCGGCACTCGGTATCTCGTGCTACGTGGCCGACGTCGTCGTGTCGCGCAACGGCGCGTTGGACATCGGCATGATGCTCCAACTCGCCGTGTTCGCCGGCGCGGCGTTGGGCGTGGCGTATCTGAGCGCCCGCCTAAAAGAGGCCGGCGTCGACCGCGAAGAGCTCGAGGCCCAACTCGCCCTCGCCCGACTCCAGGCCGAAGACATTCTGCGCAACATCCGCAGCGGCATCGTCACGATCGGTGCCCAACGACGGTTGCTCTTCGCCAATCCCGCGGCGGGTACGCTGCTCGGCTTCGATCACGAGACGGCGCGCGGGCGCCCGGTGAGCGAAGCGATTGCCGGCGCGTGCCCCGCACTTGCCGCGGCGCTCGATCACGCCCTCGCGGATGGCGAACGCATCACGCGAGGCGAAGCGGTCATCACGCAGGTGACCCGCTCGTTTCCCATCGGTTTCACGACCACGATCCTGGACGCCGATGGCGATGACGCCTCGCTGTCGGCCACCGCGATCTTTCAGGACATCACCGACAACAAACGCCTCGAGGAGCTGCGGCTTCGCGCCGAGCGTCTCGAGGGTGTGGCCGAGTTGAGCGCATCGCTCGCGCACGAAATCAAGAATCCGCTGGCGTCGATTCGCAGCGCCGTCGAGCAGTTGGCGCGCGCGCCCCGCGCCACCGATGATGAGCGGACGTTAGGCACACTCATCGTCCGCGAGTCCGACCGTCTGGCCCGGCTCCTCACCGAGTTCCTGGACTTCGCGCGGGTGCGGAAGACGCGCGGCGACCTGGTCGACATGGGTGAAATCGCACTCGCCGCGACGAGCCTGGCTGCCTCGCACCCCGACTGCACCCGCGGCATCGAAGTCGCATACCAGCCGCCGCGCACACCGATTCTCGTCGAAGGCGACGAAGATCTGCTCCACCGCGCGGTGTTCAACATCACCCTGAATGCGGTGCAGGCGTCCCCCGACAACGGCCGGGTCGTCGTCGAGGTGAGTTGCCTAACGCGCGACCAGATCCCTGCCGGTGTGGCGTTTCGCGACGGCGCCGTCGCCCTTCGCGTGACCGACGTTGGGCCAGGCATCCCCTCGGCCATCAAAGACCGCGTGTTCGATCCGTTCTTCACCACCAAGGCCGGTGGCACGGGCCTCGGCTTACCCATCGTGCACCGCGCGATTGAAGCGCATCGCGGGTGCGTCCTCCTCGACACCGGGAAGCGCGGCACGCGCTTCACGGTGTTGCTCCCGTTGCCGCAACCCGCCGGCGCCGAGGCCGCATGACCTCCACTCCCATCGTCAAACCGAGCGTCCTCGTCGTCGACGACGAGACCGGTATCCTCGAGACGCTCCGCATCCTGCTCAAGAACGAGGGCTTCACGCCGCATGTTGCGTTAGGCGGCAAACAGGGCCTCGACCAGATCGCCTCGCTCGCGCCCGACATCGTCCTCACCGACGTGCGCATGCCCAGCATCACCGGCCTCGAGATTCTGTCCGCCGCGCGCGCCAAGGACCCGGATCTCCCGGTCATCTTGATGACGGCGCAGGCCGATCTCCGCTCCGCGATCCAGGCGGTCAACGAAGGCGCCTACTACTATATCCAGAAGCCCTTCGTCAACGGCGACATCGTCGCGATCCTCCGCCGCGCCGCCGAACACCGGCAGCTGCGCGTCGAGAACCGCTCGCTCAAACAGGAGATCAGCCGCCGCGATCGCAACGGCGCCAATCAGCCCGTTGGGCGAAGCAAAGCGTGGCTCTCCGTCCTGCGTCTGGCCGAGACCGTCGCGCCCACCGAGTCGACCGTCCTCATTCAAGGCGAGTCGGGTACCGGGAAGGAAGTCGTCGCGCGCTACATCCATCACCTGTCGGCGCGCGCATCGGGCGCATTCCTGTCGATCAACTGCGGTGCGCTGCCCGAAAGCCTGCTCGAGAGCGAGTTGTTCGGACACGTCAAAGGCTCGTTCACTGGAGCCATGAAGGACAAGTCCGGCCTCTTCACGGCCGCCGGTGGCGGCACGTTCTTCCTCGACGAAATCGGCGAGACCACGCCGTCGACGCAGGTCAAGCTGCTGCGCGTACTGCAGCAGCGCGAAGTCATTCCGGTCGGCGGCACGGAACCGGTGCCCATCGACACGCGACTGCTCGCGGCGACGAATCGCGACCTCGAGGAGGAGATGAAGCGCGCCGCGTTCCGCAGCGACCTGTTCTACCGCCTCAACGTCTTCGCGCTGCACCTGCCGCCGCTGCGTTCCCGCCGCGACGACATCCCGCTGCTCATCGACGCCTTCCTCCATCGCGCCGCCGAGCAACGTGGCGCCGAACCCAAGCGCCTGACGGAAACCGCCCTCGACGCGATGCAGAGTTACGGCTGGCCGGGCAACGTGCGCGAGCTGGAAAACGCGCTCGAGCGCGCGGTCATCCTCAGCGACGGCGAGACGATCGACGTAAGCGCACTGCCGGAGCGCATCACCGAACGCCGTGCCGAGCCGTTAGTCACGTCGCAGGACACCGCAGCGAATCCCACCCTGGACGTGATCGAGCGCGCCTACATCATGTGGGTGCTGCAGAGCGAAGGCGGGAACAAGAGTCGGGCGGCCGAGGTGTTAGGCATCGACCCATCCACCCTCTACCGCAAGCTGTCGCGGTACGGAGTGGCCGAGTGACGTCTCGGCCGGAGAGCAGCTCCGCGCGCCGCCTCACGCGGTTCAGCGCCTTCACGTCGCTCAAGGCGGAGATGATCTTGAGCCTCGCGGTGCTCAGCACGGCGGCGTTGTCGCTCGCCGCGCTCAATGTGATCGTGTTGCGCGATCTCGTGATGAGCCCGCATGGCGCGCTGTATCTCGCCCTGCTCGTCATCGCCGACGTGATCGTATTCGTCGCCTTCGGCGCATATAAGGTCCAGGGCCTCGTGCTCGATCCCATCGATCGCGTGGTCGAAGCCACCGAGGCCATTGCCAACGGCGACCTCACGCGGCGCGTCCCCCAAGGGGCAACCATCGAGCTCGCGCGCCTCGCGCGCAGCATCAACCGCATGACGAGCCGCCTGCTCGAGGAGCAGGCCCAACGCGGCCACCTCGAGAAGGTGGCGTCCGTTGGGCGGCTCGCAGCCGGCGTCGCGCACGAAATCGGTAACCCGTTAGGCGCGATCGACGGCTACGCGCACCTGCTGCGCTGCAGCATGAACGGCGACGCCGATGCCGCCGACGCCATCGTGGGTATCGAGCGAGAGAGCGCCCGCATCGATCGCATCATGCGTGGGATGCTCGACTACGCGCGCCCGCGCCGTCGGAGCCTCGAGCCCACCGACCTGAATGACGTCGTGCGCCGCGTGAGCGCGATGCTCACCGATCAGGGTGCGCTGCGCCAGAGCTGCCTCACGCTCGCGCTCAACGATCAGGTCCCGTATCTCACCGGCGATGCCCACGAGCTCGAGCAGGTGATGGTCAACCTCCTGCTCAACGCCGTCGACGCAATGGCTGGCGGCGGCGCCATTACGGTCGTTACCCAATGCGTGCCGTTCACCGAGATCACCGACACCGGGGATCGCCGGCGCGACGATCCGGCCGTCATGGCCATCGATCGCCAGCCGAACGCACGCGTTCGCGCCTGGCTGCGCTCCGTTGGCGAATTGCGCGAAGTGATCACGTTGGTCGTCGCCGACAGCGGTCCCGGCATTCCGTGGAGCGAGTCCGAGCGCGTGTTCGACCCCTTCTTCACGACCAAAGAACCAGGCAAGGGAACCGGTCTCGGTCTCGCCATCGTCGCTCGCATCGTCGAAGGACTCGGCGGCACGGTATGGGTGCGCGAGGCGCGTGAAGGCGGCGCCGCCTTTGTGATCTACTTCCCGGTGCCGTTGCAGGAGCCGGAGACGGACGCACCCATCGACGTGCTCCCGCTCGAGCCCGCGTCGTGAAAATCCTCATCGTCGACGACGAGCCGGGCCTGCGCCAAACGCTCGACCGCATCCTCGGCGCCGAAGGCTTCGAAACGACGACGGCAAGCGACGCCGTTGAGGCGCTCGATACGCTCGCGCGGAACGATGCCGATCTCGTGCTCTGCGATCTTCGCATGCCGACGATGGGCGGTCTCGAGTTCCTCGAACGATACGAAGCACAGCACGGTCGCGGTCTCGTCATCGCCATGAGCGCCTACGGCGACGCCGATACGGCGATCGCCGCCATGCAGCGTGGCGCCTACGACTATCTCCAGAAGCCGTTCCGCGCCGAAGAAGTGATTCTGTGCGTGCGTAAGGCGGCCGAACGAGAGAAGCTGCGAGCGAAAATCGAGCGCCTCGAGGAAGAGCTGTCGAGCATGCGAGGCGATGGGCCAATCGTTGGGCGAAGCCCAGCGCTCCTCGCCGCAATCGCCGTCGCCCGCAAAGTCGCGCGACACCCGTCGACGGTCCTTATCACCGGCGAAAGCGGAACCGGGAAAGAGCTTATCGCGCGGCTCATTCACGATGAAGGCCCGCGCTCCGAGAAGTCATTCGTCGCCGTCAACTGCGGTGCCATCCCAGAGACGTTGCTCGAGTCCGAACTATTTGGGCACGTAAAGGGGTCGTTTACCGGCGCCACGACGGACAAACCCGGCCTGTTCGAGGAGGCAGATGGTGGCACGCTCTTTCTCGACGAGATCGGCGAGCTCCCTGCGTCGCTGCAGGTCAAGCTGTTGCGTGCACTGCAAGAGGGCGAAGTACGACGAGTTGGCGCCAACGCGCCGCGCCGTGTCGATGTTCGCGTCATCGCGGCCACCAATCGCGATCTCGCCGCCGACGTATCCGCCAATCGCTTTCGCGGCGACTTGTACTATCGCGTCAATGTCGTCTCCATTCACCTGCCGCCGCTCCGCGAGCGCTGCGAAGATGTCGCCGAGCTCGCGTTCCACTTCTTACGGCGCCACAACGCGCGTCTCTCGCTCGACGTTAGGCACATTGCGCCCGACGCCATGGGCATGCTCACCTCGTATGCGTGGCCGGGCAACGTACGCGAGCTCGAGAACGTGATCGAGCGCGCGCTCGTAATGGCGAGCGGGTCGACGATCGAGCCGGCACATCTCGTCGACCTCACCGGCACGACGACGACTTCCGTCTCCACGACCACCGCGTCGAGCAATGGGCCCGTTGCCGCCCCCGCCGACTTCTCCGTAAAGCGGCAGACGGAACAGCTCGAGCGCATGCTGATTCAGCGCGCGTTGGAGCAAACGCGTGGCAACCGGACCCGCGCCGCTCAACTCCTGGAGCTCTCGCACCGCGCTCTCCTCTACAAAATCCGAGACTACGGCCTCGGAGACTGACCGCACGCTGAATTCTTTGTTCGCGATCTGGTTGCGGAGTGGTGATACCTCTCGTCCTCCCTCGATGGGGTCGCTTGGGTCGCCGCGTCGCTGAGCGCGCGACACCGCGTATGTCGCTCGCGGCAGCGAACGTCGCTCTTGATGCGAGGAACGAATGAAAAGATCTGATGCAGGTGTGACGCTGATCGAAATGGTGATCGTCTTTGCCCTGATCGGCATCATTACCGCGATCTCGTTGCCGAAGCTCACGAATAGCACCGATGTGCTGGCGGTTCGAAGTGCACGTCAGGAAGTCGCCTCATACATCAGTCAGGCGCGCGCACTCTCGATCCAGAGCGGTCGCATCGCGTACTTCGTTCGCAACGGCAACTCGATTCAACTGGTGATCACGACGACGAGTGGAACGACCAGCCTGTTCTCGTCGCAGAACCTGGGTAACGGCAATGGCGTCACCCTGGCTGCGTCACCGAGCGACACGATTACGTTCGACCCTCGTGGCGTGCTCCTCACAGGTGCGTATTCCACGTCTCCCAAAATCCGTGTTTCCCGTAACGGCGTGCAGGATTCCGTCTGCGTCGTCGGCTGGGGAAAGGTTTCGGTAAGCCAATGCCAACTCGCACAATGACCAAACGGCGTCCGAAAAATCGTGGCTTCACCGTGGTCGAGGTACTCGTCGCGATCGTGATCATGGCGTTGGGCGTGTTAGGCCTCGCCGGTACAGCGACCAGCGTGTCTCGGCTCATCGGCGGCGGCGCCGAACAGACCATCGCCGCAAACTATGCCATGAGCCGGTTCGAGCAGCTGCGCAGCACGACGTGCGCTAACCTGGCGGCCGGGACGGCCACCAAGCGCGGCATGACCGAGCATTGGACCGTCACCGCCTCGGGAGCATCGCTCTACACCGCGACTGACACGGTCACATACAAAGCCGCCGGCGGACGGCGTCCGTCGCCGCTCGTCTTCACCAGCTACATCAAGTGCTGAGCGCACGGATGCTAACGAAACGCGCACGCGTCCGCCGCGGCTTCACGCTCATCGAGCTGATGGTCGCGATCGTGCTCCTGTCCATCGTCGCCGGCGGCATGATGGGCATCATCGTCCGCCAACAGCAATTCTACTCCGGCTCTTCCGGCATCCTCGAGACGCGGGGCAGTGTTCGCGACGGCATGGCGATGCTCACGTCGGATCTGCGTTCGCTGTCGCCGAGCAATAAAGACATCTACGCGATGGGTCGCACGTTCATCGATTTCCGACTGAGCACTGGCGCGGCCACCGTGTGCACGATCAGCGTCGATCGAAAGACCGTGACTGTTCCACCGCTCGTCCTCACGAGCAAGAACGGCCTAACGTCGTGGATTTCCGCGCCGCAGAACGGTGATTCGGTGTTCGTGTACGACGCCGATACGAGCGCGAACGCGACAGACGATACGTGGGATCCCAACCTGTTGTCCGCCAATGCAACGAGCGCGGCGAGTTGTCCAAACAGCTCCGGATTCACCGCGACGGCCGGCGAAGCCGCGTCTGGATGGAAGGTTCCCTTGAACAGCGCACTCGCCGCGACCGTGCAAGTCGGAGCCTCTCTGCGTTTTTTCAGGCGGGCGCGATACCAGTTGTTCCAAGCGTCCGACGGCTTGTGGTATCTCGGCTTCTATGATTGCCTGCCCTCGCGCACTCCTGCATGCACGTCTCTCGAGCCGGTGAGTGGTCCCTATTTACCCGCCGCGAACAGTGGCCCGAGCGGATTGGAGTTGACGTATTACGACGCAAACGGTGTCGTGACAGCCGACTCGTCTCTCGTGCGACGCATCGGCATTGTCACTCGTGCGGAAAGTCGCAACATCATCCACACGCCAGG
>DATEKK010000296.1:0-9357 GCA_035277485.1 Gemmatimonadaceae bacterium
GTTCGCTCAGGAAGAGTTCAAGCTGAACGATCTCTATCTCTCGGCCGGCGTCACGACGGATCGCAGCAGTGCCAACTCGGATGCGGGCAAGTACTACGTCTATCCCAAGTTCTCGGGCTCGTACCGGTTCAACATCGGCAGCTCGCTGCTCGATGCGTTGAAGGTGCGCGCCTCGGTGGGTGAGGCCGGCAATCTGCCGCTCTATGGACAGAAGTTCACGGAGCTCATCGGCAGCAACGTGCTCGGCGTCCCGGCGGAGAATCTGGGGACGGTCACCGCGAGCGCCGATCTGCATCCTGAACGGGAGCGCGAGATCGAGGGCGGCGTGGATCTGTACCTGTTCCACAACCGCGCCACCATCGGGCTCACCGGATACGACAAGCACATCACCGACCTGTTACAGCAGCGCCAACTGCCTAACTCGAGCGGGTACACCACCGCCATCTTCAACGGCGGCACGATGCAGACGCGCGGGTTCGAGGCCGAGATGACCGCGGCGCCGATCGCGTCGACCGACGTGCAGTGGACCACCGGCGCGACGCTCTCGCTCAGCCGCTCCAAGATTCTGAGCCTTCCGGTTCCGCCATATTTCTCCGGCGGCTTCGGTGGGTTAGGCCAGCCGCGCATCCAAGTCGGCGTCTCGCCCACGGCGCTCTTCGGACCCGACACGCTCGCCGACGGCTCGCAGACCATTCGCCAGATCGGCGAGCTCAATCCCACGTTCATCATGGGATTCTCCAACGAGATCCAGTACAAGAAGGCGCACCTCGCCTTTCTGTTCGATTGGCACCACGGTGGAGACATCGTCGACCTGAATCACTGGCTGTGGGATCTGGCACAGAACACACCCGACTTTGCCGATCCCATCACCGTGGGCGGCGTGCCGACGACCGTTGGGCAGCACCGTCTCGACGCCTACCAGAAGACCAAGCGCGTGTACATCGAGCCGGGCGGCTACGTGAAGCTGCGCGAGGTGACGCTCTCGTACGATTTGAGCCCGGCGGTGTTCCAACGCATCTGGGGCAACGTCGAGAACGCCTCGGTGAGCGTGAGCGGGCGCAATCTCATCACGTGGACCAAATACCAGGGATTGGACCCGGAAGTCAGCAACTTCGGAAACCAGGATCTCGCGCGCGGCATCGATGTCGGACCGTACCCGCCGAGCCGGACGTTCTGGTTTGCGCTCAACCTTGGCTTCTGACCACGAGCAACCAATGAGACTCTCAACCACACTGTCAGGCGCCCGACGTTCGGCGCTCTTGGCCGCGCTCGTTGCCTCCGCGATGCTCGCGGCGCTGAGCGGCTGCGGCGTGACCGACGTCACGGACCTCAACAACTCGAGCATTCAACAGCTGAGCGGGAACCCGACCCCTGCCGGCATCGCCGCAGCCGAGATCGGGCTGGTTCGCACATCGCGCGGCGACCGCTCCACCGAGATCAACGTGCTCGGCATTTACGGGCGCGAAAGCTACAACGTGCAGACGAGCGAGCCGCGGACGGTGACCAACACGCTCATCGGCCCGTTAGTCCAACAGAACGGCGGCGGGCTGCTGTTCGGCGGATACGTCACCATCCGCGAAGCGAACATCATCATGAAGGCCGTCGACAACGTCACCGGTCTAACGGACGAGCAGAAGGCCGCCGTCCGCGGGTTCACGCAGACGTGGAAGGCGCTGGCCTACTTGCGGGCGATCGAGGTGCGCGAGCGGCTCGGCATCCCCCTCGATGTCGACGTGGATCCGAACAGCGCGCCGGCGGCGATCGCCGACCGCGACGCCGTGTACACGCGCATCGGTCAGCTGCTCGACTCGGCGCGCGCGAATCTGGCTGCCGGCGGCTCGGCGTTTCCGTTCACGCTGCCCACCGGATTCGAGGGATTCGATACGCCGTCGACGTTCGCCGAGTTCGCGGCTGGCCTCGAAGCGCGGGCACATGTGTATCACGGGGACTTCGCGGCGGCGTTGACCGACCTCCAGGGGTCGTTCGTCGACACCACCGCATCGTTCGACAACGGCGTGTACTACGGCTATAGCAACAACGCCGGCGACGCGCAGAATCCGTTCTCGGATGCGACGCAGTTTTTCGCGCACGATTCAGACTGGGCGCAAGCCGAGTTGCGCTCGGACGGGTCGAAGGATCTGCGTGCGCAGAAACTGCTCGTGAAAATGGCGCAGCCGTTCTCGCTGCCGGCGTACGGCATTACGGCGAACTATCAGTTCGTGATCACCGCGAACCGCGAGACGACGGCGCCGCTGTCGGAGATGCGAAACGAGGAGCTGATTCTCTTGCGTGCCGAAGCCAACCTTGGGCTCGGCAACGACGAGGATGCGCTCAAGGACATCAACACGGTGCGCGTGAAGTCCGGGGGCTTGGAGGCGCTTCCGGATCCGTACTCGGGCGACATGCTGCAGGCGCTGCTGTACGAAAAGCGGTACTCGCTGATGTTCGAGGGGCACCGTTGGCTCGACCTGCTGCACTACGGTCTGTTGGCGACGCTGCCGAAAGCGGCGCCTAACCACAAGATCTTCGATGCGAACCCGTACCCGGTGAACGAGTGCGTGGCGCGGAATCCGCAGCCGCCGGGCTGTGACCCGATAGCGGGGTTCTAAGGAAGCCAGGAAAGGGGGAAGCGCCGGTGCTTCCCCCTGTTTTTTCTGACGGGGCGGCCGAGGACCGATGGGCTCTTCAGGGCGCATCATGAAGTAATTGCCTACAAAGTAGGCAATTACCTCATGATGGTTGCTCGCTGACGGCGCCGCCCTCGACATACTTGGCTATCCGTGTAGACGAGTTCGCCGGCCGCGTTTCGCGCTTGACTCCGTACTACAGTACGGGGTGTATGCTACACGCTAAGTACGCCTAGTCCGGTGAGGTCGAGAATGGCACTGACCATAGGGCAGGTTGCAAAGGCAGCGCACGTCAACGTCGAAACAATCCGCTACTACGAGCGCGAGGGATTGATTCCAGAACCACCGCGCACAGTGGCTGGCTACCGCCAATACACCGAGGACGCCGTGCGGAGGGTGCGGTTCATGAAGCGCGCCCAAACGCTGGGATTCACGCTCGACGAGGTCGGCATCCTGCTCGAGCTCCGCGTTAGGCCTGGATCCGCGTGCCGCGAGGCGGTCGCCGAGGCGAACAAGGCGATCGAGCGCATTGACCACAAGATCGCCGAATTGACTCGAATGCGGAGTGCACTCGGCACGTTGGCCGACGCGTGCCGGGGACGGCGCGCATTACGCGAATGTCCGATTCTCGACGCGCTGGAGGAGTCCGCCTGATGACGCTCGAGCTGATTTACTTTCGAGGCTGTCCGCACGCCGCTCAGGCGCGCGCAAACGTGCACGCCGCGCTCGCCGCGTCAGGAGTCGAGGTAGCCGTGCGAGAGTGGGATCGCGATGATGCCGCGGCTCCGCCGCACGTGCGCGAATACGCGTCACCGACGGTCCTGGTGAATGGGCGCGATGTTTCCGGAGTCTCTCCTTCATCCGACTCGCCGGCGTGTCGTCTCGGTGGGGCGCCGAGCATGCAAGCAATTCTCCGCGCAATCGAGAGTCGATGACGAGGGAGCGAGCGGACGGCATCGGTGCCGCGGGTGCTGCTATCGCCGGCACCGGCGCTGCCGTGGGAGCCGCGGCAGCTGCCGCCTGTTGCGTGACACCGGTGATCTCGACCTTGATCGTGTCCCTGGTTGGCGCCAGCGGCGCCGTTGCGTTAGCCGGCCTCAAGCCGTACACCATCTACATCCTGGGAGCGTCATTCGTAGCGCTCGCCTACGGATTCTGGGCGTTGTACCGCAGACCTGCGCGATGTGCCGCCGACGGCCAAGCCGTACGACCCCGGCGTTGGATCCGTGTCGTGCTGTGGGCAGCCGCCGGCATCTGGCTCGCGTCCGCAATCGCTAGCGCCGTTGCTGCTGCATGATGCTCACCTCGAAGACTCTCAAACTGTGCGCGCTCCTTGCTGCGTTGACGATGTGTTGGGCGTGCAGTAAAGGCCCGGTCGCGCAACACGAGACGCTGAGTGACCTCTCGCCGCTCCGCGCCGCATTCAACGCGGATTCGGGAAAAGTGCGCGCCATTCTTCTCGCCTCTCCAACGTGACCCGAATGTCTTCGCGGGGTCCGCGAAGTTGCGACGCAGTGGTTGGCCAGGGACTCGACGCCCGATGTAGCGGTTTACGTCGTCTGGTCCTCACAGCTGGGTGCGCACGAGCAGAACGTCGACGCCGGGACGACGCTCATTCCCGGAAGCCGCGTGCATGATTTCTGGGATCCGGACCTCGTGGTGGGAACGGCGTTTTCACGAGTAGCCGCCCTCAACAAACCGGCATGGGACTTTTACATGCTGTTCGGGCCTAACGCAAGCTGGCCGGCATCGGGCGTCCCGACACCCGCGTGGTGGGAACATCAGTTGGGGGGATTACCTCCCGAACGCCATCTGGACGCGACGCGCTTTGCCGACTCGGCGCGCGCGTTGGAGCGAGGTATCCGCTGAGGGCACACATCCCGACCGACTAGCGGTTAGGCCAGCTGGCACCACTCAGGGTGGCGAATTCTCGAGCATCGATACGAGCCGTTCGCGCACCGCATGCCGTACCGCCGCGGGCTCGAGGATCTCCGCCTCGGGCCCATATTGCAGCACGTGCCGTAGGGCCCAGTCGGAATCTGCCATCCGATGCTCAACGACGTATGAACCGTCCGACTCGACGGTTCCTTCGAGCCGCTCGCGAATCCAGCGCGCGATCTTCGGCGAATAGCGGACGCGAAGAGTAGTCGGCGCGTCGGACTCGAACACCGGTCCGCTGCCCACGTGTGCGGAGAGCGCATCGGGCGTCGGCGAGTCATACTTCTCGGTTAGCACCTCTGCATCCTCGATGCGGTCCACGCGAAACACGCGCACGCCGCGACTTCGCTCACAGTAAGCGACCAGATACCAGCCAGGCCCCGCGAGGATCAGGCGATACGGACACACGATGCGCTCGGCCGCCCTCGTCGAATCTCCGCGGCGGTATGCGATACGCAGCTTGCGGCGTTTGGCGAGCGCGTCGCGGACTGCGCTTAGATGTGCGTTAGGAGGCAGGCCGCCCGCCGCTGCGAGCGTGCGCTCATGTGCCGTGTCGTTGGCCAGCTTCGCGACCACGGCTTTGATCCGCTCTCTCGCCCTCTCGATCGCCGGCCACTCGTCCGGCGATCGTTCGGCGCGAATCATCGCGAGGCCCAAGTCCAGCGCGTGCAGCTCGGGCGCGGTAAGGCGCATTGGACGCAAGAAATGGCTCGTCCTCACGGACACCCGTTGCGCTTCGATGAACACCTGCAGACCCTCGACGAAGCCGCCGGGTGTGTCGTAGCGCTCGCCGACGGAGACCAAGTCGTTCGCGACTGTCTCCGGCGTGACGCCGAGCATCTTCGCAATGGAGTCGATCGAGTGCTCTTCCCCATCCGCGATTCGCGGCACGATCGCGAGCAGTCGCTTGAGCTGAGCCGAGGCGTCCGTCGTGGCGGATGATTTCTTCTTCACGATCGGGCCTCGTAACGCCGCAAGGTGGCACGCAGGGCGTCATGGTACGCGGCCACGATATCGGGCGGCGACACAGGTTTCGCAGCACCGGCTAATGACATGAGCCAGCGTACAAAACGGTCGATCGATCTGACACGATAGGCGCGCCGCGCCGGCTCGCCCGCCACGGGTGCGCCTAACTGCATCCACGGCGTTGCCGCTCCGGTTTCGGCGACGAACTCGACAACCGCATCGACGCCATCGGCGTCGCCTAACTCCCAAGCCTGCCGCGAGCGCGCGTGCTCGCGCACGTCAAAGTCGCGCGGAACCGCGAAGTCGGCGGTTTGCGGCCGCGACTTATTCGCGGCCACGCGTGCCATTCGGCTGACGCGAAAATTCTTGACGACGTGATCCCCGACTTCGCGCGCGGCGAGGTACCAGTGCGAATGGAGAAAGAAGAGGCCGAGCGGCTCGACCGTGCGCACGGACTCGGCGCCGCCGGACATGGAGCGATACGCGAACGTGAGATGTTTGCGACCCAGCAGTGCTTCGTTGACTACGGAGAGCACCTGGGACTCCACGCGCTCCGCCTGCACCGACACGTCGTCCTGGTCGTCGCGGTCGATGCCCGGAATATCGAAGGCCAGCTTGCGACAGGCAGAGCGGGCGTGCGACGCCAGAAGCGGATCGCCTAACTTCTGAACCCGTGCGGCGGCCGCACCGATCGCGGCCAGTTCGTCGGGCTCGAACGCCAGCGTCCGAACCGAGTGGTACCCGTCGCGGTCGACGCGGCGCGGCGCCTTGCCGCGGCCCGACGAGTCGAGGATCGAGAGGTAGGGCAAATAGAAGTCCCCTGGGCGCACGCGGTACTTCTCGATCTCATCCTCGCCGCGGTCGATGGTCTCGATCGGCACGCCGAAGGCGAGGAGCTCCGCCTTGTCGCGCTCGAACATGCGCTTGACGGCGGCCTTCTCGCGGTCCGTTGGGTGCCTGGGAAGCGCATACGCAGGCACGTCGTCGGCCAGCTCGGTGAACGTCGCGCCTAACCGGTGGCGCAGGAGACCGACCAGGAGGTCGGTCCACCGCTGGATCTTCGCCGAGGTCACGCGAGGCCTGTCACCCGGCGCCAGTGCTCGAGAATGAGCACCATGCTGAGCGTATCGAGACGGCAGTACTGCTTGAGCAGCGTCGCCCACCCATCACGAATGGCCACGTCGTGCTTGTGCACGCCGTACATCATCTCCTGGTACGCCTGCATGGCCCCCGTGCCTTCGCGCACCTCCTCGACCGTGCCGGCGATCTCGATCGGCGGCAGGGCGCGGTACGGATCGTCGGCCGGCGCGTCCGTTAGGCCCGACCATTCCGTGAACTGGCGGCGCAGTACCGGGTCGCTGCGCCACAGCGCCTCGAGCACCACCTTGATGGACGCACTGCCGCGCATGCCCGGATGGTAGTAATCCCGGCAGGCCCACTCATAGAGATCGACGATGCGCCGCTCGAACACGTCGGTCATCCAGTCGACGAGATCGGGCACATCGCGTCCGAAGTGCGCGAGGTCGGCCACGATTTGCTTGAGCGTCGTCTTCTCGAAGTGGCTCCACGTGAGCACGTGGCCCTCATCGCCGATGGCCGCGCGCAACGACTCGGCGAACGACTGGTTGGGCCAGATGTCCACATTGTTGAGCCATTCGCGGTGCTCGAGCGGCCCGCCTAACGCCGGCGCCGAGTGGGCGCTCCACTGAAAGGTGACCAGTCCGTAGGGTCGCATGCCGCGGTGATACGGCAGCGCGAGGCGCGACGTCTCGAAATCGACGAAGTGGATGGGGCCGGAGAGCGCCTCGATCTTGGCGCGGAGCTCCGGCCCAACGTATGGGACCCCGCGCCGCGTGCCGTCGATCTGGCGGCGCTGCCGGGCGGCGTTGCCGCCGGGGTTGTGGTCCAGTTGGACGAGCCCGTCCGTCGGCGCTTCGAGGAGCGACGCCGAGTGCCGGCCTAACATGTACGGCAGCAGGCGCGAGCCGTCGGGCGCTCTGGCGGTGCCGACGGAGTAGAGCTCGAGCACGTGCGGACTGGCGTCGGCGAGGTCTCCCCAGCACTCGGCGAATCCGTTGCGCGATTGGTTGGGCGTGCGGAATTCGCAGTCGCGGCAGTGCGAACCGAGCTCGACGCCTTCGGTATGCGCCTCGAACGGCGCATCGAGGCGCGACTCGAAGCGCAACGCCAGCTCGGCGATCTCTGCGCGCATCGTCGCCACTTCGCGACGCACGTCGACTTCGGTGACGAGATCGAGTTGGGCGAGGTCGGCCGTCGAGCCGGTGAAGCGGGCCGTGTGCAGTCGTACAGAACCATCAGAGGCCGGGCGCCTAACCAGCTCGAAGTATCCCGGAACGTTGTCGAGGCCCGTCGCTTTGCTCTTGTCGACGAGCGCCAGGACAGGCTCGATGACGAACCCCGGCATGATCTGCTCGAGCAGCACGACCTGATACGTGAGGTCGGCCATCTTGCCGTCCCAATCCGAGTTCACGCGGTACGGCCGCTTCTGGGTGAGGAACACGCCCGAGCGGTTCTGCGCCACTTCGCGGGCGTGATCGGTACCGTTGAACGACTTCGCCTTGACCTCGATCAGGCGGAGGACGTTCCCGCGTTTCTCGAGGATGTCGACGCGCGCCTGGCGTCGCCCAACGAGCAGGGTTGCTTCGAAGAGCGTGACGTTAGGCGCCTCGAGGGCAGCGCGGGTGCGTGCGAAGTCGCTCGCGGGGTCGCGACCGTACTCGAGCTGGATGCCGTTCGGGTATCGAGCCTTCGCGAGCGCTTCGACCATGTAGCCGCCGTCGGCGAGCATGGCCATGTAGGCGTCGCGCTCGTTGGCGTCGGGGTAGCCGTTCTCGCGAAAGTACAGTTTGGCCGGGCAGTCGCGAGCGCGGATGAAGTCGGACTTGGAGAGCGTGCGCGGTCGGGGCGCAAGGCCAGCGTTGGGCGATGACACAATCGGTGAGGTCATTGGGTAAGCACCTCAAGCCTAACGCTTGGCCGGCGACACGTCGAGGACCACGCCCGGCGCACTCGACTTCACGTCCACCTGGTTCCGGTCGCCGCTGCGGTGCAGCGTGAGCCCGACGGTCACGCTGTCCGGTCCGGGTCGCATGGCGACTTTGGTGAGCGTCACGGTCGCGGTTTCGGGGCTCAGCTTGGACCACCCGCCGGAGGCGGCATCGACGACCACGCCGACGAGCCCCGTTAGGAGGACGTCGGCCACCACGTATCCGGCGCGCACATGACTCTCGAGCTGGATCGACGCCGGCGAGTAGCCGTCTTTGGCGAAGCGGATGGTGTAGTCGGTGTTGCGCTTGAGATCGAGGGTCGTAGGCGCGTTGTATTCGCCGGTTTCAGGCGAGGTGGACACTTTCGTATCGGCCGGGCTGGCCTGGACCTGGATGGTCTGGCGGCTGCCGCCGCCCAGTATCAGGCCGCATCCAGTTGGGGCCGTTAGGAGTAGAGCCAGCAATACAACGGAGATCAGCGCGGAGCGAGTTGGCTTCATGGTTAGCCCTCGAGTGGAGGATGGTCCGTCGTGGTCTTGACGGCCGGATCATATCGCCCCCCTCTGACAGCCCTGCCAATCGAGATGGTCGGCGCATGACAAGAGGCGCCGAGACGGACCAGAAGCGCACCCCTCTGCCTTCCGTTCGCAATACTTGCCACCTCAATAGCAGAATTGCTATCTTCATGTCAACGTCGCCTCCCGGCCGGAAGCCGCTGCGCTGGGTCGGCTCGAGCAGGAAAGCCATGCAGCTCATGCCCGAGGACGTGAAAGATGTGTTTGGATCCGCGTTGCTCGACGTGCAATACGGCGACGTAC
>DATEKK010000297.1:0-2185 GCA_035277485.1 Gemmatimonadaceae bacterium
CGAGATCGCGTCGCCGGGGCGCGCGCCGCGCGGCGTCACGCTCGACGACGTCGAAGCCTGCATCGGTGCCGTGTGGCCCGACCTGGACGCCGCGCGCCCCCCGCGCTACCCCGTGCTGTGCGAGCTCCCCGCCATCGCCACCTCGTAGACAGGAGGACGCCGCCTACGCATCGTGATAGTGTTGGGCCTTTTTTTCACCCTCACCCACGAGCCTATGCGCCCATTTCTGGTCAGTCTCCCGCTGGTCCTCGTGTTGTCCGTTCGCCCAAAGGCGCCCGCCAACGAGCAGGCCAGCTTCGTCACCACGCTGGGACGCGACACGGTGGTGATCGAGAGCTTCACCCGCACCGCCAACAAGCTCGACGGCGACATGGTCGTCCGCGTTCCGGGCACGGTGCTCTGCCACTACGAGCTCGACTTGGGCAGCGGCGGCGCCATCACGAAGTCGGTGGTCGACGTCAAGCCCGTGAGCGCGCCTAACGTGCCGGCGCGGCACGTGACGCTCACCTACGTGGGCGACTCGCTGCGCGCCGACATCGACTCGGCCGGCGTGCACGCGCAGTTCGTCCGCGCCGTGGAGAAAAACGCATACCCGCAGTTCATGACGGGCTTCGGATCGTCGTACGGCCTGTACTCGTCGCTCGGCGTGTACGAGGTGCTGTTCGCTCAGTTAGGCGAGAAGTTCGATTCGGTGACCATTCCCTCCATCGACATGCAGTCCGGGCGCACGGTGAAGCGCGATTTCGTGCGGCGCGCCCCCACCACGATCGACGCCGACTATTTCCGCATCGCGTGGACGCACCTCACGCTCGATGACTCCGGGCACATCGTGAGCGCCGACGCGGACCAGACCACGGAAAAAACGAAGACGCAGCGCACGGCCTACATCGATCCGCAGAAGGTGGCCAAGCAGTTCGCGTCCGAGGACAAGTCGGGGAAGGGCATCGGCATCGCATCGCCGAGCGTCACCGAGAAGGCGACGTTAGGCGGAAAGCTCGTTGTGGTGTTGTACAGCAGCCCGCGGCGGCGCAACCGCACGATCCTCGGCAACGTCGTGCCGTACGGCCACGTGTGGCGCACCGGCGCGAATCAGGCGACGGTGCTCGTCACCGACGATGGATTCGATGTCGGCGGCACGTCGCTTCCGGGCGGCAGCTACAGCCTGTGGACCGAACCGAAGAAGGACGGCAGCGTGGATCTCATCGTGAACGGTCAGTACGGCCAGTGGGGTACCAACTACGATTCGACGCGCAACGTCGCGCGCGTACCGATGAAGGCGTCGACCACGTCCTCGCCGCAGGAGAATTTCACGATCAACATCGCGCCCACGAACGGCAACAGCGGCGAGATGAAGATCGCGTGGGACACGTTCGTGTGGACGGTGCCGATCACTATGAAATAGTGAACGGTGGGTGAGGTTTTCCGTAGTCGCATAGGGAAGGGGGAAGCGCTCGTCAGCGAGCGCTTCCCCCTTCCCACGTCTCTGGAGTTACATCACGCGCGTGTGCTCAATGCAGCGCCTTCTGAATCGCCTGCGCGCGATCGAGATGCTTCTGTAACACCGGCCCCGCGGCCTTGATCAGATCTTTGAGCCCTTGATTCTGCGCCTGACTCTCCGCGGTGCCCGCCCAACTGATCACCGCCTGGTGAACGCCTATTTCGTTGGCGATGTACGTCGAATCGAAAGTGTGACCCTTGGCGGCCGAACCCAGTGCTGACTGCTCGGCTTGCACCGCGCTCGTGAAGGGATCGTCCGTCGGCTTCTCCGGAGTAATGTTCTGCGCCTTGGCGAGTTGCTGTCCCTTGAGTCGCAACGCGTGATGCTCGCCCATCATCAACTTGGCGAACTGCTTCACTTGAGAGCTCGTTGCTTTCGGAAGCGCGGCGGCGCCGAGTGAACTGTCCGCCATGTTCACCTCGTCGAGCAGCGCGACGATGTTTGCATCCGAGAGCGTCGTCGTACCGGGCGCGGCAGGAGCCGCGGCCTTGGACGTGTCGGGCGTCGGCGCAGCCGCTGCTGCTGAGGTCGTGTCGGCCGGCGACGCACCTTCTTTGCCTTTGCATGCAACCAGCGCGACGCAAGCAATCAAGAGGAGCGAGAGATTGGTATACTGCCGGCGTGCCTGTCGCATACGTCCTCCAGTGATTCAATCCGCGCCTACCCCATAGCAAGACACGCACCGCG
>DATEKK010000298.1:0-13612 GCA_035277485.1 Gemmatimonadaceae bacterium
CGGGATGCCGCGGCGCGCGCGCCGCGGCGCACCCCGTCGGGCGGCGCCGTGCGCGTGTTCGTCAACGTCGGCGAGCGCGACGGCGTGTCGCCACGAGACCTGGTCGGCGCCATCGCCAACGAGGCGGGCATTGCGGGCTCGCGCATCGGACGTGTAGAGATCCGCGAGAACCATTCGCTCGTCGAGCTCGATGCGGCGGACGCGGAACGCGCCGTGGAAGCGCTCGCGGGCGCGAACATTCGCGGACGACGCGTGAGCGCGCGGGTAGACCGCGACCGCCCGCCACGCGACCGCGCACCGCGCGATCGAGGCGAACGCGGCGACCGCGTTGGGCATGCGCGTGGGAAATTTCCACGGCGACCCGGCACACGCGATCGCGGACCGTCCCGCCGGCGCGACGAGTGAGCGACCAGAGCGCGTTCACTGGTCCCCTGCGCTCCGGATGGATCGAGGTGATCGCCGGCGTGATGTTCAGCGGCAAGAGCGAGGAGCTCATCCGCCGCGTGCGTCGCGCGATCATCGCCAAGAAGAATGTGCAAGTGTTCAAGTCGCATCTGGACGATCGGTATAGCGGCGTGTTCTCCATTGCGAGTCACGACGGACGCACGGTCGACGCGACACCAGTCGATTCGTCGCTGCAGATCGCCGAACAAATCAGCCCGCTCGTCGACGTCGTCGCGATCGATGAAGCACAGTTTCTCGACGCGGGCGTCGTGGACCTCGCGACATCACTCGCCGCACGCGGCGTCCGCGTCATTATCGCGGGCACGGACACAGACTTTCGCGGCGAACCGTTTGGCGCCATCCCGCAGCTCATGGCCGTCGCCGAGGTGGTCGACAAGTTGCACGCCATCTGTGTCGTTTGCGGCGGACCAGCGAGCCGCAATCAACGACTGTTGGGCGGGAAACCAGCGCGCTACGACTCGCCCACCATCATGGTAGGCGGACGCGAATCATACGAAGCGCGGTGCCGGCACTGTCACGAGGTGCCGCATCGAGATGAAGACCAAGTTCCGCTGCTCTGATGCTCGCACGCGACGAGCGCGCCATTGTTAGAACTCTCATAGCTGCACCGCGTGGTTGACGCGAGACTCGGCCCGTCCTACCTTGGCCGTCCGTCACGACCCTGTGTCCACCATACGCCCGACATGAACCGAATCGTTCGATCCGGGTTAGTCGCCCTTGCCTTACTGGCGTCGGCTTGCATGAAAGACGCACCCGTTGGTCCGCGTTCCGGCAGCGTGTCCATCAAAGTGCAGTTCCAGAACGGCACGCCCGGCCAAGAGATCCGCGTTTCCATCGCATCGTTCGTTCCCGACTCCGAGCAAGCGCTGGACTCGCTTTTCAACGGCACGTTTCCGGTGACATCCGCAACACAGGATCTCACCGTTCAGTTCGATCTCTCGTCGTGCATCAACAAATTCCCGCCGGATGACCTCGGTCCGTATTGCGAGATCGAAGTCAGCCTCGAATTGTTGAACAACGGCGCGGTGCAGGACCAGCAGTTCCTGGGCACCATGATCGTTCGCCCTGGACAGGTGGTTGCCGCGCAACCTGTGGTGCTCACCGCGGGTAATAACCCGCCAGTGATCACGACACTCGATACCGCGCGCGTGGTCGAGTCCGCTCTGATCCGGTATCAGATCGTGGGCAACGACCCCGATGGCGACATCACGACGCTGCAAGCGACGGACATCGTGAACGGCAACCTCGACATCGAGACGCCATACACGTTTTTCCCTCCGCTCGCGTCCATCAGCGGAATCTTTTATGCGTTTCAGACGACCTTTGCCGGCGCAAACGAGATTGAAGTGAGTCTCTCCGATTCCAAGTTCAACTCGAGCGCGTTGGACTCGGTGCCGGCGCTTCCTCCAAATGGCGACGTGTTCATTGATACAGTGAGCGTCGACACCACGGCCGACTCGATCATCGTCAATGTCGCGCCGGCGGTGGATAGCCTCGAGATGGTTTTTCTCGGATCGTCGCTGCAAACGGTGACGTTCACGTGCGGAGGGTCAGCGGGGTCGGTCATCACCGTGAACCGCTTCGCGTGCAAGCGTCCGCCGGCGTTCACGAGCTCGACTGTTGTTCTCGTGCCGGTGGACTTCGCCGGCAATCCCGGCAACGGACTTCGTTGCGGGGTGCCTACCACGCTCTGTGTGCCGCTGCCGGCAGCAGATCGCCGAACGCCGCCGCCGCACATTCAAGCGACGCGCGTGCGTCAGAGGGTGCGTCGATGATACTGGTCGGCCTTACGGGCAACATCGCGAGCGGGAAATCGACCGTCGCGAAACTATTCGCGGCGCGCGGCGCGACGATCATCGACGCCGATGTGTTGTCGCGGCGAGCGGTGGAGCCGGGCACACCGGCGCTGCGGTCTATCGTCGCGCGATGGGGCACAGGCGTGTTGTCGCCCGATGGTTCACTCGATCGCGCCGCGCTTCGTCACGTGGTATTCGATCGGCCCGACGAGCTCGAGGCGCTCAACGCCATCGTACATCCCGAAGTTGGGCGTTTGCGCGACGAAGAAATCGCCGAAGCGGCCGCGCGCGGCGACCGCGTCGTGGTGTGCGACATCCCGCTGCTGTTCGAGCGGCGATTGGCGGACTCGTTTACGCGCATCGTGCTCGTGGACGCGCCGCGTCCCATTCGCCTCGAGCGGCTCATGCGGGAGCGCGGCTTGTCGCAGGAAGAGGCGGTACAGATGATTGCGGCGCAGATGCCGGCCGAGCTCAAGCGGGCGCGCGCGGACTTCGTGATCGAGAATGCAGGGACGCGCGAACAGTTGGCGGAGCGCGTGCACGAAGTATGGGATGCGATCAAGCGCGACGAAAACGCGAAGCAGCCCGCGCCCGCCTGACTGGCCTTTGCTTGACGCGTTCTTGCCTCGCCGGTAGACTTCGCGCGACTTCACCTGCGGCAGCGCCTCGTGTCGAACATTCCAAACGACCTGCTCTATACCGAAGAGCACGAATTCGTAAAGAAGCTTCCCGAGTCCGACGTCGTGCAGATCGGGATCACCGACTACGCGCAAGGCGAGTTGGGCGACGTGGTGTACGTCGAGCTGCCGAAAGTTGGTGAATCGTTCGGCCGCATGGATGTTTTCGGCACGATCGAAGCGGTGAAGGCGGTGTCGGAGTTGTTTTCACCGCTCGCGGGAACGGTGGAAGCGATCAATCCACGACTCGACAAGGAACCGGCGCTCGTGAACACCGATCCCTACGGCGAGGGCTGGATGATTCGTCTTCGCGTCAAAGACGCGGGCGAGCAGGACCAGTTGTTAGGCCCGGAAGAATACAAGAAACACATCGGCGAGTAGCGCTCCATCGGGAAGCGCTTTCGTGCTCCCCACCCAGAGACAGCTGATGTCCTTCCGCTCCCTATTCCCCAAGCAGAGCGCTTCCCGACGCGAGCGTTAGCGAGCGCTTCCCCATTCCCTAGTTAGTTCGCGTATTCCTCGATCGGCGGACACGAACACACCAGGTTCCGGTCGCCGAACGCGCTCTCGACGCGCCCAACGGCGGGCCAGAACTTCCACTCGCGCGTCCATGGCGCGGGGAACGCCGCTTGCTCGCGCGTGTAGGGACGCGACCACTCGGACGACAGCACGCGCTCGAGCGTGTGCGGTGCGTTCTTGAGCGGATTGTCTAACCGGTCCGCGCGTCCCTCTTCGATTTCGCGGATTTCCTCGCGTATCGAAATCAGCGCATCGCAGAACCGATCGAGCTCCTCCTTGGATTCGCTCTCGGTTGGCTCGATCATGAGGGTGCCCGCCACCGGGAATGAGACCGTGGGTGCATGGAAGCCATAATCCATGAGGCGCTTGGCGATGTCTTCCACATCCACGCCCGCGCTCTGCTTGAATGCGCGCGGGTCGATGATGCACTCGTGCGCGACCGTGCCGTGTGCGCCACGGTACAACACGGGATAGTACGAGTCGAGACGCTTGGCCATGTAATTCGCGTTGAGAATCGCGACCTTCGACGCGCGCGTTAGGCCTTCGGCGCCCATGAGCTCGATGTACATGTACGAGATGGGCAAGATGCTCGCGCTGCCCCACGGCGCAGCGGACACGGGGCCGATGGCCTCCGTTCCGCCCACGCGCACGAGCGGATGGCCCGGCAGGAACGGCGCGAGGTGCGCGGCGCAAGCGATCGGTCCCATGCCGGGACCGCCGCCGCCGTGCGGGATGCAGAACGTCTTGTGCAGGTTCAGGTGGCAGACGTCGGCGCCGATGTCGGCCGGGCGACACAGCCCCACCATCGCGTTCATGTTCGCGCCATCCATGTAGACCTGCCCGCCGTTCGCGTGCACGATCTGACACAGCTCGCGAATCCCTTCCTCGAACACGCCGTGTGTGGATGGGTAGGTCACCATGAGCGCGGCCAGCCGCGGCGCGTTCGCCGCCGCCTTTTCGCGCAGGTCGGTGAGATCGATGTTGCCGCGTTCGTCGGTGCGCACCACCACCACCGACATGCCCGCCATCACGGCGCTCGCCGGATTGGTGCCGTGCGCCGACTGCGGGATGAGGCATACATCGCGATGCCCCTCGCCGCGCGACTCGTGGTACGCGCGAATGACGAGCAGGCCCGCGTATTCGCCCTGCGATCCGGCGTTAGGCTGGAGCGACACCGCCGGGAACCCGGTGATCTCGGCCAGCGCGCCCTCGAGGCGCTCGAACAACACCGAGTAGCCGTCGGTCTGTTCGCGCGGCGCGAACGGGTGCAGGCGGTTGATCTCGCGCCACGAGATCGGCAGCATCTCGGCCGTCGCGTTGAGCTTCATGGTGCACGAGCCTAACGGAATCATCGAGTGCGTGAGCGACAGGTCGCGCGACTCGAGCTTGCGCATGTAGCGCAGCATCTCGGTTTCGGAGTGGTACTTGTTGAACACCGGGTGGGTGAGGTACGCGCTGGTGCGCGCGAAGCGCTCGTCGAACCGGTCGTCCACGCTTTCCGCGATGTCGGAGGCGGTGAAGTCGGGCCGTACGCCGCGGTTGAACACGGCGAACAGGTCGTTGACGTCGTCGAGCAGCGTGCTCTCGCCGATCGCGATGCCTAACGTATGCTCGTCGATCACCCGCATGTTGAGCTGCTTGGCGCGGGAATCGCGCAGCACGTCGGCGAGGCGGCGCTCGCCCAGCTCGACGCACACGGTGTCGAAGAACACGTCGTGGCGGATGCCGTACCCCAGGCGCCGCAGCCCTTCCGCGACGGTCTCGGCGAAGCGGTGCGCGCGCGACGCGATGCGCGCGAGCCCTTTGGGCCCGTGCCACACCGCGTACATGCTGGCCATGACGGCGAGCAGGACCTGCGCCGTGCACACGTTGCTCGTCGCCTTCTCGCGGCGGATGTGCTGCTCGCGCGTCTGGAGCGCCATGCGCAGCGCCGGGCGCCCTTCGCTGTCGCGCGACACGCCGATGATGCGGCCGGGAATCTGCCGCTTGAACTCATCGCGCGTCGCGAAGTACGCGGCGTGCGGTCCGCCAAAGCCTAACGGAACGCCGAAGCGCTGCGTGCAGCCCACGGCCACGTCCGCGCCCCATTCGCCGGGCGGCACGAGCAGCGTGAGCGACAGCGGATCCGCGGCCGCCGTGAGCAGCCCGCCCGCCGCGTGCACGCGCTCGGCGAACGCGTGATAGTCGATCACCGCGCCGTCGGCGGTCGGGTACTGCACGAGCGCGCCGAAAACGTCGCTGCCTAACGTTGCCGTGCGGTGGTCGCCCACCACCACCGTGATGCCGCGCGCCCGCGCGCGGGTGCGCACCACTTCGATCGTCTGCGGGAAACACTCTTGCGACACGAAGTACGTGTTCTTGCCCGAACCGCCCTTCGCCGCGTGCGACATCATCATCGCCTCCGCCGCCGCCGTCGCCTCGTCGAGCAGCGACGCGTTTGCGATCGGCAACCCGGTGAGATCGATGATCATCGTCTGATAGTTGAGCAGCGCCTCGAGCCGCCCCTGCGCCACCTCGGCCTGGTACGGCGTGTAGGCCGTGTACCACGCCGGATTCTCGAGCACGTTCCGCTGAATCACCGGCGGCACCAGACAACTGTAGTAGCCGAGTCCGATGAAGGAGCGGAACACCTGATTGCGGGAGGCGACCGCGCGGAACCCGCGCAGCGCCGCCGTCTCGCTCTTCCCTTCGCCTAACGCCAGCGGCCGCCGCAAACGGATCGCCTCGGGCACCGTCGCATCCATGAGCTCGTCGAGCGACTCGTAGCCCAACACGTCGAGCATGGCGCGGACGTCATCGTCGGTTGGTCCGACATGGCGCGGGATGAAGCTATCGGCATCGGTCAGCGATACCGGTGCAATCGTGGTCGTCATGAAACCCTCGGCGCCGGCCGGCGCACGGTCGTGTCAGGTGAGCGAACAACGTGACGCGAGCCACCCGAGACCCGCGTCACAGCACTGAAATCTGTCATACGGCTTGAGGAAATTCCATCCGTGGAGGATTTCTTCGCTCGGGGGAACACGGATTGAGCGGATACCGGGTCGGATTGACCGGATCGCTCGGCTGCAATTTCGTGAAAGATGCCGTGCCGGCTCTGGCCCCTCTCGAGTTCGCGTGGCTGACCGCGGGTGCGCGTGGAGAGCTTCCTCGCTCTGTTCTGAAGGATAACTACAAGGAAACTGCAGGGATAACTACAGGCATCGCTCGGCTGCGGAGGGCGGCACTACTGCGACTGGATAGTTGTGTTGTGTTGTTTTCAAAACCAAAAAACTGCCCTCGCCATTGTGATCGTTCTTCCCTCGCGCAGCAGAGCAATGCCTGTCGTTATCCCTGTTGTTATCCTTGTAGTCATCCTTCACAACAGAGCGAGGACGCCCTCCATGCGCGCCTCCCGTTAGCCCTCACGTCGCGCTCTCATCGGACATAGGCGCCGAGATACACCGACGTGTCGCCTGGCTTCAGGAAAAATCCAACTCGATGTGCTGCATCCGTGCTTTGTCCGGCGTGTCGGTGCATTGTCCGTTCCCTCGTGAGCGTAGATCCGCGCTCGAAGCGACCCGCCCTCCTCCCGGCAACCTGACGTACGAGTTTCGGCTTTCCGCGAATCGTGTTCGTGACACGTGCTCGGGCGCGCTCTACATTCAGGGCATGTCCAAGACGCCATTCGTGGTGGCCGAGTACGTCCGGTGGGGCGACATCGACCTCGCTGGCATCATCTGCTACGGCGCGTACATCCGGTTTTACGAGCTCGCGGAAACCGAGATCTTTCGCGCGTGCGGCTTGCCGTTCCGCGAGATGTTCGAGCGCTACGACATCTGGCTGCCGCGGAAGATCATGCACACGGAGTTTTACCGGCCGGCGCGGCTCGACGACCGGCTCGAGGTGGTGACGTACTTCAGCCGCGTCGGCGAATCGTCGCTCACCATCAATTTCGACGTGCTCGATGCGAGCGGCCTGTCGCTGCACGCGGCCGCGTATCAGGTGCTCGTGTGCGTGTCTCGCCAAACGTTCGCGAAAGTGCCGCTGCCGGCGGCGGTCGTGGACGCGGTAGCGCGCTACGTGATGGACAGCGACACCGCGCGAGCGGCGGGCAAGGGATGGTTGGACGCGCAACGCGCCCAACCGGTGCGTTAGGCAGCTAGCGCGCCGTGCCCGCGGGTTCGCGCACGGGCGCCGAGCCGTCCGGGGACGCGGGTGCCGGCGCTGCAGCCGTCGTGGTGGCCGGCGCGGCGGCATCCTTGGCCGGATGCGCGTCGCGCAATGACTCCTCGAGCGCGTCCTCGCGGTAGGCGATCCACCCGCCGGCATCCTCGGCGACGAGCTCGACGTCGGTGCCTAACGGAACCGTGAGGTTGGGCACCTCGTGTCCGGCCGGGAAGTCGGCGAGCACGGGCACGTTCAAGTCCGACACCAGGTCGAGCAGGAAGTCCTCGAACTCGTCTTCCTCCGAGCGATCGATCGAGAGCTGGCCGAACACGATCCCCTTCACCGCGCGCAACAGGCCCGCCGCGCGCAGGTGCACGAGGCGCTCGTCGAGCACGCTCATCGGATCGCGCGTCTCCTCGAGAAAGAGGATCGCGTCGCGCGTGTCGACCTCGTACGGCGTGCCGATCGTCTGCTGGACTAACGATAGATTGCCGCCAATGAGACGGCCGGTCGCGCGGCCGGGCCTGAGCACGCGCGACATGCCCTTGCCGATTTTCGTCGGCGGCTTGGGGACCATGAGCGCGTTGAGCAACGACGCCATCGTGGGGTCGCGCGCGCTCGGAATGAGATCGTCCACCGTGGGCCCGTGGAACACGCGCAGTCCCGCGCGACGCATGAGCCACAAATGCAGCGCCGTGATGTCCGAGTAGCCGACGAACGGCTTCGGATTGCGTCGGAAAATTTCCGGCTCGAGGTACGGCAGCATGCGCACGGCACCGTAGCCGCCCGTCCCGCCGATCACTGCCTTCACTTTCGGATCGAGCCACACGCCCATGAAATTCTCGGCGCGCCGCTCGTCTTCGGCTCGCTTGAAGCGGCGGCCCTTCGAGATCTCCGGGTCGAGCACGACGTTGAACCCGACGTGCTCCAACGCTTTCACGCCGCGCACGAGCCATCCCGGACGCGGTGCGTACGACGGAGCGACGACCCCGATCGCATCGCCTTTGACGAGTGCCGGGGGCTTGATGAGCGGTGCGGGTTTGTCGCCGCCGTCAGAAATCATGGGGTGATCTGTAAGTGACGCATGGCCTGAGGCGGCGGAGGAACATCACTCGAATCCTAATCCGGCGACGGGCCGCGTCGCCAGCCGATTTGCCCCTTGCATTCGGCGAGCGGAACACCATGATCGCTGCGCAAAACCGGACATGAAACTTTCAGCGATTCGGACGGTTCATGCGTCGTTAACTTGTCCAACCTCCTTAGCTCGCTTCGACCGGCCGCAGGTCGTCACGAGCGCTCTCCTCTCGACGGCGGTTATCCCGTGACCAATCGATCGTTCATTCCCGCCCTGGCTCTGGCGGCTGCATCCGCGGCTGCTTGCGCCCACAAGCCAACTCAGCAGGCGCCGGAGCCCGTTCGGCAACCGGCCACGACAATGGTTGCGGAGCAGCGTCCGGAGCGCGGCTCGGTGTGCGGTGGCGGTGGAGCAGGAGGCGGCGGTGCGGCTCCGAGCGGAGCCGGCGCCGGTGCGGCAGCCGCCGCTGCCGCGGGCGACACGGGCGCGGCGCGCTTGGTCGCGAGCGGTCCCGGACGGCCGCGTCCGTACGACCGCGTGATCACCCGCGCGGCGAAGACCTATCGCGGCATGTTCATCGTGCACGTGCAGTGCGACCACCTTTACTTCGAGATTCCGGAAAGGGAATTGGGCCGCGACATGCTGCTCGTTGGGCGCTACGATCGCGCCGCGGCGGCGGAGCCCGATTTGCCGGGCGGACAATTCGGCGAATACGGCGGCGATGAGTTCGGCGAGCGCACGCTCCTGTGGCAGCGGAGTGGCGATCGCATCATTCTCCGCTCGCCCACGTTCTCGATCACGGCCGACACGACGCTCGCCGTGTATCGCGCGGTGGAGGCGGCCAACTATGCGCCGATCGTCGCGATCTTCAACGTCGAAGCCTACGGCCCCGACAGCGCCGCCGTCATCGACGTCACTCGCCTCTATACCTCACAAGTCCCGGAGTTTGCGGCCATTCGCGGTCGCATCGACGAACGCCGCTCGTACATCGAGAGCGCGGCCGCATTCCCGGACAACGTCGAGATCCAGGCCGCGCAGACCGGCACGCCGACGCCGGTGGGTGGCCGCGGCGGCGCGCCGTCGCCGATTCCGCAGGCACAGGGCGAGACGCCAGCGGTCAGCGTGCTCGCGCACTGGAGTCTCGTGAGGCTGCCCGATCATCCGATGATGCCGCGGCGCTTTGATGAGCGCGTCGGCTTTTTCTCGATTCAACAGGTGGACTTCGGCCTCGAGCAGCGGGCGGCGCGGCGGCAGTACATCACGCGCTATCGGCTCGAGTGCTCGGACCAGCGCGAGGGCAACCTCTGCGTTCCGAAAAAGCAGATCGTGTACTACGTGGATCCGGGGACGCCCGAGCAGTGGAAGCCGTGGATTCGGAAGGCGATCACGGATTGGCAGGTGGCGTTCGAGGCGGCGGGGTTCAAGGACGCGATCGTCGCGAAGGATCCACCGGCGAACGATTCGTCGTGGTCGCCGGAAGACATCAGACATACGATGATCCGATGGCTGCCCTCGACGACCGAGAACGCCGTGGGACCGCACGTGAGCGACCCGCGCACGGGCGAGATCCTGAACGGCTCGGTGCGGATCTTCCAGAACGTGCTCAACCTGCAGCGCGACTGGTACTTCACGCAGGCCGCGCAGCTCGATCCGCGCGCGCGCTCGTTCCCGATGCCCGACTCGCTCATGGGCCGGCTGCTCGAGTTCGTGGTGGCGCACGAGATCGGCCACACGTTAGGCCTGCGCCACGATCAGTTAGGCAGCTCCACCTACCCGGCCGACAGCGTGCGCAGCGCGACCTGGGTCCACAAAATGGGCCACAGCCCCAGCATCATGGACTACTCGCGCTTCAACTACGTCGCCCAACCGGAAGACCACATCGCGCTCGAGGACATCGTCCCGCGCATCGGACCGTACGACAAGTACGCGATCATGTGGGGCTACACGCCCATCCCCGATGCGAAGACGCCCGACGACGAGCGCCCAACGCTAGACCGGTGGGCGATGGAGCAGGATACGGTGCCGTGGTACCGCTTTTCCGAGAGCAATGACTTCGGCGACTTCGGCACGCTCACCGAAGCGGTCGGCGATGCCGACCCGGTGTGGGCCACCACGTACGGCTTCAAGAACATCGCGCGCGTGGCCGGCTACATCGCCGGCGCCACGACGAAACAGGGCGAAGACAACAGCGACATGAAAGAGATCTACGATCGCACGGTGGGCCAGTGGGCCACCGAAGCGACGCACGTCGTGACGGTCATCGCGGGCGGTGCCGTGCAGTACAAGTCGGGGAGCCAACCGGGACCGGTGTACACGCCGCTCCCCCGCGCGCGAGAGGTCGCGGCGATGAAATTCCTGACCGACAACGTCTTCCATGCGCCGTCGTATCTCATTCGCCCGGAGCTCAGCCGGCGCATCGAAGCGGAAGGCGTGATCAACCGAGTCGTGGCCGCACAATCCCGCGTGCTCGCGTCGGTGTTGAACGACAACCGCATGAACCGGCTCATCGAAGAAGAGGCGATGTCGAATGACCGCAGCACGGTCTACCCGCTCGCCACCATGCTGGACGACTTGCAGCATGGAATCTGGACCGAGCTCTCGTCGGGACGGGTGTCGATCGATGCCTATCGCCGCTCGCTCCAGATGGTCTACTTGACGCAATTCGACGACAAGCTGAATCCTTCAGACGAGTCGTCGCGGCCCGCAGGACCGCCACGCAATCCGTTCGGACGCCGCAACATTCCGCTCTCCGAAGACGTCAAGTCGGAGCTGCGCGGTGAGCTCGTCGCGTTGAGGCAGCAGATCCGTCAGGCCATCCCGAAGGCGGCCGATCGCGAGACGCGCTTCCACCTCGAGGCGGCAGACCACCGCATCGGCGACATTCTGGAGCCGAAGAAGTAGATGCGTGAGCCGCGGGGCGGGCACTAGATTTCATTCGATGCCCGACCCCGCGGACTCTACATATTTCCGAAAAGGCTTCGGTCTCAAATCCGAAGTCGCCGCCACGCTCGATTCCGACTATGCGGGCCGGTTGGTGGACCTGCTTCGCGAACGCGAGTTCGTCCTCACGGCCGGCGACACCACCGTGCACCTCGCCCGCGAATTCGGATTCTGCTACGGTGTCGAGCGCGCCGTCGAGTATGCCTACCAGACGCGCGCGAAGTTTCCCGACCATCGTGTCGTGCTGGTCGGCGAGATCATTCACAATCCGCACGTGAACGCGAAGCTGCGCGCGATGGGTGTCGAGATCCTGCTCCCCGAACCGGGCGTCGCGGGAGGTGGCTTCGACTATTCGCGCGTCACGCCGGACGACGTGGTAATCATTCCCGCGTTCGGCGTCACGATGCGGGACTTCGCGACGCTGCGCGACATTGGCTGCGTCGTCGTCGACACCACGTGCGGGTCGGTGCTCAACGTGTGGAAGCGCGTCGAGACGTACGCGCGCGACGGCTTCACCGCGGTGATCCACGGCAAGCACTATCACGAGGAGACGCGCGCCACGGCGTCGCAGGTGCGCCGTCACGAGGGCGGCGCGTTTCTCATCGTGCGCGACATGGCCGAAGCGCGGCTCGTCTGCGATTACATCGAGGGCCGCGGGACCCGTGACGGGTTCCTGTCGCGGTTTGCGCACGCGGCGTCGCCCGGATTCGACCCGGATGCGCACCTGGCGCGCATCGGCGTCGCCAACCAGACCACGATGCTGGCCGGCGACTCGCTCGCCATTGCCGCTGCGTTAGGCGAAGCCATGGAACGCGCGCACGGCGCGGCCTACCGCGCCGCCAACTTCCGCTCGTTCGACACGATCTGCAGCGCCACGCAGGATCGGCAGGACGCGGTGGCGGCGCTGCTCGAGCAGCCGCTGGACGCGATGGTCGTGGTGGGCGGCTACAACTCGAGCAACACGCTTTCGCTCGCCGCGATGTGCGCGCCGCGCGTGCCCACGTATCACGTGGAAGACGCGACCTGCCTGGACGCCGAGTCGGGGACCATCCGGCACCGGCCGATCGGTTCGCCTAACGAAGTCGAGACCGGCGATTGGCTGGCGATGACGGGCCCGGTCCGCGTGGGCATCACGGCCGGCGCGAGCACGCCGAACAACAAGATCGGCGACGCGGTGGCGCGCATCTTCGCCACACGCGGCGTGGATCCGCGCGGCGTCGCATGACGACGGTCGCCGCCCCGCCCCTCGATTTCGGATCGGCCGAGCTCCGCGCGGGCACCACGCGCGTGGTCGTCGTGCCGGCACTCGGCGGCAAGATCGTGTCGTTGGAGTTAGGCGGCCGCGAGTGGCTGTGGCGCAGCCGGACGCGCGCGGAGCGTCCCGCCGACGGCGCGTCCTATGACGCGGTCGGCGACACGGGCGGTATCGACGAGTGCTTTCCCACAACCGCGCCGTGCGTGCTGCCATCGACCGTGGCGCGCTACGGCGGTCTCGCGCTGCCCGATCACGGCGAGCTCTGGTCGCAGCCGAGCACGTTCTCGCTCGAGACGCGGGACGACGGAATGGCCGCGTCGTGCGCCTGGCAGGGGCGGCGCATGGCATACCGCTTCGTCCGCAACATCATGGTGCGCGCGTCGGGGCAGGTGGACCTGCGATACGCGGTGACCAACGACGGCCGTGTTCCGCTGCCGTTCGTCTGGTCGGCGCACGCCGTGTTTCCGTTAGGCAAGGACACGCGCGTCGGACTCGCCGATGGGACGCGGGCGCGGGTGTGGTCGGCGCGCGGGATAGAGATCGGCGGGCCGGGTGCGGAACTGCGCTGGCCGCGCGTCGTGGCCAAGGACAAGATGCTCGACCTGTCGCTGCCCGATGCGGTCGCGCGTGCGTACGCCTACACGGTGTACGTGGATGGCGCGCGCGCGACGCTCGAGCAGGATGGTGCGCGGCTCGAGGTGGCCGTAGACGGGGCGCCGAATGCGTGCATGAGCGTGTC
>DATEKK010000299.1:0-8374 GCA_035277485.1 Gemmatimonadaceae bacterium
GAATTTCTGTTAGCAGGAGGCGAGCGCGGTGGTGAGCTTCCTCGCTCTGGGGAACACGGATTGGGCGGATTGAACGGATCTTACGGATGGCTGGGCAGCGAGAAGCGAAGCATTTGGCAAGTAGGCATCTCGCGCATCTACAAAAAAAACCGCTTGGTCCGGCTGTGTCCCCCGGAGTGTCCGCTATCAAGTCGTGGATGCCTGGCCAAAACAGCGGACGCGGATCAGGAGCAACTAAACGTTCCCAAGATCCGTTCAATCCGCCCAATCCGCGTTCCCCAGAACGAGGAAGCCTACCAGGCGACGTTCGTGCGACCGGACGCAGTCTCCTCTGCTATCAGAAATTCGGACGGCGTTCACGAGTCCTTTCGGTCTCTGTCTCTGCCGGTTTAGAACGCGACGGCCTCTGCGCCAGTTTCCGCACCATTGCAGTTGCACGCGCCACGCGACGTGTTGAGTTGTCGTTGTAGGGTGTTGCGAGCGTTAGGCGCACGATGCTGCGGGATGCGGCTGGTGGGATTGCCCCCGGTGGATTCGAACCACCATTCTCGGATCCAAAGTCCGATGTCCTGCCATTGGACGAGGGGGCAGCAAACCTTCCAACCTACACGAACGCCGGGACCGACTCAAGCACACGCGCGCCGCGCGTCAGTCGAGCGTCTGCACTTCGCTGATGCTCTTGAGCGTGTGCGTGAGAATCACCGGCGCGACCACCGCGCGCTCGAGCGCACCTGCGTCCGGCGGCGCATCGAACACGCCGAACACGGTGGACCCCGACCCCGACATCCCCGCACTGCGCGCGCCCGCGTCGAACAGCGCCTGGATGTTGCGCGCGATCTCCGGATGCCGGCGGCTCACCGGCGGCTCGAGGTCGTTGGGCGCCTCGCGAGGAAACGACGTCCATGAGTACAGATTGTCATAGCGAACGACCTTGGGCTCCCAACCGTCGGCGGCCCGGTCCGCGTCGAGCCACGCATACGCCTCCCTCGTGCCGATGCCGAACGGCGGACACACGAGCGCGACGTGCGCTTCGCCTAACGACGGCATCGCGAGCAGGTACTCGCCGCGCCCCGTCGCGAACGCCGCCGGATCCGTCGACACGAGGTACGGCACGTCGCTGCCCAACCGCGCGGCGATCTCGATCAGCCGATCCTCGCCCAATGGCTCAGGCGCGAGCGCGTCCAACGCCCGCAGCACCGCGGCGGCATCCGCGCTCCCGCCGCCCAACCCGCCGCCCACGGGAATGCGTTTCTCGATGTCGATGGCGAACCCGTTCGGCCATCCGGCGGCTTCGGCATACGCGTCCCCCGCGCGGAGCGCCAGGTTGCGCTCGGGCGGCCCCGTCTCCGCCCCCCGACAATCCACCCTCCGGCCACTCGGCCTAACGCGCACCACGACATCGTCGCCTAACGCAAGCCGGACGAGCCACGTCGCGATGTCGTGGTAGCCGTCCGACCGGCGGTCCAACACGTGCAGGAGGAGATTCAGCTTCGCGTGCGCGACGACGCGGGCCGCGGTGCTCATCCGGCGCGCTCGCCCGCCGGCGGCCCCGGCTCCTCTTCGCCGCGCGTCACGTCGGCGGTGTCCCCCGCGTCGGCCCGCGACAGATCGCGGAAGTGCAGGCCTAACCGGGCGAAATAGTAGATGCCGATGAGCGTGATCGGGATGTACGTCAGCACGTGGAAGCCCACCGCCCAGCTCGTCGCCCGCGCGGCATCCACGCCGTACAACCCCAGCCCCTGCTGCCCAACATACTCGAACACGCCGAAGAAGCCGGGCGCACTCGGCACCGAGACGCCGATTGCGATGAGGCCCTGCACGAGCAGCGCGGCGCTGAACGGCGCCCCGATCCCGACCGCCTTGAACGCGAGCCAGAACGCCAGGCCGTTCACCAGCCAGTGCACCACCGCCCAGAAAAGCACCTCGAGAAATCGCCCCGGATGCCGGAGCACGCCTAACCCGGACGCGAACGACGACAGCGCCTCCACGCCGCGCCGCTCGAGACGCGGCGCCACCCGGCGCGAGAATAGCTCGAACAGCCGGATGATGCGATCGGGGAAAAACACGATCAGGTACAGCGCGAACACCGCGATGCCGACGAGCACGGCGCCGCCCACCATCCAGGTCACGACGGGGCGACCCGCCACGAGGTGCTGGCGCGGAAACGCGGGGTCGAGCATGGCGGCGAGCATCAGCAGCAGCACCACGAACGCGTCGAACACGCGGTCCACCGCGAGCGACGCCAGCGCCGACGAGAACCCGACCTTGGCCGTCTCCTGCGTGAGCGCGTACGCGCGGGCGAGCTCGCCGGCGCGCGCGGGCACGACGTTGTTCACCATCATCCCGATGGCGGTGGCCCGCCAGAGAATGCCTAACGGAAGACGGGGCGACACCGACGCCAGGATCGGCCGCCACCGCCGCGCCCGCAACGGGAAGATCGCCGTCCCCGCGATCATCGCGCCGGCGAAATAATATAGATTGGCGTTGCGCAGATGCTGCACCACGCGCGAGAAGTCCACAGCGTGGAACGCCCAATACAGCAAGCCCACGCTCAGCGCGATGCCGAGCACGTTCCGCCAGCCGATTTTCACGGGTCGCGATCTCCGTGCACGCGCGCTACTCGACCAACGCGAGGTCGATCAGGTCGAACAGCTCCTGCACACTCTCGCGCGACGGCGGGTCGCCCTGCTGCCGGATCTGCTCGCGGAGCTCGGCAGCCCGCGCCAGCGCGCTCCGGCCGCGGTAGAGCAGGGACTCGATCGGCACCACGTCCGCATCGGGAATCACGGCGGGCTCGCTCAAGGGCGTCGTCTCCAGGCTGCTCAAGCCCGTGAGGCCGTCTTGCAATAGCGCGCGCAGCGCCGGACCCGTGGGCGTGCGCACACGCCCGCGCGCCACACCGGCCGTCGGCCCCGCCGTTGCGTTAGGCGCCGGCGCTGCCGGGGGTGCCGCGGCGCGCGCGGCGGGTGCCACCGCCGGGGACGCCATCGGCGTCGGCCGCACCGGCGACACACCCGTGCCTAACTTCTCCAGCCCGCGCGCGATGTCGGCCGAGCTCAGGTCGGGATTCGTGAACAGGGCGGCCGCCGCGTCGAGCGCGGCCAGCGCGCTGTCTTCCAGCGCCGAGGCCCGCGTGCTCCACTCGGCCGCGAATCGCGCCACCAGCTTTTCGCCGAAGCTGTTCGCCGTCGCGCCTAACGCGCGGACCGCGTTGCGCACCTCGCGCGACAGCCGGTCCCGCTGCTCGCCGCCGCGATGCGCGCGCGCCTCGGCGACCACCCCGCGCAGATGCTCGGCCAAACTCACCACCTCGAGACGAAACCGCTCGGCCGGCGTCGTCGGCGGATGCGTCGCGGCGGACACCACGCCGGAGCTGCCGTCGCCGTGGAACAGCTCCGCGATCGGTACAATGCGATCGGCCCGGCCGCTCTCGTCGGCCACCGCCGACAACGCGGACTCGAACGCCGCCATCTCGGTCATGTCGGTCGCCGGCCGGCCTAACGCACCGATGTCGCGCGACACGCGGCGCAGCACCGCCGCCGCCGTGGCGAAGAGTGCGGCTTCTTTCGGCCCGCACGGACGCGCCGCGCCCGCCAACTCCATCGATTTGAGCGTGGACTCGAGCGCCTCCATCACCTCGGGCAGCGGCGGCAGGTCGCGCACGTCGGCCACCCCGCGCAGTGCACGCACGCGCTCCGTTGCCAGCCCGATCACCGGCGGACTCGCGCCCGGGCCAATGGCATCGAGCGCACGCGCGAGCTCGAGAGTCTCGGCGGCGAGAAATCCGCTACGCGAGCCAACCGTGCGTCCCGCCGTGTGCGGGGTCGAACCGGGAGGCGCAAGCCGTGCCAGCTCCTCGCCGCGCGCGCGGGCCCGCTGCTCCTCGAGCGAGCTCCAGCTCCGTGCGCCGCGGACCAACAAGCGCAGGTCGTCTACCGCCGCTACGAGTGCGGCGCTGGACGCCGCGTCCCAAGGAACCCGCCGCTCCCGAAGCGAGCGCGCCACCCGCTCCACTCCGGCCGCCACCGACGCAATCGCCGTCTGCCGAGCCATGGTCGCACTGCCCCGCAACCGGTGGGCGGCCGCCGCCAGCGCATCGACGTTCGGCGCCGTCCCGCCGGGTCGTGCCGCACCCAGCGTGGCATCCATCTGGTCGATGTACTCGGTGGCTTCGACGACGAAAAAGTCCAGAACGCGGACCGACGAACTCATGCGGGCTCCAACCGGGGGAACAGAGGGGGCAGCAAGTTACGGACGATCGAGGGGCCCGGTCAACGCGACCGCGCGGCATCCATGGCCGTACGCATCTCGCGTACCGACTGGCCGATCCCGACGAAGATGGCGCGACTGACGATCGAATGACCGATGTTCAGTTCTTCTATCTCCGGGATCGCCGCCACGGGGCCGACGTTCCGCACCGTGAGTCCGTGTCCCGCGTGCACCGCCAAGCCCAACTCCGCTCCGCGGGTGGAGGCGCGCCGCAGTGCGTCGAGTGCGCTGTCGCCCCCGCCCAAGGCGTAGGCGCCGGTGTGCAGCTCGATCGCGTCCGCGCCCAACTCGAGAGATCGGTCAACCGCTTTCAGGTCAGGATCGATGAACAGACTGGTCCTAAGCCCAGCGCGTTTCAGCCGCGCGATGCCATCGGCTAACCGAGCGGGATCCTGCTCGACGTTCAGTCCACCCTCGGTGGTCACCTCCTGCCGCCGCTCGGGCACGAGCGTCACCTGGTACGGCCGGAGCGCGGTCGCGATGTCGAGCATCTCATCGGTCAGCGCCATCTCAAGGTTGAGCACGGTTCGGATGCTTGTGGCGAGACCCCGGATATCGTCGTCATGGATGTGGCGACGGTCCTCGCGAAGGTGCGCCGTAATGCCTTCCGCGCCCGCATCTTCGCACAGCAGCGCAGCCGCAATCGGATCTGGTTCGTCGGTCTTGCGCGCCTGCCGGAGCGTTGCCACGTGGTCGACGTTGATGTAGAGCCGCTGATGTTTCGCTCGCATTGACTATTCGGCGTAGGTTCGCACCACTTTTACTCGGAGTGACATCGTGAAGCGCTTCGTCGCAGTCCTCGTGTTCCTCGCAGCGTGCAGCACAAGCGCCGCCCAACAACGGCCCACGACGACGGTGTCCAGCAACGTCGTCGGCGCGGATACGCCCCGCCAAGCCGTCCAGCAATTCCTGGCGGCCGCGCACGCGCAGGACCTCAAGGCGATGGCGCTCGTGTGGGGCACCAACGATGGCCCGGCGCGCGACGTCGTCGAATCGTCACAGCTCGAGAAGCGCGAGCTGATCATGCAGTGCTACGTCTCGCACGACTCGTACAGCGTCTTGAGCGAGGTCCCGGGCGAGAAGGGAGCGCGCATACTCGCGGTGTCGCTCACCAAGGGCCAGCTGGCGCGCCAGTCCAAATTCACCGCGGTGAAGGGACGGGGCGATCGCTGGTTCGTCGAGGACGTGCAGTTGGAGCCGCTCAAGGATCTCTGCGCCGCATCGTGATGTCGCCGGCGGGAACACAGCCGCCTGTACACGCGTTTACAATTCGGTAAGCTCGATCAGGACGCCTCCAGTCGCGCTGGGGTGGAGGAACGCAATCTTCTTCCCCTCGGCGCCGATGCGGGGCGTTTCGTCGATGAGCCGGATGCCTGCCTTTCGACAGCGATCGAGAGCGGCATTCAGGTCGGGAACGGCAAAGCAGATGTGATGAATGCCGGGACCGCGACGCGCCACGAACGTGGCGATCGGTGAGTCGTCGCGCTCCGCTTCGAGGAGCTCGACGAGCGAATCACCGGCGGCGAGTCCCGCGATGCGGGCACCGTCGGCGTCGTCGAGGGGAACCTGCTCGAGTCCTAAGATGTCGCGATAGAACGGAAGGATCTGATCCAGCGCGCGAACCGCGATGCCAATGTGGGCAATGCGCGCGCGACCTGGCGGAGCGGGTGTCGTGGACGGCATCGGTCTCCGAAGCGGGTGTACAACGGTAAACTACACAGTAGATTCGCGGCGGGCGAAAATACACGGGGGAGGCACGAGCAGTATGTCGAATGCATTGGCAGTAACGGACTCCACGTTCGAGGACGAAATCGAAAAGCACGACGGTTTGGCCGTGGTCGACTTTTGGGCGACGTGGTGCGGTCCCTGCCGCGCGATCGGTCCGAGCCTCGACCAGTTGGCCGTGGAGTACGCGGGGAAGGCGAAGGTCGCAAAGTTGGACGTCGACGCAAATCAGAAGACCGCGATGCGGTTCAACGTGCGATCGATTCCAACCATTCTCTTCTTCAAGAACGGCAAGTTGGTGGACTCGGTGGTGGGCGCCGTGCCGAAAGCGAAGTTGGCGTCGAAGTTCCAGGAGCATTCCGTGTCGGAGACGGCGACAGCAAAGCAGGGTTGATCCAGTCGCGCTCCGATCGTCATTGAAGACCCGGTCTTGGCTTCCCAAGACCGGGCTTTTTTTTCGCACAACGCTTAGACTGAGCGTGAGAGACGCCGGCGGGACCGGCGCGTTCAGTTCTCCAACCGACGCTGGTGGCGCGACCTTCGTGACGTCTCCTGCTGGACGCTTGTACGTGGTCAGCACGCCGATCGGGAACCTCGGCGACTTTTCAGTGCGCGCGGTAGATGTGCTCCGTTCGGTGAATGCGGTCCTCGCCGAAGACACACGGCACTCTCGCCACCTGCTCGAGCACTACGAGATCAGCACGCCGCTCATCTCGCATCACGAGCACAACGAGGCGCGTGAGACACCGCGTATTCTGGGGCGACTCGCGGGTGGAGAATCGTTCGCGCTCGTGAGCGACGCGGGGACTCCGTTGGTCTCCGATCCCGGCGCGCGCCTGGTGCGGGCTGCGTTGGACGCCGGCATTGTCGTCGTTCCAGTGCCGGGCGCGTCCGCGTTGCTGGCCGCGCTCGTCGCATCCGGGGTGGACACGGATCGTTTCACGTTCTTCGGATTCTTGCCGCGAAAGGGACGCGAGCGCGCCGAGGCGATAGATGCGCTGGAATCGCTGGCGCACACGGCCGTGCTGTACGAAGCACCGGGCCGCCTCGCCGACACGTTGGCCGAACTCGAGGGGCACGGTGCGGGGGAGCGGGAGGTGGCGGTGGCGCGCGAGCTGACCAAGCAGTTCGAGGAGATGCGACGGGGAACGGTGACGGAGCTCGCGCGGTACTATGCGGATGCGCCGCCCAAGGGCGAGGTGGTGATTGTGCTGGCGGGGCGTGTTCCGTCGTCACCGGATGAGGGGGCCGCGCGCGAGCGGGCGCGCGTGTTGCGACGGGGTGGGGCGAGCGCGCGCGACGTGGCGCGTGCATTGGTGGAGGAGCACGGGCTCGCCCGCAACGCCGCGTACCGGTTGGCGCACGAGCCGGAGTAGCGTGTTCTCGAGACCCGCGTGCCGTGAGTGGTCCATGCCGATCCGACGTGTTGCCTGCATTCTCCTCGCCGCCGCCGTTTCGTTAGGCGCTGGCCGCGCCGTGCGGCGCGCGGGCGCGTCCGATCCGGACGGGCTGCGCATGACCATCGCGCGCCTGCAGTACGATGGCGGCGGCGACTGGTACGCCAATCCGTCGAGCCTGCCTAACTTGCTCGAGGCGATCGCCACGCGGACCTCGCTCAAGGTCGAGCGGACGGAGGCGCGCATCACGCTCATGGACGACCGGTTGTGGGACTATCCGTTCATCCACGTGACGGGCCACGGCAACATCCATTTCAGCGACGAGGAAGTGGCGCGGCTGCGCGAGTATCTCGAGCGCGGCGGGTTCATCCATTTCAGCGACAACTACGGGATGGACGAGAGCTTCCGGCGCGAGATCAAGCGCGTGTTTCCGGACCGGCCGTTGGTCGACGTGCCGCTCACGCATCCCATCTATCACATCGTGTACGATTTTCCGCGCGGGCTGCCCAAGATCCACGTGCACGACGGCAAGCCGGCCGAAGGGTTGGGCATTTTCCTGGGTGACCGGTTGGCGGTGTTCTACGACTACCAGTGCGACCTGGGGAACGGCTGGGAGGACACGACCGTGTACCATGATCCGCCGGCCAAGCACGAGGCGGCACTGCGCATGGGCGTGAACCTGTTCGTGTACGCGGTCACGAGCCGGCCGGTGTCGTGACCGTCACGGGACTGGTCCGGCGCGAGCGATCGCGGTTAGGCGTCGCGATCCTGGCTCGCGGGATGGCGGCGGGCATCGCCGCGGCGGCGGTGCTCCTGGCCGCGAGCACGCTTGCGTTAGGCAGCGCGCGCTGGATCACGCGGCCCACGGCGCCCTTGGCGTCGTGGGCGGTGGCGCTGGTGGCGGCGGCGCTCGCGTGCTGGTGGGCGCGCGGGGCCGTGCGCGCCAAGGCGTCGTCGTACGCGGTGGCGCGGGCCATCGAGTC
>DATEKK010000300.1:0-14173 GCA_035277485.1 Gemmatimonadaceae bacterium
ATGCACGAGGAACGGGGCTACGTCGCGCGCGTGTTCCGCGCCGGCGCCGATGGCTACGCGCTCAAACGCTCCGCGTCGTCCGAGCTCGTGCGGGCGATTCGCGCCGTCGTCGGCGGCGAACGCTACCTCGACCCATCGCTCGCCGGCGCCCTCATCGCCGAACACGTGACGCACCACCCGAAGCACCGCGACGGCATCACCGAGGGCAGCGACGCACTCCTCACCACGCGCGAAAGCGAAGTCCTCCGCCTGCTCGCGCTCGGCTACAGCAACCGCGAGATCGCCGGGTCGTTGGGCATCAGCGTCAAGACGGTGGAGACCCACCGCGCCAGCGGCATGAGCCGCCTCCGCCTAACGGGCCGGGCCGCGCTCGTGCGCCTCGCCATCGCCGAAGGCTGGTTCGACCACTCCTGAGCGCGAATCCGCCCGAGACGCGGGCCAACGCGCCGGCCGGTATGGAACTTGAGAACCTCCAGCGTGAGTGGTCCAGCCGCGCATTCCCGTGCGCAGCGGGCCCATATCCGCAGGAGGGAGTATGGCGTCACCTACCGTGGCCGATCTGCTCGTCGACCGCCTCTTAGACTGGGGCGTCGACACCGTCTTCGGCTTGCCCGGCGATGGCATCGACGGCGTGTTCGAAGCGCTGCGCACGCGCGCCGAGAAAATTCGATTCATTCAGGTGCGACACGAAGAGGCCGCGGCGTTCGCCGCCTGCGGCTACGCCAAGTACACCGGCCGGCTCGGCGTCTGTGTCGCCACGTCGGGACCCGGAGGCATCCATCTCCTGAACGGCTTGTACGACGCGAAATGCGACGGCCAACCAGTGCTCGCCATCACGGGCCACACGTTCCACGACCTCATCGGCCTGCAGTATCAACAGGACGTAGACCTCGACAAGCTCTTCATGGACGTCGCCGCGTTCAATCAACGCGTGATGGGACCGTCGCACGTCGAGAACATCGTCGATGAAGCGATCAAGACCGCGCTCGCTCGGCGCACCGTCTCACACATCACCGTGCCCAAGGACATTCAAACGTGGAAAGCGGACGGCGACCATCGCTCCGATGCGAACGTTGCCGGCCACAGCAGCGATCTGTTCGCGGCGCCGCGATCGGTACCGCCCACCGAGCTGGTGCGACGGGCGGCGGACCTCATCAATGCCGGCCAGAAGGTGGCGATCCTCGCGGGGCGCGGCTGCCTGCGCGCGCGCAGCGAAATCCTCGAGCTCGCGGAGCTCGCCGCCGCGCCGATCGTCAAGCCGCTCCTCGGCAAGGCGGTCGTCCCGGACGACTCGCCGTTCACCACGGGCGGCATCGGTCTGTTAGGCACGGCGCCGTCCGCCGATGCGCTCGCCGACTGCGATACGTTAGTCATCGCGGGCAGCGCGTTTCCGTACATGGAGTTCTACCCCAAGCCTGGCCAGGCGAAAACGATCCAGATCGATCTCGACCCCGCGCGCATCGGGCTGCGCTCGACCGTCGACGTCGGGCTCGTGGGCGATTGCGCGACGGTGTTGCGCACCCTGCTGCCGTTCATCGAGCGGAAGGCCGACCGCGCGTTCCTGACGGAGGCGCAGGAGCACATGACGCAGTGGCGCGACGTGATGCGGGAGCGCGGCACGCGCGAGGACATGCCGATGAAACCGCAGGTGGTGACGTACGCGCTCAATCGCCTGCTCTCGGACGATGCCATCGTGTCGGGCGACAGCGGCACGATCGCGACGTGGGCCGCGCGGTACATCGACATCCGCGATCGGATGCTGTTCTCGCTGTCGGGGTCGCTCGCGACCATGGCGAGCGGACTGCCGTACAGCGTCGGCGCCTCGGTCGCGTTCCCCGGACGCCAGGTCGTCTGCATCGTCGGCGACGGCGGCTTCACGATGCTCATGGGCGAGCTCGCGACGCTCGTGAAATACAAGCTGCCTGTCAAAGTCATCATCTTCAAGAACAACGTCCTCGGCATGATCAAGTGGGAGCAAATGGTGCTCGAGGGTAATCCACAGTTCGGCGTCGAGCTCCAACCGATCGACTTCGAGGCGTACGCGAGAGCGTGCGGTGCGGGTGGTTTTACGATCGAGCGGCCACAGGATGCGGAAGCGACACTCGAGGCAGCGTTAGCCTATCCGGGTCCGGCGCTGGTCCAAGCGGTCGTCGATCCCGACGAGCCACCGGTGCCGGGCAAGGTCACGACCAAGCAAGCGATGAATCTCGCGAAGGCGCTCGCCCGCGGCGAAAAAGATCGGTGGCGCATCGTGAGAACGGTCGCCAAGGACAGGGTTCGCGAAGTAGTGTGATGCCGCGCTCCGACACCGTCCCGCTCGAGTCGCTCGAGGTTCGCGTGTTTCGGGTGCCAACCGACACGCCCATCGAATCGGACGGCACATTCGCGTGGAGCAGCACCACCATGGTGTTGGTCCATGCAGCCGGAGGCGGAGAACGCGGCGTTGGCTATACCTACAGCGACGGGTCGACGGCCACACTCATCCGCGACACGCTGGCCGCCGTCATTCACGGCATGAACGTGCTGGACGTCGCGCGCATTTGGACTGCGTTAGTCGCGGCGGTTCGCAACATCGGGCGCGGCGGCATCGCTTCCATGGCCATTTCAGCGATCGACACGGCGCTCTGGGATCTCAAAGCTCGGCTGCTCGGTCTTCCGTTAGTCACGGTCTTGGGCGCGTCGCGTGAGGCGATCCCCGTGTACGGCAGCGGCGGCTTCACCTCGTATTCGGAGGCCGAGTTGTGCCGGCAGCTCTCGTGCTGGGTGGCGCAGGGCATCCCGCGTGTGAAGATGAAGATCGGGCGCGATCCGCCAGCGGACCTGGCGCGCGTGGCCGCAGCCCGCAGCGCCATCGGCGATGCCGCGGAGCTGTTCGTCGACGCGAATGGCGCCTACGAAGTGAAGCAGGCCATCGCGCAGGCCCAACGCTTCGCGGAATCCGCTGTCACGTGGTTCGAGGAGCCGGTCAACTACCGCGATCTCGACGGGCTTCGATTCGTGCGCGAACACGCCCCGCCGGGGATGGAGATCTCCATCGGGGAGTACGGCTTCGTGGCCGATACGTTCGCGAGCATCCTGCGCCATGGCGCGGTGGATGTCCTGCAAGCGGATGCGTCGCGCTGCGAGGGGATGACGGGATTCCTGACGGTCGATGGGCTGTGCGATGCGACGATGACACCCTTGTCGACGCATTGTGCCCCATCGTTGCACGTCCATGCCGCATGTGCGGCCAAGCGCGCGCGCCACCTCGAGTACTTCCACGACCACGTGCGTATCGAGCACTTGTTCTTTGACGGCGCGCTCGCGCCGGTCGATGGCGCGCTGCGTCCGGACCTCGGTCGGCCGGGACTTGGCCTCACGCTCAAGGAGGCCGATGCGCGACGGTTCGAGCGGACGTGACGAACATTCCGCAGTTGCCGGTCCCGCGCCCGGCCCCGCCCCGCGCCCACGCCCCTCCGGCCACGGCCCCTCGGCCTAACTCAGTTAGGGGAACGGCGATCGGCATCGACGTTGGCGGGCTCGAGCGCCTGCTGCGCGCCCGCGTGCGCGGTGAAGTGCGATTCGGCGACGGCGATCGCGCGCTGTATTCCACGGATGCGTCCAATTATCGCCAGATCCCGATCGGCGTGGTGATTCCGCGTGACGTGGAGGACGTCATCGAGACCGTCGCCGTATGTCGCGAGATGGACGCGCCCATCGTGTCGCGCGGCGGCGCCACGGATCTCGCCGGCGCCACCTGCAATGCCGCGGTCGTCATCGACATGAGCAAGTATCTCAACCGAGTGCTCGAGATCAACTGGGATGAGCGTTGGGCAGTGGTCGAGCCGGGTGTCGTGCTGGACGACCTCCGCAATCTCGCGGAGCAGCGGCAGCTCACGTTCGGGCCGGATCCTGCCACGCACGCGCGCAACACGTTAGGCGGCATGATCGGCAACAACTCGTGCGGCATGCACGCGCAGATGGCGGGCAAGGTCGAAGAGAATACCATCGCGCTCGAGATCCTCACGTACGATGGCGAGCGGATGTGGGTTGGGCCCACGCCTGACGACGAGCTCGATCGCATTCGCGACGCCGGCGGCGTGCGCGCGGCGATTTACTCGCGCCTCGAAGCCATTCGCGATCGATACGCCCACCAGATTCGCGCGCGCTTTCCCAGGATTCCGCGCCTCGTGTCGGGCTACCCGCTCCAGCAGCTCTTGCCTGAGAACGGGTTCAACGTGGCGCGCGCGTTAGTCGGAACGGAGAACACGTGCGTCACCGTGCTGCGCGCGAAGCTGCGCCTGGTGCACAGCCCACCGGTTCGGACGCTGGTGGTGGCGGGATTCGCCGACATATACACCGCCGCCGATCACGTCGCCTTCTGCAATCAGTACAAGCCGATCGCCCTCGAGGGCATCGACAACAGCATGTTCACCTACATGCACGACAAAGGCATGTCCACGTCGGGGCGTACGCTCTTCCCCGACGGCGGCGCATGGCTGGTGGCGGAGTTCGGCGGCGACAGTGCGCGGGAAGCATCGGACGCCGCGCGCACGTTGATGGATGCGCTGCGGCAGAAGCCTGACGCGCCGTCGGTGAAGCTGTTCGAGGACGTGAAGCAGGAGCACCTCGTCTGGCAGATTCGCGAATCCGGACTCGGCTCGACGTCCAAGATTCCGGATCAGCCCGATTTTTATCCGGGCTGGGAAGACTCTGCGGTTGCGCCTGAAGATGTGGGCAAGTACCTGCGCGACCTGAACGCGTTGTTCGACAAGTACGGATATACCGCGTCGCTCTACGGACACTTCGGCCAGGGCTGCGTGCACTGCAGCATCGATTTCGATCTGTTCACGGCCGACGGCATCGACCGGTGGAAGCGCTTCCTAACCGAAGCCGCGGAGCTCGTGACATCGTACGGCGGATCCTTGTCGGGCGAGCACGGCGATGGACAAGCACGCGGGCGTCTCCTGCCGATCATGTTCGGCGACGAGATCGTGCAGGCATTTCGGGAATTCAAGGCGGCGTGGGACCCGCGTGGAAAAATGAATCCCGGCAAAGTCGTCGACGCCTACGCGGTGGACGAGAATCTTCGCTGGGGGCCGAGCTACCATCCGTGGGATCCGCCGACCCGCCTCGCGCTCGAGGCGGATCGCGGGCGCTTCTTCGTCGCGGCCAATCGCTGCGTCGGCACCGGCAAGTGCCGCAAGCACGACAGCGGGACCATGTGCCCGAGTTACATGGCCACGCGCGAGGAGATGCACTCGACGCGCGGCCGCTCGCGTCTCCTGTTCGAGATGCTGGAGGGCAACCCGCTCACGGATGGATGGCGCGACGAAACGGTGAAGGCAGCGCTCGATCTCTGCCTCGCGTGCAAGGCGTGCAAGAGCGAGTGTCCCGTCAACGTGGACATGGCGACGTACAAGGCGGAATTCCTCTCGCACTACTACGAGGGACGGCTGCACCCGATTCCCGCGTACGCCTTCGGGCTCATGCACCGATGGGCTCGCATCGCGTCGCACGTGCCGTGGGCGGCGAACGTCCTAACGCAAGCGCCGGGGCTGCGCGCAGTCGCCAAGGCGGTGCTGCGTGTCGCTCCCGAACGCCGCATTCCGCGATTCGCCGGGGAGACGTTTCGTCGCTGGTTCCGCGGCCGGCGTAGCACTCGCCTAACGGAACCGAGCGTCGTGCTCTGGCCGGATACGTGGAACAACTATTTTCTGCCCGTGACGGCGCGCGCCGCCGTGCAGGTGCTCGAGGCCGCGGGGTTTCACGTCGTCATCCCCGCTCGCCCGCTCTGCTGTGGCCGGCCGCTCTACGACTACGGAATGTTGGATACCGCGAAACGGCTCCTGCGCGGCGTGGTCGATGCGCTGCGGACCCACGTGCGCGCCGGGCTCAGCGTCGTCGGGCTCGAGCCCAGCTGCGTCTCGGTATTTCGCGACGAGCTGCTCGAGCTCTTCCCAAACGACGAGGACGCCAAACGGCTTGCGGCGCAAACCCTCTCGCTCGGCGGGTTTCTGGCACAGCACGCGTCGTCGTTCGCACCGCCTCCGCTGAGCAGGAAGGCCATCATCCACGGCCACTGCCACGATAAGTCCATCCTTGGTTTCGACGAAACGCGCAGTCTCTTCGAGAGAACCGGGCTCGACTATACGGTGCTCGACTCGGGTTGCTGCGGCATGGCAGGTGCGTTCGGCTACGAGCGAGGCGCGCACTACCGCGTGTCCATCGCCTGCGGCGAACGGGTCTTGCTGCCGGCCGTGCGACGCGCGGATGATGCGACACTGATCATCGCCGACGGGTTCAGCTGCCGGGAGCAGATCATGCAAACCACGAACAGGCAGCCCCTGCACCTGGCGGAAGTCCTCAAGCTCGCCCTGGACCAAGAGGCACCATGAACGAAGTCATCGTCGTGACCGGCGCATCGGCTGGGTTAGGCAGGTCGATCGTCCGGCGATTCGCGCGCGATGGGAGCGCCATCGGGCTCATCGCGCGCGGCCGCGAGCGCCTCGAGCAAACGCTCGTCGAAGTCGAGTCGCTTGGCGGACACGGATTGGTCCTGCCGTTGGACGTGTCCCAAGCGGACGCAGTGGAGGAGGCCGCGGCGCGCGTCGAGACAGAGCTCGGTCCGATCGATGTGTGGATCAACAACGCGATGGTCTCCGTGTACTCGCCGATCAAGCAGATGAGCGCCGCCGAGTTTCGCCGCGTTACCGAAGTTACGTACCTCGGCTACGTCCACGGAACGCTCGCGGCGCTCAAGCGCATGTTGCCGAGGAATCGCGGCGTCATCATTCAGGTTGGGTCGGCGCTCGCCCATCGCAGCATCCCGCTGCAATCCGCGTATTGCGCGTCGAAGCACGCGATCATGGGATTTCACGAATCGCTGTTGAGCGAGCTCATCCACGATGGGAGCAAGGTGCGCACGACGATGGTGCAGATGCCGGCGATGAACACGCCGCAATTCGATTGGGCGAAGAGCCGGTTGCCGCGCAAGCCGCAGCCGGTGCCGCCGATCTATCAGCCGGAGGTGGGCGCGGACGCGGTGCACCACGCCGTTAGGCATGACGTGGGCCGGGAGTTTCTCGTGGGCTGGTCGACGCTCAAGGCCGTGGTGGGCGAGAAGCTGGTCCCCGCGTACATCGACCGCGACCTCGGTAAGACCGGCTATGCCAGCGAAGAGACCAGGGCGCGGGCGAATTCGGGCCGGCCCGACAATCTCTGGTATCCGGTGGCGGGCGATTTCGCCGCACACGGCAGGTTCGACGATCGTGCCCGCGCCACCAGCGCCGAGCTCTGGATGGCCAAGCGCACACCGTGGCTCGCGTTAGGCGCCGCCATGCTCGGTGCGGTCATCGCCGGTGCCGCTGTCAGCCGGCACGATGATGACTGAGCGCTTTCCCCGCTGAATCTCGCGGATCCGCTCCATCACCGGCGTCCCCACCGACGCCCGGCGGGCAGCCGCGGAGGAGAGCGAGAACGCGCGAGGGCCGCCGATCGCGAACGCGGCGAAGCACATTGCCAGCACCAGGTGCTCTAACGACGCGCCGGCGTACTGCCAGGGCGCGACGTTCGCGCCGGGATAATTGGACGAGAAGAGCAGCGCCATCATGTAGATGAAGCCGAAGACGCTGGCGGTGCGGATCAGGAGACCAAGCACCAGGGCAAGGCCGATCGAGAGCTCCCCGTACGCGACGAGGAACGCGATGGCGGTCTTGTGCGGGAGCACGAAGCCGCGCAGCACCGGAATCATGAATGGATAGGCAGCGCCGTCGGCGAGAAAGCGCCGGATCCATCCCTCGAAGCCGCCGCCTAACGTGAACTGCGTGCCGATCACCTTGTACTCGGCGAAGAGGAGGAACAGCAGGCCGACGGCGATGCGGAGCAGCGAAAAGGCGCGCGCGGTGCGAATGGCGACGCCGGGTTCTTCGCTGATAACCGCCATGGACATCACATGGGAAGGACTGGTTCTCGCGACTCGCCGTTGAATGCGTGCGGTCGCGCTGTCGCGATGATATTCATGCGTGGACGGCGTATCGCAAGCGGCGCCCACGCTGCCGTATTCGACCAGCCGCTCCGCGGCGGCAGGAGAAACCGGGCTTCCGCACGACGAGTGCCGCGGCCGGTTGCCGGCGACGAGTCGATCACTCCTCGCGAAGCGCGCCGATCGGATCGATCCGCGTAGCCCGGCGCGCGGGAACGAGCACAGCCGTGACGGCCGCCGCCAGCAAGACGCCGATCGCCAGCGCGATCGATGCGGGATCACTCGAGATGTCGTTGAGGTGGTGCTGCAAGAGACGCACGGCCGCGATGGACAGCGGAAACCCCAGCAGCACCCCGATCGCCACCGGGCGCAGGCCGTCGCGAAGCACCATCCACGCGATGGTCGACCGATCGGCGCCTAACGCAGACCGCACGCCGATTTCGTTCGTGCGACGCCCGACGCTGTAGCTCATCACCCCGAACAAGCCGATCGCCGCCAACACCAGCGCGAGCGCGCCGAGTCCGGTGGCGAGTCGCGCGACGAGGCGCTCGTCCCGGATCGAGAAGCGGATGAGATGCGTGACCGATTCGAGGTCGTCGATCGCGATCGCCGGGTCGGTGGCCACGATCGCGCGTCGAACTGCCGGCAACACCCGAGCGGGATCACCGCTCGTCCGGACGAGGAGTCGCAGCTCGGTTGGCTGCGGGAATTTTGTCGTCCCGCTCTGGTACAGGTACGGGATGTAGATGCGGCGCGCGGCACCGGATGTCCCCGAGGTGTCGAGCGACTGGCCGCGCACGTCTGCGATCTCGCCGACGATGTGGACGATGCTCGAATCGTCGAACTGCACGAGTCGCCCGATCGGATTGGCGCCGTGAAAATAGAAGCGCGCGAACGACTCGTTGACGAGCGCGGTCGCCGGTGGGATGCCTTCGTCTTCCGCCCCGAAATCGCGCCCGGCAATGAGACGCGCGCCGATCGCGCGCGCATATCCGGATCCTACCTTGTCGGCCGCGGTCGAGCTGTCGCGGAGCGTGAGCGTGAGGCCGGCAACGCCCACGTCGGTGTGCCATTCGGTACCCGAGAAGATGCCGTTCTGCGAATACGACACGGCGGCGACGCCGGGCACCGACATGAGCCGCTCCCGAAGCGCGTGCACGGCGCTCGCGAGGCGGTCCGCCTGGTACCCCGGCGTCGCAATGTCGAGATCGGCGGCGATGAGGTGCGCGCGATCGAAGCCGAGCGGCAGCGATTCGGTTTTGAGGAGGCTGCGGGTGAGGATCGACGCACCAACGAGCAGGAGCAGCGACAACGCCACCTGGCAGGTAATGAGCGCCGTGCCGAAGCGCGCACTATGCGCAATCGATCGCCCGGTGGCGCGCAACACCGATGCGAGATCGATGCGCGACGCGCGCAGCGCGGGCATCAATCCGAACAGGAGCGCCGATGCCATGGAGACCGCGAGCGTGAACGCAATGACGTGCGCGTTCGGGCCGACGTCGAGCGCCACCGCGTCGCCATCAGTCGCCATGAGCAGGAGCGCACGGCTGCCCCACCAGGCCACGACGACCGCCAGCGCCCCGCTCAGCGTCGCGAGCACCGCGCTCTCCGTCAGGAGCTGTCGCACGACGCGAACGTGGTCCGCGCCTAACGCCAGGCGGAGCGATATCTCGCGGCGGCGCGCGAGCCCGCGGGCGAGCAAGACGTTCGCCACGTTCACCAACACGATGCACAGCAGCACGACGACGCCGAGCATGAGCGTGATGAGCGGAGCGCGGAATGTCTCCCGGATGCCCGACAGCCCGCGTGCCCCGGGCGCAAACGCAATCGTGAAGCCGCGATCCTTGATGTCAGCCAGCTCGTCCGCGCGTGCAGTGGCGAGGATCGTGGACCGCACGAGCGGCGTCGTCTGCGCGCGGACCTGCTCCAGCGTGAGCCCGCGCTTGGCTCGCCCAATGAGCAACAGCCACATCGCGCGACGGTCGCGAAGGTTGGGCAGGTTCGGGTGCATGCGATCGTTCAGGCCGACCGGCAGAAAGATGTCGGTCGACTGCCCAACGACTTCGCCGGCGAAGCCCGGTGCCGTGACGCCCGTAATCGTGAGGCGAAGACCATCGACGCGGATGTCCCGGCCGGCGATCGCGGGGTCCTTGCCGAAGCGGCGCACCCAGTACGCATAGCTGATCGTGGCCTGCGGCGGCGCGCCTGGATCGTCGGCTGTGCTGTCGAACGTACGCCCCGCCGCGGCGCCGACGCCGAGCACCGAGAAATAGTTGCCGGACACGGCACGTCCGATCGGATGCTCCGCGTCTGCGGCGGTCCCGCCTAAGCGCGCATCGACGCGTCCCGTTTCGCCGACCGCGGCGAGGCCGTCGAAGGCCCGCGCGCTGCGCCGGAGATCGAGATACAAGGGATACGAATACAATTGGCCATTCGGCGTGCCGTGCCCGCGCGAATAGACGTAGGCGGGATCGCCCACGATGACGAGCCCGTCGGGGTCTCGCACCGGCAGCTTGCGATTGAGGACGGCGTCGATGAGCGAAAAGATCGTCGCGTTGATGCCGATCCCGAGCGCAAGCGACAACGCGATGACCGCGGTGATGCCGGGTGCGCGCCGCATGGTGCGCGCGGCGAAGCGGACATCGCGCTCGACGGCATCGAGCCACGCGAACGCGGACATGCGCCTCGCCTCCTCGCGCAGGTAGGTCACGTTGCCGAACCGCCGCCGCGCGGCGAGCTCGGCGTCGCGGTGCGAAAGCGTTCCGCGTCCTGCGTGCTCGCGCTGCGCGGCATCGAGCTCGAGGTGGAACGCCATCTCGCGCTCGCGGTCGCGCGCAGAGCGCGACCGATGGAGCAGCGCGGCGATGCGATACCGGATGCCGTCGAGCCGAGACATGCGTTAGGCACTCCGCATCACGCGGGCGACCGCGAGCGCGATGCGTTCGTACTCCGCCTTCCGTGCGCCGAGCTGCTTGCGGCCGGCAGCCGTGATCGTGTAGTAGCGCGCCTGCCGCCCGGTGGGCGTCGGCCCCCACTTGGACGTCACCCATCCTTTCACTTGCAGGCGCTCGAGCGCGGGATAGAGCGAACCCTGTTCGACGGACAAGACGTCGCGGGACAGCCGCTCGATGTGTTGCGCGATCGCGTACCCGTGCATGGGCGCGGCGTCGAGCGACTTGAGGATCAGCATTTCCAGCGTGCCGGCGCCGAGGGGACCGCGCCCGCCGGGCTCATCGCGTGCCATAGGTGTTCCGCTACGGGTAGATGGGCATAATATGTAGTGGACTACCTATTGGCGCAAGCCAGTGTTTCACTGGTGCCTGACGCTGCGCACGAGCGCACCCAACCGATCCGACACCGTGGCGTGCAACGATTGGATGGGCGGCTGGTGCAGCAGGCGCAGCGTCCCGTCGAGCTCGACGATCTGCGCGCGCGCGTGGTCGTCATCGCCGCGCGTGAAGCGAACCGTGGCCCGGGCATCGCCCACACGGAGATCGCGGATCACGACCTCGGTCATCCAGGCGGGCAAGACCGGATCGACGACGAGGATGCCCAACGGCGCCACCGGCTGCAGGCCTAACAGAACGTGGATGAGCAGCACGTAGGCCGTCTGGTTCCAGAGCTGGAGCGGATTCGCGCGCGGGTAGGCGCCGGGCTGCGGGAATTCCGTGCGCGCGTATCCGCCCACGCATTCCGGGATACGACCGTAATCGTAGAGCTGGCCCAGATCGAACAGCCCACCGGCCAACGACGCGGCACGCTCATCGAACCCGTAGCGCCTCAGGCCGAACGCGATGGTTGCGTTCTCGACGGGCCACACGCTGCCCAGGTGATAGGCGAGCGGATTGTACGATGGATGCTGCGCCGACAGCGTGCGAATCCCCCATCCGCTGAACAGGTCCGGTGCGAACAGGCGCTCGACCACCCGCGGCACGTGCGCGTCGTCGATGATGCCGCAGGCGAGACAATGCCCAACGTTAGACGAAATGCTCCGCGCCACTCGCTTGTTCGCATCGAGCGCCAGCGCGAAGAACCCCTCGTCGTCCATCCACCAATCGCGGTTGAACCGTTCCTTGAGCGCGCGCGAGGCGTCCCAGAGCGCGCGCGCGTCATCGTGCTGCTCCTGAACCCAACTGAGCACCGCCATGAATTGCTGCGCCGCGAACCAATAGCCCTGCAGCTCGCACGTACCGAGCGGCGCGGGCACTGTGGTGCCATCCTCGTACACGATGGCGTTGCCGCTGTCCTTCCAGCCTTGATTCTTCGTGCCGACCGTGGACCGGGTGTGATACTCGAGGTAGCCGTCGCCGTCCATGTCGCCGTAATCGCGAGCCCAATCGAGAATGCGGCGCGCGGTATCCCAGTGTCGCGCGAGCAATGCCCTGCTCCCCGACCAGGCGAACGCGTGGCCGAGCGCGATGATGTACATGAATGGGCTGGCGAAGTCTGCGTAGTATCCCGCGAACGGATTGAGATTGAGCCGAGCGAGCGGACCCGTTCGGATCTGGAACGGAATGCGGCCCGGTTGGGCATCCGTCCAGTCGTCCACGCGATCGGCCTGCAGACGGCCGAGTTTCGCGAGCGCCGCCTCGGTCATCGCGCCCATGTCGAGCATCGCGGCCTGCCATCCGGCCGTGAGCGCGTCGCGGCCAAAGAGCGCCGGATAGAACGGGAGCCCGGCCTGCGGCATCAACCATTCGTCTTCGGGCCCGTCCATCAGCGCGAGTGACGTCACGTCGGACACGGCATTTCGAATGATGCGCTCGAGCACGCCGTTAGTCGGGAGCTCGATGGTGGCGAGCGAAGAGCGCCACGCGCGGACTCTGCGCGCCCGGCGCGCGTCGCGTTGGTCATCGCGTGGCGAGGTGCCATCGAGCGCCGTGATCGCGAGCGACGTCTCGAGCGTCGTGCGCGGCTCGAGGCGCACGCGGGCGGCGAGGCGATCGTTAGACACCGTCCACGCCGGGCCGCCCGCCACGGCGATGTGCGTCGCCAGAGGCAATTGCGGATGGCGGTAGCGAAAACGAACGCCGCCGTCGAGCGGCTCTCGCTCGACCGGCGCCTCCTGCCTCCGCGAGCCGGCGAACGCCTCCTGCATGTCGGCGAAATCGGCGGCGACCGTCCAGGCGATTTCGAGATTGGCCGCGCGCATCGTGCGATTCGTCAGCACCAGCGCAAGGTCGAGGCCGTCGAGGCGCACGCGCTCTCGAAGGAGAATGTCGATACCGCGGTAGATCACGCCGTGCGCATCTTGCGAGCTCGTGTCATACGAGACATCCGTTCCGCCGCCGCCGAACTGCGTGAGCTCCGGATAGACGTACACGAAATCGAGCTCGTGTTGCGACGTGATGCTGGCGGCGCAGAGCCACGGCCTGGCGCCGTTCACCTCGAGTCGCAGCGCCGAGAGATGGCGTGCTTCGTGAAAATAGAAGCCGGTGAGAAAATCCTTCTCGGAGCATTCGCCGCGGACCGTCGTCAGGAGCAACGAAGGACCGTTCCAGGCGTAGCGCGTGTCAGCCAGTACGTGCGAGAGCGGACTCGTCATCGTCGAATGGCGGATGGCGAGCCATACAGCGATCCGCGTGCCGGGCAGCGCCGAAGGCTGCCGGTGCTGATGACAGAGAAATCGGCGGGCGGCGCGCCTTATGCACTGGACCGCCGAGGTCGCCGCCGGCCAGGCCGCGCACGCCGGCGGCTTGCGTTAGGCACGGGCGCGGGCGTTGAGGGGGGACCGATGGCAAAACTCGTTGGACACGCTATCCACCCGATGCTCATCGTGTTCCCGCTCGGGCTCTTCGTGACCGCACTCATCTTCGGCATCATCCATTTCATCTGGGGCGCGCAGCCCCTGCCCATCGCCAGCTTCTGGATGATTGCCGCCGGCGTGATCGGCGGATTGTTAGCCGCCGTCTTCGGGTTGGCCGATTGGCTGTCGGTGACGCGCGGCACGCGCGCGCGTCGCGTCGGCATGTGGCACGGCCTGGGCAACGTGGTCGTCGTCGCGCTATTCGCCGTGAGTTGGTTTCTCAGGCGCGGCGATCCGAGCTCGCCCACGGTCGCGGCGTTCGTCCTGGTCATCGTCGGCGGGGCGCTGGGATTGGTGACGAGCTGGCTGGGCGGCGAGCTCGTCGAACGACTGGGCGTCGGGATACATGCCGGCGCAAACCCGAACGCGCCGAGCTCCCTCGCGAGCGAGCGGACCGACCGTGC
>DATEKK010000301.1:0-4270 GCA_035277485.1 Gemmatimonadaceae bacterium
CGACGTTCTGGTCCTCGGCGCCGAGGTACATCAACAGCGATCCGGTCAGATGGTCGGCGTAGAGGAAGGGCGACATGCCGAGATAGGTATCGCGCGCCTCCCACAGATCGCGCCGCTCGCTCTGGAAGTTGTTCGGCGTCAGCGTGCGGTTGTACGCACCGTCGCCGGCGATTCCCGCCTTGAAGAACGGCGTGTGCACCATCGCGTTCACCGTGCTGAACGCGCCGTAGCTGTGGCCGCCGATCGCCAGCTTCGTGCGGTCGATGTAGCCGTCGCGATCCAGTTGGTCGATCACCGCATAGAGATCGGACTGCAGGTCGGACACGTAGTTGTCGTTCATCCGCCCCTGCGTGCCGACGATGGGCGGATCGAAGTCCGCCACCGCGTAGCCCTGCGTGATCATGTACTCGATGGTCCGCGGCTGCGAGCGCGGGAATTCATCGATGTTCTCGGTGCGCAGCGTGCGCAGGTAGCCGCCCTGGTCCGTGTACTCGTACGGATAGAACCAGAACAGCGTCGGCATCCGCGTGCCGTCCTTGTACTCGCCGGGCAGCGTGAGATTCACGAGGAAGCGATAACCGTCCGCGCGCGTGACCCAGATGCGCTTGTGCACGGCGTGCGTGAGCTCGGGCGTGTAGTCGACGTTGTTCGTCAGCTTGCGCGGCTCGCCCTTGGCGACGTCCCACAAATACGAGTCCGGCACCATCGTACTCGACTGGCGCTCGACGATCACCTTGGAGAGGCTGTCATCCATCACCGCGGTGACGGTCTCGAACGCGCTCGAGTCGGCCTCGAACACCGATGTTTTCGTGCCCGTTCGGATGTCGACGCGATTCACGAAGCCGCGCGGCGCGTGGTGCTCCCAGTCGCGATCGTAATGCGTGCCTTCGAGGTACGCGGACGCGCCGTCGGGCGAGAGGAACGCGACCTCGCCGCCTAACCGACCGCGCTTCGTCATGATCGAGCCGGGGTTCTCGTAGAAGGTCACGGAGTCGGCGCCGGAACCGCCGCGTCCGCCGCCGAAGAATCCGCGGCGATCGGTGCCGACGCTTGCATTGAGTCCGCGCAGCCGCCAGATCGTGTAGCGCTTGTCCGGTTGGGCGAAGTACACCGCGTACACGTGACCGGTGCCGCCTGAATTCTCGGCGACGAAGGCCATCGTCGCGTCGTCGGAGAAAAGCACGCTGCCGATGCGCGCGTTGCTGGTGAACAGCTCGCGCCGGCTGGCCGAATCGAACGGCGGCGCCCACGCATAGAGGTGATCCTTGCGACGCGGCGCGCGCGCAGCGCCGGGCGCACCCGCATTCTCCGCGCCGGCCGACGAATCGGATTCGCCACGGTTAGGCGACGGGTCCTGCTTGAGGTACGCGAGACCTGAACCATCGGGCAGCCACACGAAGCCGCGTGCGACCGTGTCCGACGCCTGGCGCTCGGCCGGCGTGAGGTCGTCGCGGTCGTCGCTCAACCGCGCCGGTTCGAGCGCGAGATGCGCCACCGCGCGGCCGGTCCCATCCCACAGCTCGAGGCCGTGCGCGAAGCTCGAAAGGGGCACGATGTACGAGAACGGTTTCTCGACCAGCGTTACGCGGAAGTACTTCCCATCGGGCGACGGATCGACCGCATCGATCATCGCGGGCGCACCGATGCGTCGCACCGCACCGGATGCGACGTCGATCACGGCGAGCTGGCCCGTGATGTAGTACTCGAGCAGCGCTTCGTCGTACGGCGTCTGGAGGAGAGTCGCATACACGCGCGTCTTGTCTTTCTGGCCGTCGGTGATGCGAACTTCTGGGCCAGGCGCGATCGCCGGACGCACCGGCGGCGCCTTGCGGCCTTCGGGCAGGATGACCGCCACGAGGCTTTTTCCGTCGGCCGTCCACTGCGGTTCTGTGACCAGCGTCGCGAGCAGCGAGACCGCTCCGACCGCGTGCGACTTGCCCGAGGCGACGTCGGCCACATAGAGCCGCGTCGCGCTCTCGAAGTTCGCGATGTACGCGATGCGCGCGCCGTCGGGCGACCACTCGGCGCTCGAGATCGTGGCGCCCTGCGGGGTCGCGATCGTACGCACGGCGCCCGTGAGCCCGTTTATCACCTCGAGCTTCGCCGCACCGCGATCCGTTAGCACGCGCGAGCGATTCGCCTGGTAGTCGACCTGCAGCTCGCCCAGGTAATAATGCGGCTTGCCGAAGGTCTGCACGCTCGGCATGCCGCCGCTCACGAGCTTGAAGAACCGCCGACGGTCGGGGCTCTGCGTTTCCGACGCGAGCGTCACGTTGTTGTCGCGCGGCGCGGTGACCAGCCGCTCGATCACCGCCGGTGGCCTAACGTAAGTCTCGCCCGCGAGGATGGCGCTGTCGGACGACGGCGGCGCGGCATCGCTCCGTTGGGCAACCGTGGTTTGCGCGTGCCCAACGGAAGCGAGCGCGGCGAGCAGGACGAGTCCGGCGAGGGGCGATGCGACCCGGAGGCGGTGCGAGAGGGTGATGCGCATGTGAGGTCCTGGACGAAGGCGTCGTGGCGATAGCAGCACGAAGATCGGCCGGCGCACACCGATTGGCCAGAGCGATACGGCCCCTTGCCAAGGCCTCAGGCCTTGCCCGCTTCCGTGTAGTGCGTGATGGTCTTGATCTTGGCATTCTTGAAGATGCCCACGTAGAACCGCGCGGCTTCTTCGGCCTGATCCGCGAACCAGAGGCAGGGGCTTATTCTTTGAGTGATGGCCATGTGGCCTCCGCCGAACATGCGGCTCCCAAGGGTGAATCCCGATGTCTGGCGACAATCTTCGCAACCTAGCCTGTCCGTCCACGGGTGAATGCCGCGCTCCTTCTGTGACATGGCCCGCGGCGGCGGCCGCTCGAGCACGCTGGCTATAGAATTGCTTGGGTTCTTTCGGCCGTTTCACTCACTCGGATCGCACGGAGCCTAAGACCGACATGGGGACGTTTTCGCGGATGCGCCGCGTTGGCGATACACTGTTCACGGCGCGGGCGTGGCGGCCGGCGACGCTCGCCGCGCTGACCGGCGGCGTGATGCATCGCGCCCGCAACGACGAGCTCGGCCTAACGGACCGGGATCACCTCGAGGCGGCGGCGGGATGGCTGGCGCGCGCGCAGGACGCGCAGGGCGACGGCGGCGTGTCGGGCCGCTACCACCTGGGACGGGGATGGTCGTCGTCGTACCCGGAGACGACGGGCTACATCGTGCCGACGATGCTCGCGCTCGAGTCCGACGCGCGGCTCGCGGGCTTTCACGAGCGCGCGCGGCGGTGCATCGAGTTTCTGTTAGGCGTGCAGCTCGAGTGCGGCGGTTTCCCGGGCATGGAGATCGCGCAGAATCGCGACACGCCGTCCATCTTCAACTCGGCGCAGATCCTGAACGGGCTCACGGCGTGGCATCGCGCGACGGGCGACGCAACCGCATTGCAGGCCGCGACGCGCGCCGCCGATTGGCTGACGGCCGAGCAGGATGAGGACGGCGCGTGGCGCCGCCACCTGTACGGCTCGGGGCGCACGTACACGTACATGGCGCACGCCGGATGTTGGGTGGCCGAGTTCGGCGCGCACACGGGCGAGCGCCGGTATCTGGACGCCGCGCAGCGGCATCTCGATTGGGTGCTCGCGCACGTCGATGCATCCACGGGCTGGATCGACGACTGCGGATTCGACGACGGCTCGGGCGAGCGCACGGCGGTGACGCACACCATCGCGTACACGATCTGGGGCGTGCTCATGATGTCGCACATCCTGGGCGACGAGCGCGGGATGGCGGTGGCGCGCCGCGCCGCGCGCGCCGTGGCGCGGCGGCTCGGCCTCTCGAAGTGGCTGCCGGGGCGGCTCGACGCACGGTGGCGGGCGGCGGCCTCGTACGCGTGCCTAACGGGAAACGCCCAGATGGCGCTCATCTGGCTCGAGCTGCACCGCATCGAGGGCGATCCGGCGCTCGTCGATGCGGCCGTCCGCGCGCTCGATCTCGTGAAGCGCGCGCAAGTGATGCGGTCGAGCGATCCCGGGTTGCGCGGCGGCGTCGCGGGGTCCGATCCGATCTGGGGGAAATACATCGAGCTCGCCGTGCCTAACTGGGCCGCGAAGTTTTTCATCGACGCGCTGCTGGCCAAAGCGCGCACGCTGGGCGCGCTGGCGGTACCGTGTCGCGCGGCCGGCGCGCCGCGCGAGGTGCCCGACTGGGTGCCGCGCGAGCTGCCGGCCGCGGCGCCGCCCGCCGGCTCCGTTAGGCGGCCGCGCGTGGTGCTCCTGGCCGAGGAGCGGAGCCA
>DATEKK010000302.1:0-27759 GCA_035277485.1 Gemmatimonadaceae bacterium
CTGCCGATGTTGAACCGGTACGAGCCCGAGAACTTGGGATAGACGTAGTACTTGCCCGCATCCGAGTTGGCACTGCTGCGATCCGTCGTGACGCCGGCCGAGAGATAGAGATCGTTCAGCTTGAACTCTTCCTGAGCGAACAGCGAGAAATTCTCTGTGCGCTCACGGTTCTGGTCGGCGTCGAGCACGGTGCCGCGATCGATGTTCTCCTGGCCGCCGATCAAGTTGCGCGCGCGCACGCGGACGGTGTTGAGCTGCACCGATTCGCGGTTCCCGCCCACCGACGTGGTGAACGAGTAGTCGTGACCGTTAGGCGTCAAGGTCCAGACGACGCTCGGGTTGATGTTCAGGTTGAGCGCGCCGGTGTTGGCCTGTACCGAGGTGCCGGGCGTGGCGCTTTCCTGCTCCTGCTGCAGAAGCGAGGGCGAGTACACCTCGTCGTTCTGCGAGAAGTTGTCGACGCCTCCGATAGCGCGCACGACCAGGTTGTTGACATCGCCATTGAGCACTTGCCACGACGCGTTCAGTGAACCGAGGAAGTGGTACACGCCGGTTGCGTCCTTGAGCATCGCGGCGGTGGCGTTCGAGTTGCTGCGGCCGAACGGATTGTCGGGGAACGTGCCGCCGGGCGCCTGCATGAGGTTCAAGAACGTCGGCTCGAGCGAGAGCGCTTCCCAGTAGCCGACGCCGTTGTTGTCGTTTCCGGTGACGCCGCGGCGCGTACGCGTGTGCGCGACGCTCGAGCTCAGGGTCAGCTTGAGCCGCTGGCCTAACTGCTGGTCGAGGTTGAATCGCAGCGACTGTTTGTCGTAGCCGGTGTTGGTCACCACGCCGCCATCGTGTTCGTACAAGCCCGAGACGAAGTAGCGCGTATTGTCGGTGCCGCCGCTCAGGCTCAACGATGTTTGCGCGTTGAGCGGTTTGTGGCCGGCGAGCTCTTCTTCGTGGTCGAAGAACGCGCCCGGCTGGAAGTCGGTTGCGGCCTCGGGACCGAACGCCGCCACGGCGTCGTTCACGTTCGTGAAGCGGCGCATGCCGAGCAGGTTGCTCACCTCGGAGAAGCCGATCTGCTGGGAGACATCGAAGCGCGTCTTTCCCGGCGCTCCGCGTTTGGTGGTGATGAGCACCACGCCGTTAGACGCCTGCGAGCCGTAGATGGCGGAGGCGGCCGCGCCCTTCAGGATCTCGATCGTTTGAATGTCGTTGGGATTGAGATCGGCGAGGCGGTTGGCGGCGTTGTCCTCGTCGCTCGAGATGCCGCTGCTCGCGCCGGAGATCGCGTTCGTGCCGCCGGGCACTGCCGCGTTGCTCGCGGGAATGCCGTCGATGACGTAGAGCGGTTCCGAGTTGCCGATGATGGATGTGGTGCCGCGGAGCTGGATCTGCAGGCCGCCTCCGGGTGCACCGCTATTCGCCGAGATGTTGGCGCCGGCGACTTTGCCCTGGAGCGCCGACTCGACCGTCTGCGATTGCACGCGATTCAAGTCGGTGCCGTTCACGACGGAGACTGCTGTTGCGAGGTTGCGTCGTTCGACGCCCGTGGCCTGTCCGGTGACGATCACCTGCTCGAGGTTCAGCACGTCGCGGATGAGCATCACCGTGATCGTGTCCTGGTTCGCGGGGAGAGGCACATCTTTGCGCTTGTATCCGATGCGGCGAACGCTCAAGGTGACCGGTCCGGACGCCACGCGGACGGTGAATTTTCCGGCGTCGTCGGCGAGCGCGCCGGCGAGTGTGCCCAGGACGCTGATCTGCGCGCCGGCGACTGGTTGATTGGTGTTGGTTTCGAGGACGCGTCCGGTGACCGTTCGTTGGGCGTTGGCGTGGGCGGCACAGACGCAGGAGCAGATGGCAGCGAGGAGGAAGAGACTCCGCTTCATAGATCTGGTCTCCTCCGGTAGCGGCTGGGGACGGGCGGTGCATCCATGTGGTGGTTCTCCCGGTACAGGTTGGATGAGTGCGCCTAACGGATGGCGCTTGTGGTGCGTCGTCGGCAGGCAACGGCAGACTCCCGCAACTTGGATTTTGTATACGATATGCAACACAAGATTGTCAAGGATTCGTCCGAGCCGGTTTCGGGTAAGGGCGGTCGGCGCCGGGCGAAGCATGCGCCACTCACCGATTCTTGACGTGCTACTGACATTCCACCGCCGCCCTCGGCCGCGCTCCGCTACATTGCGTGGAGCTTGCCCGGCCGCGCGCGCGGTCGGGTCACCTCTCGTGGGGCGTAGCTGAGCTGGCAAAGCGCCGGACTGTTAATCCGGAGACCGGTGGTTCGAGTCCACCCGCCCCAGTCACCACGAGCGCAGGCCTGACGAACAGGTGCCGCCCGGCACACACTCGCGCTGCGCTCGTGCCCGCCCGCCGAAGGGTCGCCCCTCATCGTCCACCCGGAGCCAGCAATGACATCGGACGCCGCACGCAGTGCTGCCGTTGGCGAGCCGCAACGCATCGTGCAACAGCGGCTCTCGCACGATTTCCTGGAGCGCGCGCACGAGTGGCGCCGCGTGCTGGCCGAATGCTGGGGGACGTTCTTGCTCGTCGTGGTAGCCGCCGGCGCCGACGTCGTCGCCGCGCGCAGCCCAGGCGCCATCACGCCCGCGATGGCCGTCGTCGCGCCGGGACTCCTGGTGATGACGGCGATCTATTTCATGGGTCAGGTGAGCGGGGCCCATCTCAATCCGGCCGTCACGCTCGCGTTCGCCGTTAGGCGCAACTTCCCGTGGTACCGGGTGCCGGGGTACGTGCTGGCGCAGGTCGCCGGCGGCGTGGCGGCTGCGTTCTTTCTCCGAGTCATGTTCGGTACGGCGGGCGCACTCGGCGCCACGGTGCCGGGCGCGGGCTTCGGAGCGGGACGCGCTTTCGCGATGGAAGTGTTGCTCACGGCGGGCCTGGTGAACACGATCCTCGGCACGGCGACGGGCGCGCGCAACATCGGGACGAACGGCGCCATCGCCGTGGGCGGATACATTGCGCTGGCCGGGTTGTGGGCGGCGCCGGTGAGCGGCGCGTCCATGAACCCCGTCCGGTCGTTCGCGCCCGACCTCGTGCGCGGCGACCTGGGCACCACTTGGGTCTACCTCGCCGGCCCGCTGGTGGGCGCTCTGTTAGGCGTCGCGCTCGAGGCGCTGCTCGTCGGCAAGCCGACCGCCGCCGGCTCCGTCGCCGCGCAGGGCGCGCTTGGCTCCGACGACGCGGCATCCCGCGCCTAACGCACATCATCCAGTCGCTCGGCTCCCTGGGAGAACCATGACAATCGATCCGGACGAGTTTCGTGTGAAGGAAGGACACACAGTCACGCTCGGGCATTGGCCGACGAAGGTGAAGCCCGTCTACCGGTCGAAGGAGCACTACCGCGAGCTGCTGGCCGAGCACGTTGCCCAACTGAGCGAGCTGCAGGAGCGGCTGTACGCGTCGGATCGCTACGCCGTCCTCCTGATCTTCCAGGCCATGGACGCGGCGGGGAAGGACGGCGCGATCCAGCACGTGATGTCGGGCGTGAACCCGCAGGGGTGTCAGGTGTTCAGCTTCAAGCACCCGAGCAACGACGAGCTGCAGCACGACTTCTTGTGGCGGACGACGCGCGACTTGCCGGAGCGGGGGCGGATCGGGATTTTCAACCGCTCGTACTACGAGGAGGTGTTGGTGGTCCGCGTGCATCCCGAGCTGCTGCGCGGCGAAGGGCTGCCTGACGCACCGCGCGGCAAGCACGCGGTCTGGGACGATCGCTACAAGTCGATCGTGCAGCTCGAGCGGCATCTGTACCGCAACGGGACGCGCATCATCAAGTTCTATCTCCATCTCTCGAAGGAAGAACAACGCAAACGCTTTCTTGCGCGGATCGATGACCCGTCCAAGAACTGGAAATTCAGCGAGACCGACCTGGCGGAGCGAAAGTTCTGGAAGCGCTACATGCAGGCGTACGGCGACTGCCTTGGCGCAACGAGCACGGACGACGCGCCATGGTACGTCGTTCCCGCGGACGACAAGGAGAACGCCCGGCTCATCGTGTCACAGATCGTGGTCGACACCCTCGACGCGCTCAAGATGTCGTACCCGAAGGCGAGCGCGGCGCGGCGGCGGGAGCTGCAGTCTATCCGGCGGCGGCTGGCGAAGTGACCTGTGCGCGCCGCTCGCGCTGCGCGGCGCTCTTCAAGTTAGGCAGGAGCGCGGTGAGCAGACCCATTGCCGGGAGAAACGAGCAGACCTTGTACACGAAGTCGATGCCGGTGCGGTCCGCCATCCAACCCAACACCGCGGCGCCGATGCCCCCCATGCCGAAGGCGAGACCGAAGAAGAGCCCCGAGATCATGCCGACCTTGCCGGGCACCAGCTCCTGCGCGTAGACCAGAATCGCCGAGAACGCCGACGCGAGAATGACGCCGATCACCACGCTCAAGACTGCCGTCCATGGCAGATTGGCGTACGGCAGCACGAGGGTGAACGGCAGCACGCCCAGGATCGAGCACCAGATCACGACCTTCCTGCCTAACCGATCGCCGACGGGGCCGCCGATGATCGTGCCGGCGGCCACGGCGCCCAAAAACAGAAACAGGTAGATCTGCGCCGATCGCACCGAGACGTGAAACTTGGAGATCAGGAAGAACTCGTAGTAGCTCGTGAGACTGGCCAGGTAGAAATACTTGGAGAACACGAGCGCCATGAGGACGATGAGCGATCGCGTCACGATGCGCTTGGGCACCGGCGGCCCCGCGGCCGCTTCGGCGCGCGCGGCGCTCCTGCTCGCACGGTGGCCCTTGTACCACGTCCCCACCTGATACAGGACGAAGATCCCGAGCAGCGCGGCGATCGAGAACCACGCGACGCTGTGCCGGCCGAACGGCAACACGATGAACGCGGCGAGCAACGGGCCTAACGCAGACCCGGCGTTGCCGCCCACCTGGAAGAAGGCCTGCGCGAATCCGAGACGGCCGCCCGAGGCCATCCGCGCCACGCGAGACGACTCGGGATGAAACACCGATGAGCCGACGCCCACCGTCGCCGCCGCCAGCAGCAAGAATCCGAACCGGTTCACTCGAGCCAACAACAGCAAGCCGAGCAGTGTGAAGGTCATGCCGACGGCCAGCGAGTAGGGCTTGGGCCGGCGGTCCGTGTACGACCCGACCAGCGGTTGGAGCAGGGACGCGGTCAGTTGATAGGTGAACGAGATGAGCCCCACCTGCACGAAGTCCAGCGCGAACGACGACTTGAGCATCGGATAAATCGCGGGCAGCAGCGATTGCATCATGTCGTTCAGCAGATGACAGAAGCTGATCGCGCACAACACGGCGAACGCCGTCTGCCCGGTGTCGGTGTGTGTTGCCGCTGCCGTCGGTTCGCCCATGCCCCTCATCCGTGTACTCGAGTCGACCGTGAATGATATCGCACCGCCGCTGCGTCCGGCATCCGCGAACGCTGGATTCGAGCGTACCGCTGGCCGAATCGACACTTCGCTCGGCGGCGAAGTGTTGCGTCGGTCGTGAAGATATCTTGCTGCGTGAGCATGCCTCACGACACGGGCGCCGGCTGTCTGTAGCTTCCCCTCAGCTCATTCGCGATGGTGACCATTGCGTTCCGATGGTGGCAGCCAATCGACGACGTCCCTCGTCCCGTTAGCCGTTGCCTACATTCTGCTCATTGTCATCAGCGTGGGCGCGATCGCCATCCTGCCGCCGGGTACGACGTCGAGCGGCATGGCGGCCCTCGATCCATTTGGTCCTCCCGAGCTGTCGCGTCGGTTTTTCGCATCGAGTGCGGACGCCGTTCGCGTCAGCGCGTTCTTCTGCTTCGCTTCGGCGATTCCGTTAGTCAGCTACACGGCCATCATCGTCACGCGGCTCAGGCTTCTGGGTTTCCGCGACGCCGGACAACATGCGGCGTTCGCCGGCGGCCTGGCGGCGTCCGGCGGTCTCGCCTTGGCCGGCCTCTTCCTCTGGGCGATGTCGGACGCCGAAATCAGCGCGTCGCTGCCCATCACGCACACCCTGCATTTCCTCGTCTTTCTCTCGGGCGGACCTGCGTTCGCGGTGGGCATGGGACTCCTCGCGGGCGGCGCGTCGATGACCCTGTTCGACACGGGTCTCGTGCCCAACTGGGTCGTCCGCCTCGGCCTCGCCCTCGCCGTCACGGGCGCGCTGTCCGCGTTAGGCCTGCTGATCCTGCCCCTGACGGTCGCCATTCCGGTCACGCGCGTGGGCGGTTTCGTGTGGCTCATCGCGGTGGGGGCGCTCTTGCCGAGCCGATCGTCGCGCTCGTCCGGCTGAGTCCGGCGGCTTCGGGGCCGCCCGTTGTTGATCCTGACATTCCGCTTGCCCGCGTGCGCACGATCGACGAATTGGTGAGCGATGCGAGCGCGAACGCCCGGTTCGCCACAGTGGTCATGAGCACATTCGGCGGAGTGGCACTGGTGCTCGCCATGATCGGCCCGTATGGTGTCATCGCGTTCATGGTGCACCAGCGCCGGCAGGAATTCGGGCTTCGCACCGCGCTGGGCGCCACGCGTGAGCAGCTCGTTCAGATGGTGCTCGTCGATGGATTCACGCTCGCGTCCGTTGGACTGGTTGTCGGTATCGTACTCGCGCTCGTCGCGGGACGTCTGTTGCGCTCGATGCTCTACCAGGTGAGCGTCGGCGATCCCGTCACACTCGGCGCCGTGGTGCTGCTTCTGTTAGGCACGACCGCGCTGGCGTGCGTGCTGCCGGCGGTGCGGGCATCGGGAGTGGACCCTCGCGCGGCGCTCGACGCCGGGTGACCAATGGCCAACGCATTCGTGACTGATCCGGGCAGCCGGACCCGGCAGGCCGTCCGGATCTATTATGCGATCGGGATGATGAGCGTGGGGGTGCTCGCGCTGGTGTACGGCTACGCGGTCTTGGTCGCGGATAAGCCGCCGGCGTGGGTGCCTAAGCCTAACGCAATCGGCTACGCCGCGGGCATCCTCATGCTCCTCACGGGTGCGGGGCTGCTGTTCGAGCGCTCGTCGCGCGTTTCGATCCGCATTCTGCTTCCGTTCCTGTTCCTCTGGACGCTGACGCGCGTCCCGATTCCGCTCAGGGATCCGGGCAGGGAAATCAGCTGGTTCCTCGTTGGCGAGATCGCAGTGCCGTTGGCCGGCGCGTTGGTGCTGTTTGCGTGGTACGCGGGCTTGAGATCTGGCTCGTCATTGGAGGCACTCACGCGCGAGCGCGCGATCCCGTTCGCCCGCATTCTCATCGGCCTCTCGGTGCCGACGTTCGGGCTCTCCCACTTCTTCGAGTTTGCCGCGCGCACGGTTTCGTTGGTGCCGCCCTGGCTGCCGTTCCCGAAATTCTGGGCCGATGTGATGGGCGTTGCGCAGATCCTCGCGGGGCTCGGCGTCCTCTTCGCGATTTATCCCCGGCTGTCGGCGGCGGCCGAGGGTGCCTTGCTGAGCGTGTTCGCGCTGCTGGTATGGGTTCCGGCCGTCATCACGAAGCCCAGGCTTCCATCCAACTGGGTGGAGTTCCTGTTCACGGTTGCGTTAGGCGCCGCTTGTTGCGTGGTGGCGGAGGGGATTCCGGCGCGCACGGTCGCCGCGCCGGGAGTGCCGGCGCCGGACGTGGGCGCCGCCCGGGTTACCTAGGAAGGTCGACAGTTAGGCGCTTGACGCGCGCGGTTGCACCGGCTGTGATGCGCACCGCGGACTTGCGACAGCCGAAGTGCGCGGCCACGAGGGCGATCAACTCCTCGTTTGCCTTGCCGTCCACGGGTGGCCTCAGGAGTCGCGCCAGCCAGCTCCCATCCGGTTCCTGCGCCAACGACGACACCTTCGCGTTGGGCTTGACTCTGACGCGCAGGGTCACGGATGTCATCGCTCGTGAATGGCTGAGGCGGTTGAGTCTGGTGACGCTTGCGGATGGTCGAGCCACGCGGGCGCGTTGGCGCCGCCCGCTTAACGCACTCACGGCACGGACGTCACTGCCTTCGCGAGCAGCGCCAGCACGGTCTTTTTCTCGCCTAACGCACCGGCCTTGATCAGCACCGGACCCTTGACGGCCTCGTAACCCATGCTGACGCTGGGACCGGCCTCGTCCCACGGGCCGAGCGGATACTCCGACGTATCCGTCGGGACCATCGTCGTGTCACCGGTGATTTGGCGGCGCATGGCGCGCCCCGCGATGCCGATCGTGTGCTGATCGGTGGCGAACGACACGGCGCCATCGTGAAAATCATAGAGATCCAACTCGAATTGCTGCCGCAAATCCCCGCTGCCCGGCATCGTGGTGGTGTACGTGCACGCCCGCATGCCCAACGCACCCTTGGCTTGCCCATGCTCCGGCGGCGCCGAGAGCTTGCGGCCGATGATCTGCTCGACCACCGCCTGCGGCACGAGCGCGCACATATCCACCGTGCTGTCCTTCGCGTCGGCGGCATAGAGCGAATCGCCGAGCGCGATCGCGGCGGGCGCGCTGCCGTTGATCTTGAGCGGGTGCGCGAGGTGCACGACGGCAGAGTCCAACAGCTTGGCCGCGCCCTGCATCGAGAGACGCGTGCCGGTCCAGTCGAGCTCCACGTGCTGGTCGCCTTTCAGCGCATTGAGATCGCAGCACTGCATCGCCCCCTCGGCCACGGCGTCCCACGGGCCGGCGATCGTGTCGCCGGACGACAACACCGTCTGACCCACCTTTTCATCGCCGTGCTTGGCCACGGGGTCCGTTAGGCTGCGCCCGAAGCCGATCATCTTCATCGCCGTCTTGCCGCCGCTCCAGTCGACGCTCACGAGCATGCGGCGGTGATTCTTCGTTTCATAGCGGCACGACTCGGACCGCGGCTCCGGCTTGTACGTACCGCGGTACGGCGGCGCCGCGAGCGGTCCGATCGCGGCCGCCACCTGGCCCGAGTCGAGCAGCGAGCACGGATCGCCTTCGCTCACCGCGGCGCCGCTCGCCGTGTCCGCCGAGTCCAGCGACACGCCTAACTTTTTCGCGAGATCGCCGAGCTGCGCGTCCGCCTTGTTCTTGGAATCGTACTTTTTGCAGGCGCCCGCGAGCGCAACGATCGCCAGAAGGGCGATGAACCGATGGATGCGCATGAAACCCCTCGTGGGTTTGCGAAATGCGACGGCACGTCTCTGCGGGGTGAAATGCAACGGACCGGACGCGGCCGCAAGGCCGGGGCGGCTTGGCACCGTCCCGGCCCATTGACCGCGATCGACTTACGGCGCGGCAGCGAACGCCGAACCGTTCCACACCCAATCCAACGCACCGGCGAACACGCTGCCCGCGATCGTCGGCGCATCGTACAACAAAGCGAGCTCATCACCAAGCTTGGTGGTGCCGGCCACCAGCCCCGTGACGTTCGTGAAGCGCGACCACGCCGAGTCGCCACCGTTAGTCGGCTGGGACAACGGATTCCCTGGATAGAACCCGGCATTGGCGAGCACCGGCGCCACATCGACGAGCGACTGGCTCGACAACGTCACCGTCGAGCACGTGGTCGAGTTGCACTGCATGGCGTCGTATGCCGCCGGCGGCACGGCGACGCTGCCGGCGTTCACCACGTTCGATGCGATCTGGAACGGCGTCGCCGATCCCTGCGGCTTGACCAGGGCGATCGGATCCGTCGCCGGATTGGCAAGAGCCGTGGCGGCAACGATGTCGAGCGTCCGTCCCAGGAACGGCAGGACGTCCGCCGGCGGCGTCGCACCCGGCAATCCCGACGGCAGCCGCGGCGCCGGGCTGGCTAACGGAAGGGTGCACCCGCGCTGATGGAGATACGTCAGCGCGGCATTCGTCGATGTCGCGAAATCGCTCCGCACATAGAACGTGAGCGGTATGGTGGGCTGTGCAGGACCTGTGGGTCGGTCGTTCGTCACGGCCACCATGGACAGCGGGATGGTGCTGACCCATCCGAGCGGCGTGTTCGGGCCGGCCACGCCGAGTATGCCGGCGAGCGCCTGCTCGCGCATCGCGGGCTCCTTGAGGTTGCCTAACAGATTCAGGTAGCCGCCGATCTCGGTGATGTTCCGGGGCGCCGGCACGCGCGACGGGATGATGTCGCCCTCGAGTGCGAGGCGTCTGAGCAGGATGGTCTGTGCCTCGAGTGCGTCGGGCGACGTCGCGGTCTGGAGCATGGTCATGAGACCATTCGCCAGCGATGCGACGAGTGCGGGATCGGGCGTCGTGCCCGACTCCGCGCCGTAGAGAAACGTGCTGCCGGCCGTGACGCCGGACACGCCCGACGGCGTGGTGACGGTCACCGTGACGCTGCCGCTACCCGCGGGCGACGCGGCCACGATCTGCGTGTCCGAGATCACCGCGAACGACGTCGCGGGCGCCGAGCCGAAGGTGACGGCACTCGCGCCCGTTAGGCCTGTGCCCACGATGGCGACACTCGTGCCGCCCGCCGCGGTGCCCGTGGCCGGGACGATGCTGGTAATCGTTGGAGCTGCCATGTTCGGAATCCTCTCTAGTCGGTAATGATGTCGGTGTCGGTGCGACTCGATGCGGCCTAACGGTGGTCAGCTGTCGCCGCCGTTATTGCCGCCGCCGTCGCCGCCGCTCGAGTTGTCGCCGGACGAACTCGTGTCCGTCGAATCGCCGGTCGATTTCTGCGATGTCGTCTTCTTGGTCGTGGTCTTCTTGCTCGACGACGACTGTCCGCCGCTCTTGCCGGTGATCGACGATGCGGCGTTCGACCCGGCCTGCGGATTCCCGCCGTACAACCCGCCGACGATGTTGCCGGCGATCGCCATCGCCATCATCTGCGTGTCGGTCGCGGATTTCAGTGCGTCCTGCCGCGCGGCGTTCGCCTGGTTCTGCGCGTTCGCCATGAGCGGCTCGAGCTGCTGCGCGCCCGTGAGCGCCGCGTTGAAGTCCTGCTGCGACGCCGCGTTCTTGGACAGCGCTTGCAGCAGCGACGTGTCCGGCGCCGGGGCGCTCAGTACGTTGTTGATGAGCGGCGGCAGGTTGGCCAGCGAGTTGGGCGCGGTCACGCCGGCGAGGAGCGAGGGTGCGCTCGTCGGCAGCGTCACGGGCGAAATCGTCGGCGCACTGTCGCTCGGCGAATCCTGCCAGTTCCAGAACCGCGTGAGGTCGATCTTCTCGGCCGAGGCGCAGTGGCCGAGCACGGCTTCGCCTAACACGCCGCGGGTGGGCAGGGCGACGTGCGAGTGCGGCGGCGTGAAGCTCGCTTGCTGATACGCGAGCAGTCCCTGCTGGATCTTGGCCGGGTCGATCTTCATCTCGTCGGCCACCGACTGCGGGATGATGAACGGGAGAATCATCGAGTTGCCGTAGAATCCCAGCAACGTGTTCTGCACGCAGTTGAGGAGCGGCACCATCTGACTCTCATCCTGGATGCCGCCGGGCGACACGCCGATGGTGTACGCATCGAGCAGAATCGCACGCTCTTCGGTGGTGAGCGACGACCAGATGGCGCGCGAGTACTCGGTGGTGTTGCGCACCACGTGCTGCATCATCTTCTCGATCTCGAGCACTTCGTTGTACCGCAGCACGGGCCCGATCTGCATGGCCGGCACGGGCAGCGGCTGGGTGGGCAGGATCGTTCCGCCTAACGACTCGTTGGCGTACGACTCGGAGCCGGGCGGATTCGCGTTCTGCGGGTCGAACTCGGTGATCGCGGCCGTAAACTGCGTGAGCTCGGGGCCGCCTAACGCCGATTCCAGGTCCGACTGGGACAGGTGGGCGGTGAGCGGCGGGCGCGATGAGGCACCGCCGGTGAAGAAGCTCGACAGCGCCTGCCCGGCGGCCGCATCGCCTATGGCCGCGGTCAGCTCATTGGCGAAATCCAGCGCCTGGTCCTTGAGCGCATAGTCCACGCGGCGGAACGTGCGGGAGATCTCGAAGCCGACCACGTCGCTCCGGTTGAGCGACTGCGGCAGCGCGAGGCTCGCGGTGAACGTGACCGTGGGCGGCGGGTTCGACGCCGTACCGCGCATCTGCTGCAACGCTTGGAGCAGCTGATCCTTGGTGACGAACGTGTCAGGCGGAATCGCGAGGGTATTCGTCAAGCGCACGGGACCCACGCGCGTGTTCCGCTTCGTCACGACCGAGATGTAGATGTCCTCGCACGGCACGAAGCTTCCGGTGAGCGAGAACGCGAGCACGTCCTCGGCCATCCCGCCGGCGGCTTCGACCGTGGCCGTGGGGTCGGCGGCGAATTGGCGGAGCAGCGTTAGGCCGTACTCGAACGCGCGGGGCAGCGCCTGGGCCAGCACGTCGGCGTGCTTGAGCACGTTGGCGTAGCGGGCGAGCACCGTCGTGCGCGATCCCACCTGAATGTCCGGATTGTCGAGCGCCAGCTGCTGTCCCGGCGGAAGGAAGCGCACGATCTGCATCGGCACCAGGCACACGAGCTGCAGGCCGTCGATCGTGGTCGTCACATCGTACATGCGCAGCACTTCCCAGTACTGCATGGTGAGCGCGCGCGTGTGGTTGTGGTTCGTGATCGTTTTCGTCGTCACCGATTCCTGTTCGCTTGCCGCCGCCATGCGCATCCCGGTGCGCGACGCGGAGCGACGAGCCGCAGCTTGGCGCTCGGCCGACGAATGGGTGTTCTGCGCGGCCTGCTGCGTGAAATCGCGTTGGCCTTGCAGCCACTCGCTGGATCCGCCGCTGGTGGATGACGTCCCGGCGCCGCCGCCGAATCCGATGAAGCTGAAGCCGGCGCTGGCGGACGTCGACGTGGTGTTGAATTGGCTGCCGCCGTTCATCATCTCCTCGAACGCCGAATTGAACGTTGCGTTAGTCGACGTGTCGGCGAGCGCAGCCTGCGTCTCGGCTTCTTGCTCGGAAAAGAACTCGCTCTCGGTGACCTCGAGGCGGTCCTGCCGCTCGAAGATCGCGATCTGCTGCTGCTCGCCGGGCGCGAGCGGCAGCGAGTACACGAGGTCGCCCAGGCTCAGGCCCGCGTAGTTCCAGCGTTGGGCGAGCGTGAGCACGTAACCAAGGCCGAGTGTCGCGGCCATGGGTACGGTTTCGTCCTGGACGACCGTGCCGTCCGGGGCCAGGCCCATGATCTGGTCGCGGAAGCCATCGACGCTCAATGGCTGCTCGACCGGCACGCGATCGACGTAGCTAGTGGTCTCGCCTAACGGGAGCGCCTTGAACGCGGTCTCGTACAGCTGCACCGGCAGGAACTTGTTGCCGATGGGGAACCGGAAAATCGGGTGGACGATGCTCAGGCGCGGCTCGACCAGCCGGAAGAACACGCCGTAGGGGAAGACGTCGACCGATGGGTTGGCATTGAACACGAGGCCGCACTGTCCGTCATCGCCGATCTGGACGGTGGGGAGCGACGCCTGTGGCGCTTCGCTGGTCGCGCTCGACGGTGCGGACACGGGGACGATCGCTTCGAGCGCCGCGAGGATGCTCAGCGGCAGGGGTGCGATCGTCGTGTCGAGCTTGAGGCTGCCGATGAGGCCGTTGCTCGCGATTCGTTGGGCAGGCACGGCGATGCTCGCCGTCGTGTTCGCGCCGTGAACCGTGAGCGTGATCCCGGCGTCGGGCAGGGGCGTGTTGGGCGGAACATCGAGTTGGAAATGCCCATCGTCGCCGGTGATGAACGTCGCCGGTGGCGCATTGTTGCCGACGGAGCCGGGATCGAAGGCGATCTGCAGGCGCGCCGCGTTGCTGCCGTCGGGTTGTTGCAGCGTGCCGATCAGTGACGCCGGCAGGGTCCTGGTATCCAGCGCCGCCGTCACTTGCGTGAGGTTTTGCTGTATCTGTTGCATGCCCAGATACACGCGGGTGATGGCTTCGGTGCGCAGCGGCAGCAGATCGCTGGCGATTGCGGCGCCCTTTTCTCCGAACGGGTCGATGGTGGTCGGGATACGCTGGCGGGTGATCGGCGCGGCGGTCAAAACCGCGGCGGTCCTCGCGGCAGCGCTCTGCCCGTTTGTGGGACGGGTAGGTCGTGTCTTTGGCATGCGGGCCTCCGCAACAAATGGGACGGACGTGGGGTGGTACGTTAGGCGAGTCCGGCTGCGCCACCGGGTGCGTCGAGGCCCGCATCGGCTCGTCGGCGCGCAGTCTGCAGGGTGCGGCTGACTCGTTTGTTCCGCAAGCTGCCAATTCGCCTAGCGTCTGCGCCTAGGGAAATCCCTAGCGATTGGATATTGTCCACTGACGGAGACGGGAGCCGAACATGAATGTCTGGTCGGTGGTGTGGGCGGCGCCGGGGGTGATCGTTGGCGCCGTCGTGGCCTGGTCGGTCGTGCGCGGGCGCGCGCTGCGCGCCGGCGTGCTCCTGGCCGAACGCGAGCGCGAGCGGACGTCGCTCCTAACGGAGCTCGAGCGCGCGCGCAACGAGCTCGCGCACGCGCAGCACGCCGCGTCCACGTACCTCGCCGAGCGCGATGCGGAGCGCCGCCTAACGAAGGCGTTCGCCGAGCAGCGGAACGCCGAGCTCCATGAGCGGCTGCGGGCGATGGCGGATGGACAGCAGCAGCTCACCGAGGAAACGCAGCGTCTGGTGCACGCGCTGCGCACGCCGCACGTGCGCGGACAATGGGGCGAGATGCAGCTCCGCCGCGTCGTGGAGCTCGCGGGCATGCTCGAGCACTGCGACTTCGACACGCAGCACACCGTGCGCGACGACGACGGCACGTTCCGGCCCGATCTCGTCGTTAGGCTTCCGGGCGACAAGGTCGTGATCGTCGATGCCAAGACGCCGCTCGACGCCTTCATCGGCGCCACCGAGGCCGCGGACGAAGACCATCGCTCGGCGTTCCTGGACAGGCACGTCAAGCAGGTGCGGACGCAGGTCGAGATGTTGTCGGAGAAGAAATACGGCGAGCGCGTGAGTGGAGCGCTGCCCTTCGTGCTGATGTTCCTCCCGGGCGAGTCGATACTCAGTGCCGCGTGCCTGCACGATCCGGGATTGATCGAGTTCGCGGTGGCGCGCGGCGTGGTGCCGGCGACGCCGACGACGCTCGTCACGCTGCTCAAATCGGCGCAGTACGGCTGGCAGCAGGAGCGCATCGCGCGCAACGCCGAAGCCATTCGCGATCTGGGCGCGGATTTCTATCGGCGCGTCGCGACGCTGGCCGAGCATTTCGTGAGGATCAACCGCGGGCTGACGGGCGCGGTGCAGGCGTACAACGACGCCGTCGGGTCGCTCGAGTCGCGCGTCTTGAGCTCGGCGCGGCGGTTCCGCGCGTTAGGCACGGCCGATGGCCAGCCGGAGATCGAGGAGCTGGAGCCGGTCGAGGTGCTCCCTCGGCTCCCGACTGCGCCTGAGCTCACCGTGGACTGACACTGTTCTGACCTTCGCTTGACAGTCCTCGTACACGGACATACCCTCGCAGCGTCTGCAACCTCTGCTGGAGAGATTGTCATGGTTCGTACTCGAGGATGCCGCGACCGCCTCCATCGCCGAGCATGGCTCGCGCTGTCGCTGGTACTCTGCGTCCCTTGCGCACTCGGCGCCCAAGGCCCTGACCCACACGCCCAGCTCGTCGCGCAGCGCAACGCGATCGAGCAGGAGCTCGAGTCGGTAGCGGTCATCGACCGCAGCGTCATGGTCCCCATGCGCGACGGCAAGCGCATGCTGGCCGACGTGTACCGACCCAAGAACGCGACGGGGAAGGTGCCCATCGTGTTCGTCCGCACGCCCTACAACTTCAATTGGTGGGACGTGAAGAATGGCGCGCCCCGTGACATGAGCCGCGAGCTTGAGGCCGTGAAGCGCGGCTACGCGTACGTCGAAATAAACGAGCGCGGCCATTTCTACTCCGAGGGCAATTACGACATCCTCGGGCCGCCGCGCACCGACGGATTCGATGAGATCAAATGGATGTCGACGCAGCCCTGGTCGAACGGCAAGGTCGGCCTCACCGGTTGCTCATCGACCGCCGAATGGCAGTTGGGCGTCGTCAATTTGGACAATCCGGGCTTGGCCACCTTCAACGTGCAGGGCTTCGGCGCCGGCGTGGGCCGCGTGGGTCCGTACTACGAGCAAGGCAACTGGTACCGCGGCGGAGCGGTGCAGATGCTGTTCATCGACTGGCTCTACGGTGAACAGAATCAGATTCGTCCGCAGCTCGCGCCCAACACGTCGCAGGCCGACATCACGCTCGCGCGCAAGATGTTCGATTTCGCGCCGCAGATGCCGCCCGTGGACTGGTCGGCGCAGCTCTGGCACTTGCCCGAGGACAGCATCATCAGCTCGATCGGCGGGCCGCCGGGCATTTTCGACACGAAGATGCCGGTCGAGACGGGCGGCGACATGATCGCCCGCGCGCCCAACGACCCGGCGTGGTACAAGGGCGGCCTCTGGAACGACAGCCTGCCCGTCAACAAGCCCGGTCTGTGGTTCATGAGTTGGTACGACGTGTCGGTGTCGCCCAACATCGCGGCCTACAATTGGGTGCGGCAGCACGCGCAGGGCGATGTCGCCAACGAGCAGTACATGATCATCGCGCCGGTGCTCCATTGCGCGTATACGCGGGCCACCGAGCACACCATGATCGGCGACCTGGACGTGGGCGACGCGCGCTTCCCGTACGACTCGCTCATGTACGCGTGGTTCGACCACTTCATGAAGGGCGAGGACAACGGCATTCTGGAGAAGCAGCCGAAGGTTCAGTACTACGTCGTCGGCCTCAACCAGTGGAAGAAGACGACGAGCTGGCCGCCTCCGGGTGCCAAGCCGATGACGTTCTATCTGCACAGCGAAGGGAAGGCGAACACGCTCTACGGCGATGGCGCGTTGGGCGACGGTCCGCAGAACGGAAGCGACAAGCCCGACCAGTTCAACTACGATCCGGCGAATCCCGTGCAGACGTATGGCGGCGGCGGATGCTGCGAGGGGAATGCGGTGCACTTCGGGTCGTACGACCAGCGTCCCGTCGAAGCGCGCAATGACGTGCTCGTCTATACGACGGAGCCATTCAAGGAAGGCGTCGAGATGAGCGGGCCGATCACGGTCACGCTGTACGTCTCGTCTAACCGGAAGGACACGGACTTCACGTGGCGCGTCGACGACGTGTATCCCGATGGGCGCGCGTTCAACCTGATCGAGAACATCCAGCGCATGCGCTATCGGGACGGTTATGACAAGCCCGAGGTTTGGATGCAGCCGGGGAAGGTGTACAAGGTGACGTTCCAGCCGATCGATTTCTCCAACTACTTCAAGCCGGGGCATCGGCTGCGGTTGGAGGTCTCGAGCAGCAACTTCCCGCGATTCGATCGCAACCTGAATACGGGCGGGAACAATTACGACGAGAAGGACGGATTGGTGGCGCAGAACTCGGTGCACCACGACAAGCAGTATCCGTCGGCGGTGACGATTTCCGTGGTATCCGGCGGGGGGTCAGTGAGCGCCGGAGGAAATCAGAAGTAAGGACAGCCGCTCAGATTGCCGGAGAGCCGGGACGGACTAGTGCAGCCGTCCCGGCTCTTTCGTTGTTCGCGGCGGGAACCGTTGCCAAGCCATCGCCGTTCGACCGAGGTCCTCACACTGCCGTGGGTGTTGGTTCCGACGTTCCTCGTGCCGGCATACCTCCTCATACACGTCCTGATTTTCCGGAAGCTTCGCGCGCCGCGCGCGGTATCGTCTGCCGCGCTGGCAGCGTAATACGAACACGTCGCCCGCGTGTGTCGAACGCACGCGGGCGTGGTTTGTCGAGACGCAAGTGGCCTGGCTCGCGTCAATTCCCGGCAATTGACACGTATAACGCTATCCGTTATACTGCTACATGGTTTGAGGGGTTCGATCGGTTCGCAGGGTGCTGCTCGACAGTCAGCGGATGTGTCTAGGGACAGTGGATGATCGAATCTTTCGCCGATGCTGGCACAGAGGATGTCTACAATGGCGTCGACTCCAAGGCCGCGCGAAAATGCTGCCCACATGACCTGTGGCGGCAGGCGCGACGCAAGCTCGATATGCTCGACGCTGCGGTGTCGCTTGCAGGGTTGCGGTTCCCTCCGGGAAATCGCCTGGAGGGCTTGAAAGGCGATCGACGAGGTGAATTTAGCATTCGCATCAACGACCAATATCGAATTTGTTTCCGTTGGACTGAAGCTGGACCGCGGGAAGTCGCGATCGTCGATTATCACTGAGTGAGACTACCGACGACGCAGTGCGGGTGTATGGCAGGTCGTGGTAACTGTTGACGGACCCATGGGGTCCCATGGTAAAGGAGCGAGCGACATGGCGCGCTTGCCGACAAATCGGGCGCCGACGCATCCCGGAGACATGCTCGTCAACGAGTTCATCAAGCCGTTGGGCATTACGCAAACCGAGCTTGCCGAATGGATCGGTGTATCGTACCCGCGGCTAAATGAGATCATTCACGGTAAGCGCGGGGTCACGCCTGACACGGCGCTGCGGCTTGAGCAGGTTTTTGGAATGGAGGCGCAGTTCTGGCTGAACCTGCAAATGACTTGGGATTTATGGCGCGCCAAGCATTCGGCAGCGGCAAGAGGGATCAAAGCCATTCGGCGTCATCCCTCGTTGGCCAAAGCAGGCTAGCGGTGTAGTTCACCACCCATCATGGAGTAGTCACCTACTTAGTAGGCAACTACTTCATGATGCGGCCCGAGACCGGGCTGCTCGCGGCGCCCGTCCGCCTCGACAGGCCAAGTGCCACGCGCGATACTTCCTAGCCCCAGGGCACTCCGCGGCGCGATGACCGTCTCCTACGACAACAGCAAGATCATCTTCGACGGCATCAAAGCCGCCGGGATCAAGTCGATCTCGGCGCTTCCGGAGACGTGGCTCGGGCCGCTCCTCCAGCGCGCCGAAGACGACCCCGACATCCAGCTGCTGCAGGTCGCCAAGGAAGAAGAGGCCATCGGCATCGCCGCCGGAGCCTATTTCGCCGGCACGCCGCACATTCTGCTCATGCAGAACCACGGCTTCCTCGCCGCGATCAACGGCATCGTGTCGCTCGCCCAACTGTATCGCGTGCCGCTCTGCATGCTCATTGCTTTACGCGGCCACTGGGGCGAGCCGTATCCGTGGCACACGCGCGGTGGCATCGTCACCGAGCCGGTGCTCCGCGCGCTCGAGATTCCGTTCGAGTATGCGCGCGATCCGCAAAAAGTCGCCAAGCAGATCCGGGAAGCGTGGACGTTCTCGCAGAGCTCCCTGTCGCCCGTCGCGCTGCTGCTCACGCGCGACCTGATGGAGGACTGAATGGAGCGCGCCGAATGCCTCCAGATGATCTATCCCGAGCTCGAGGACAAGCTCGTGGTGACGATCATGGGTGCGTGCGCACAGGAGCTCTACAACCTCGGCCACCGCGAGAACTTCTTCTATCTGCAGCACGCCATGGGGCTCGCCTCGTCGATTGGATTGGGTCTCGCCACGCACTTGCCTAACGAACGCGTGGTCGTGCTCGACGGCGATGGCTCGGTGCTCATGAACCTCGGGACCTTCACTACCTTGGCGCGGTATCGGCCGCACAATCTCATCCACGTGATCTTCGACAACGGAAGCCTCCTGTCGACGGGCGGCTTCGAGTCGCAAACGTTCTCCGGCGTCACGGACCTGGACGCGATCGCGCGCGGTGCGGGCATCCGCCATGTCGCGCACGCCGTGACCACCCTCGACTTCGGCGACGCATTTCTGGCGGCGATCGAGCGCACGGAGATGAGCGTCATCGTCGCCAAGGTGTCGGCCGTCGGGCCGGATCACTACGGCATGGATCTTCAGTTAGGCGAGAACGCATTCCGCTTTCGCCGATGGATCCAGCAGCGCAAGGCGGGGGGCGCGGCGTGAGCGCCACGGAACCCGACTACGACATCCAGGCGTATCGCGCGCGCGTTCCGCTGCTCGCGTCGTGCATCCCCATGAACAACTGCTCGCAAGCGCCGCAAACCGATGCAACGCGCGCGGCGGCCGAGCGCTATCTGGATTCGTGGAACGCCAAGGGGATGGACTGGGACGCGTGGCTCACCGAAGTCGCCCTCGCGAAGGCCGAGTTCGCCACACTCATCGGAGCGACGCCGTCGGACATCGCGGTGTTCAGCTCCGTGTCGGAAGCAGCGAGTGCGGTCGCGAGTGCGCTGGAGCTCTCGGGTCGTCGCAACGGACTCGTCGTGAGCGAGGCGGAGTTTCCGACCGTCGCACACGTGTGGCTGGCGCAGGGCCCGCGCGGGGGTCGTGTCTCGTTCGCGCCGGTGTGCGAGGGAACGATCGACCAGAATGTGTACGACACGCTGATCGACGAGCGCACGGCGCTCGTGTCGGCGTGCCACGGCTACTACGCCAACGGGTTCATTCAGGACGCGCGCCGGATCGCGGCGCGTGCGCGCGACGCGGGCGCCCTGTCCTTTGTGGACGCCTACCAAACGCTCGGCGTCGTACCGGTGGACGTTCGTGCGTTAGGCGTCGATTTTCTCACGTCCGGCAACCTCAAGTTCCTGATGGGGATGCCGGGCATCGCGTTCCTGTACGTGCGGCCGGAGGTGGTCGGGTCGCTGCATCCGACGGTGACGGGTTGGTTCGGCCGAGCGGATCCGTTCACGTCGACGGCGCGCACGCTGGACTGGTCGCCAACCGCGAGCCGGTTCGACACCGGCACACCGCCGGTGATCAGCGCCTACGTCGCGCGTGCCGGCATGGAGCTGATCAACGCGATCGGCCCGCACAAGATCCGCGCCTGGCACGAAGTGCTGGGACGACGCCTGATCGAGGGCGGGCGTGACCGCGGCCTGACGATACAGGGCACGGACGACGTGGCGCACAAGACGGCGACCACGGCCTTCGTCGTGTGCGATCCGGCCGCAACCGAGGACGCCATGCGCGCTCGCGGCGTGTTGCCCACGGCGCGGGGCGACGTGCTCCGCCTGGCCCCGCACTTCTTCACCACGATCGACGACGTCGATCGCGCCCTGGACCTGCTCGCGGAGCTCGCCCCGGCCCGGTGACCGACGCCCGCGAGACGTTCGCCTCCCGGTTAGGCGGCCTCATGACCATCGTGGGCGTGTCCATCGGACTCGGACACGTCTGGCGGTTCCCGTACATGGTGGGCAAGTTCGGCGGCGCGGCGTTCGTACTCTTCTACACGCTCGTGTCGATCATCATCGGCGTCCCCGCGCTCATGACGGAGTTCGCGCTGGGGCGCCACACGCGACGCGGACCGGTGGGGGCGTTCGAGCGCGGCGGGCTCCCGTTAGGCAAGCCGGTGGGCTGGTTCCTCTTTTTCGTCGTCACGGCGGCCACCGGCTACTACTCGGCGGTCATCGGCTGGGTGCTCTACTACGCCATCGGCCAGGTGGCCGTGGTGGCGCGCGTGCCGTTCGACGCGGCAGCCATTCTGCCGCCGCCGCACGGCTTCGTCGCGCGTTCGTTCGTGCTCCAGCTGATCTGCACGGCGGTCGTGATCCTCGCGTGCGCCGTGATCCTCATCCGCGGCGTGCGCAGGGGCATCGAGCTCGTGAGCATCATCGTGCTGCCGGCCATGACCATCGTCACGATCGTGGTGATGGTGCGCGCGCTCACGCTCCCGGGCGCGATGGACGGCGTCCGGTGGTATCTCCTCGAGTTCCGATTCTCCGACCTCACGGCCAACGTGATGGCGGCGGCGATCGGGCACGCGATCTTCGCGCTCTCGTTAGGCGGAACGTTCATGGTGGTGTACGGCTCGTACCTGCACGAAAACGAGAAGCTCGCGAACCCGGCGTGGTGGACGGTGTTCGGCGACACCGGGTCGTCGCTCATCGCCGGCCTCGCGGTGATTCCGGCGGTGTTCGCGTTCCACCTCGAGCCCGCGTCGGGCCCCGGCCTCATCTTCACCACGCTGCCCAAGGTGTTCGGGTCGATGCCGGCCGGCTGGCTGTGGGGATGTCTCTTCTTCGTGAGTCTGTTCGGCGCGGGCTACCTGTCGGACATCGGCGCGGTGGAAGTGCTGGTGGCCGGCCTAACGGACAACACGCGCGTCACGCGGACGCGCGCCGTGTGGGTGATGTCGGCGGCGTGCTTCGTGCTCGCGATCCCGCCCATGATCAACAACGCGATCTTCGTTCCCTGGGATCTTACATTCGGCTCCGGCATGCAGACCCTCGGCTCGCTCCTCGCGGTCATCACGGTGGCGTGGTGCATGAACCGGAGCGCCGCGCTCGCCGAGCTGTTCGGTGCAGGGGAGCGGCCGGTGCCTACGTGGGTGTTCTACTGGATTCGCTACGGCATCCCCGTGATCATACTGGGTGTCGGCATCTACTGGCTGCTCACGCAGGTGTTCCGCATCTTCCACGGCGTCTGACGCCCGACCAGCCCACCATTTTTTGCCCGGTATCGATCGATGTCCGTTCTCGCCGATCTCGTTTCCGCGCTGCATGCAGGCGATCTCAAGATCGTGGATCTCACGCAGCCGTTGGGCCCCGACACGCCGGTGATCGGCCTGCCGCCCATCTTCGCGTCGTCGCCCGGCGTGTCGATCGATGTGATCTCGCGCTACGACGACAAGGGCCCCGCGTGGTACTGGAACACGATTCGGTTAGGCGAGCACACGGGCACGCACTTCGACGCGCCGGTGCACTGGGTGACCGGCAAGGATCTTCCCGACAATCGCTGTGACACGATCCCGTCGCGGCGCTTCGTCGGGCCGGCGTGCGTGATCGACGTGACCGCCGAGGTCGCGAAGAACGAGGACTTTCTTCTCATGCCCGATCAGGTGGTGGCGTGGGAGAAGGAGCACGGCCGCATTCCGCGCGGCGCCTGGGTGTTGCTGCGCACCGGCTGGAGCACGCGCTCGGATTCCGCCACGTTCCTCAACGTCAAATCCGACGGGCCGCACAGTCCGGGCTTCCACCGGAGCACGTCGGAGCTCCTGGCCACCGACCGCGATGTGTTAGGCGTGGGCGTCGAGACCGTGGGCACCGACGCCGGACAGGCCGGCACGTTCGACCCGCCGTTCCCGAATCACGCGACGATGCACGGCAACGGCAAGTTCGGCTTGGCCAGCCTGTGCAATCTCGACCAACTGCCGCCGACGGGAGCGGTGGTGATCGCGGCGCCGCTCAAGCTCGTCAACGGGAGCGGCAGTCCGCTCCGCGTGCTGGCGATCGCGCCGGCCTGAGTTCCTTACGGTTGTATGCCATAGGCCGCGGCCGCGATCTCGCCTAACGCTTGGCCCACGCCGCGGGTGATTGCCTCGGGGTCCGTCCCGGCGGCAACGTTGTTCGCGTACACCGCGAACGCCAGCCGGCGTCCATCCGCTGTCGTCATATATCCCGCCAGCCCCTTCCCATCCACCATCATCAAGTCGTTCAGCAAATCATCCCGTTCGTACGTCCCGGTCTTGGCATGCACGTGACCCGCCGCCGGCGAATTCACCTGAATGTTCCACAACGTGCCGTCGCGGCCGAGCACCGGCAACGAAGCGTAGTACAGCGGGAAATCCTTGCGTGTCGCCATGTACGCCAGAAAGTGCACCATGAAATCGGGCGTGAAGTGCGCCGACCCGCCGGCGCCATCGCTCTGCGACGCCCCGGAGAGGTCTAACCCGGCGTCCTTCAGAAACCGACGCTCCTCGCCGAACCCGGCCTTCGCCGTCCCTTGATGTGCCAGGAGCGAGCCTAACAGAAAGGGTCCCATGCTGGCGTGCAGGTTCTGGCTCACCTTGAGCGTCACCTTCACTTCTTCCGACAGGGGCGGCGACACGTGCTCGGCCACCACCATCGAATCGGCGTATCCGCGCGCCAGCGCCGCCATGTCGACGTGGCGCGTCGGCGCGATCGCGCTCGCCCGCACCCCTTCCGCGCCTAACGATCGAGCGAACGACACTTCGGCGAATCTCGTCGGCTCGTCGACCGGCCAACTGAAGAGAATGCCCGGCTTGCCGGCGGGCACGGTGCCGGTCACCGTCACGATGTGCGAGCCATCCGCCGCCGAGCTGTCCGACGCCCAGTTGATGTTGGGAGAGGAGTCTGGGACGCTCGTCGTCGCGCGGTTCACGAACGTCACGTAGGGCGTCTCCGGCGAGACACGCAACGTGACCGAGTCGCCCGGCGTCTTCCCCGGCGCGACGGTCACGTCCACCACGTTGTCGTTCACGACGATGGGCGAAATCACGACGTCCGTGCCGAGCTCGCGATCGCCCTCGGGAAACAGCGACGCGTCGACGATCACGCTGCCGTGCACCGCACGGATCCCGTGCTGCCGCACCTGTCGCGCGAGCTCGCGCAGCACGAGCAGGGGATCGCCGGGCACAGCGCGGGTGTCCGGGCTTCCGCCATAGGAGTGGTCCTCGTTCTCGAACGCGAGGCTGCCGTCGGGCTGCACGCGGTTCGAGAGATCGGGATCGCCGGCAGCCACGAGAACGAGGTTGCCGTCCAGCGTGCCGTCGCTGCGCACAGGACCCGTGCGGTAGACCCTGGTGCGGAAGCGGTGGTCCGGTCCGAGGAGCTCGAGGACCGTGCCTTCGGTGAGCAGCTTGGTGGTTGAGCCCGGGACGAAAAATTTGTCGGCGTTGAGCTGGTAGATCGGGTCGTGCGTATCGAGCGAGAAAATCTCGATGCCGAAGAACGCGTGCCGGTATTCGGGCCGACTCACGATGGCGTCGATGCGGGAGGCGAGCGCGTTTGGCGCCGTCATCGATGAGCCCGGCGACTGGGCGCAGGCGTGCCTCGCGGTGACCGTCGCGTTGGCAGCGAGGGCGAACGCACTCACGAGAAACGATACGAGCGCGGTGCGAGTCGTGCGGCGCGAGTTAGGCATGGTGTGGGTCCCGGGTGGAAGCCCGGTGTTCGGCGGGTGGTGTGCTTCGCGGCGGGCCGGGAGCGCGGAAGATTGTATACAAAGGTTGGCGGGCCAGTATACGGCAATCACAGCCGATGAGCAAGCTCCTGCGTGCTCTGCCGTGCCCGATGCGCCAAGCGCTCGCATGCGTGGTCAAACAGGGTCCGCATATTGCCGCCCGTACTCGAATGCAGCTGGACCATCACGCAGAGCGCCCCGTGCAGGGGCAGAGGTGGGTTATGCAACATCGAATCGCAACGTGTCTGGCGATCGCGAGTGTCGCGGCCGCCGCTCTTGCCGGGCTTGGCGCCCGGGCGCCGGTCGACGGCCCGAGCGCTCCGAAAATGACTAACGCAAACATTCTCTGGCACATCATGCAGGGCGATTCGCTCGAGGTCGCGATGTCGAAGGACGGCGCCGACAGCGCGACGAACCTGGAGGTCAAGCGCTTTGCCCAACGCATGGTGACCGCCCACACGCAGCACATGGACGAGGTGAAGAGCACGGCGACCAAGGCGAAGGTGACGCTCGAGCAGGCCGCGGGCGACACGGCGAACGCCATGATGGCCAAGCGCATGATGCATCGCCTATCGACCACGAAAGCCGGCGGACCGCGCGATCGCCTGTTGATGGAGTCCGAGGTCGATTTTCACACGCAGTTGTTGCACAACCTCGAGACGGCACGGGGCGACGCGACAGGGCCCACCAAGCAGCTCGTCGAGAATACGCTGCCCGTGGTTCGCCAGCACCTGGCGGACGCGCGAGCGATCTTGAGGAAGTTAGGCACATCGTCCTGAAGACGGACAAGACACGGACAAATCCGGACCGCCGGCAAATGCCTGGGTGATCGGTCCGAACCCGCGAACCAGGCAGAGCGGTCCGGCCTTGTCTGTGCAGTGTCCGACTTCATGCAACGTTCCTCGCCGAACGGCTGTCCAAACGACAATCCCGTCCGGACGGAACAATGGCGTCGTTAGGAGTCGAGCTTCGCAGCGCCGCGCGAAGCCTCGCGCGCAGCCCCGCGATGGCGCTGTCCGCCATCCTTTGCCTCGGCCTCGGCATTGGCGGCACCACCGCGGTCGCGAGCGCGATCAGCCGAGCTCTCATCCAACCCCTCCCGATGCGGGACGCCGATCGCCTCGTGGCCGTCCATCGGATTACGCCGCAAACGGGTCCGATGGGCACCTGGCCGGAGTCGCCGGGCAACTATGCGGACCTCGCACGCGAAAGCCGCACCGTTGAGTCGCTTTCGGCGATCTCGTCCGGGAGCGCGCTCGTCAACCTTGGAAGCGAAACGGTTCAGGCGTCCGAGCACTTCGTGACCGGCGGCTTGTTTCCGATGCTCGGCTCACGCGCCGAGCTCGGCCGTCTGATCGGGCCGGCGGACGACCGGCTCGATGCGCCGCTCGTCGCCGTCCTGAGCGATGAGTTCTGGCGCGAGAAATTTCGCGCCGCGCCGTCGATCGTGGGCCGCACGGTGGACATCGATGGAAAGCCGGCCACGATCATCGGGGTGCTGCCGCCGAAGTACCGCATCCCGCACGGCAGCAACATGCTCGAGAGCGACGTCTGGATGCCGATGCGGTTCACGCCCCAGCAACTCGCGATGCGCGGCAACAACTACCTCCTCATGCTCGGGCGCCTAACGAGCGGAGCGACGCCGGCGTCGGCGCAGGCGGAGCTCAGAAAGTTGTTCGCGCCGCTCGTCGCGCAGTACGCGAATCTGCAGGATGAGAACGTGCGGGTGGCGCCGCTGGTGGCGGAGAGCGCGAGCGTCGTGAAAGGGCCGCTCCTGTTGCTGTTCGGCGCGGTGTGCATGGTGCTGCTCATCGCCGCGACCAACGTCGCCGCCCTGCTGCTCGCGCGCGGCGTCCACCGCCAGCGCGAGATGGCGGTGCGCACGGCGCTCGGCGCCACGCGCTGGCACGTCATGCGGCCGGCCATCGCCGAGAGCCTCGTGATCGGTGCGTTAGGCGCGGCCCTTGGCTTCGGGCTGGCGGCGATCGGCGTGCGGACGATCGGCAGGCTCGCCGCGGCGCAGATGCCGCAGCTCGCCGGATTGGGTGTCGATTGGCGCGTGATTGCGTTCGGCGTCGCCGTCGCGATCGCGGTGAGCCTCGCGTGCGGTGCGGCACCCGCGTGGCGCAACACGACCATCGACCCGCAGGACGCGCTGCGCGGCGGGCGCGGCGGCGGCAGTGGACGGGAGCAGCACCGGGCCCTCCGCGCGCTTGCGGTGTTCGAGATTGCGCTGTCGCTCGTGCTGCTCATCGGCGCGGGGCTCATGCTCCGCGCCTTCGCCGGACTGCTGCGCAAGGATCCCGGCTTCGAGACGGCGCACGTGCTGACGCTCAGCGCCACGGTCTCCAGCGCGCGGTATCCTAACGGAACCGCGGTGCGGCGGTTCCTCGAGCCCGCGCTCGATGCCGTGCGCGAGGTGCCGGGTGTCCAGTCCGCGGGCGGCATCAATCTCTTGCCGTACGTGAACTGGGGATGGAACAGCAACATCCGGTACGAGGGTGCATCCGCCGCCGATCCGACACGATGGCCGCTCGTCGAGATCCGCGTGGCGACGCCCGACTTCTTCACGGTCACGGGCCAGCGCCTGCTCGACGGGCGCTTGCTCAGGCCTAACGACGACGACGGCAAGACGACGCCGCAGGTGGTCGTGGTCAACCAGGCGCTCGCGAAGCGGGATTTTCGCGGACAGAACCCCGTGGGTCGCCGCTTCTATACGGGCGATACCACGTTCGCGACGATCGTCGGCGTCGTGAGCGACATTCGCAACGTGGGGCCGGTGAGCGATCCGGCGCCGGAGATGTACTACACGTATCTGCAGGCGGCCACCGGCGACTCGCGCTTCCCCCTCATGATTCGCACACGCGGCGACCCCAAGGACGTGATCGCCGCAGTCAGGCGTGCCATCGTGGGCATCGATCCCACCGCCGCGGTGTCCGAAATAGCGACGATGCCCGAGATCATCTCGCAGAGCCTCGGGCGGCCGCGCTTTTTCATGACGATGCTCGGCGCGTTCGCCGGCGTCGCGCTCGCGCTCACGATTGCGGGGCTGTACGGTGTGCTCAGCTACGCCGT